>CBDUCX010000221.1:0-9808 GCA_965365755.1 uncultured Pleurocapsa sp.
TTCCGCAGTACTGACAATCAGTTTGAGGATATCTTGAGCTTTGGTCACCCCCTGCTTCCAGAGTTCTTGATCTACGGTAGAGTAAATTGCTTTACCATCTAACGCCCAAACTTCTTGCCCTGGTTGTAGCCAAACACCTCCCGTAGCAAATAATTCTGCACTGACTTCGTAGCGATCAGTTAAATCTAATAAGGCGCAGTAAAGAGGAATACTGCTGGTATTGGTGAGCTTAATTTTAAAGGTGGGTTGCTGCCATTTTCCGCTTTCCTGATAGTAAGACAAACACAAGTCGGTACCAGTTAATTCTCGATCGCTCTGATAGATAGATATTTGCACTGCATCGGCAGGGATACGGCTAGTAGCTGGGCTAGCTAGTTCGGCAATATTTGTCCAACGGGTTAGATGTTCTAATCTCTGGATAACTTGACTGGCATTGGCTTCACTGTAGTTCGCCAGAGGAGTAACTAAGGGTCTGTCGTCAACTGGTCGAGTAATTATGTATTGATTATCTTGAGCGATTAATTGCCATTCTGCTGCTTCAGGGTTGGGAACTTCGGTCAGAAAAAAGGAAGAACGCTGTTGTAATGCTTGACGTACTAATTCTACTCCTGCCGTTTCCCCTGTCAGCCAGACTCCTTTTGGTGGTAAGGGTAAACTGGTAATAATTGCTTTGTAAGTAGTTTCTGGTTGGAGGTTAGCGACGGTGATCTGACTTAACTGGGGTAATACCTGGGTTATTTGGGCAGTAGCGATCGCTTTTTTTGGCTGAGATAACTGTTCTATTGGTGTATCAAAAGGAAAAATTGCTAATTCAGTCGTTTGTTCATTAGTACCTGGAGTAATACCATCTACTGCACCACCATCAATCACCCAACCGTAGTCGGGCTGGTAACTAACGGAAAAGTAAGCAGGATGAGTCGATATTGCTCCCCCCAAAAAGAATTGTTCTAAAACTGCGGAATCTGGGGGTTCAATTTGAGGAGCTTGGGCATTAACTTTACTACGCACTAAAGCAGCAGTACGTTTGAATAAATCACGATAGGTAAGATTACCGTTGGTTTTGGTTAAGGTATCGATTAAAAAATAAGAGAAGACACCTCTTTTTGTCCCATTAGCATTATATTCTTTTGCCAATTCGCGATCGCGACAGGCTGAGAAAAAGATATATTCTCCTGGCGCTGATGTCCAATTGGAATGGGTAGCTAAACTACGAGATTCGGATACAGTAGATACTGGTTGTAATTCAGAAGGAGTAACAATAAAACTATCGACTGGTCTTTTCCTCTGGTCAACAGGGGCTTTCCTCACGTCAACATCTAGTTCTAATTCCCCGCGAGTCCCCGAACCAGAATGGCAGCAGTCCATAATAATTAAGGTATGGGGATTGTTTTGAACCACTTCCCCAATTAATTTTCCCAATTCCTTATCCGCTAAATCCCACACCCCAGGACTACGACTGTCATAGCAGACAATAGTTTCATTTAGGCGATCTTGTTCTATCTCCCAAAACTCTTGTGGTGCTGGCTCTTGAGAACCATGACCTGCATAGTAAAATAAGGCAACATCTTCCTTTGTAGCTTGACACAAGTGCTGCTGAAATCCAGCAATAATTCCTTGACGGGTTGCCTCGCTATCTATTAAAGTACGCAGATGAAGTTGGTAGTTGTCTTGGGCTACTCTACCCCGCAAATATTCCTCTACGGCTTTAATATCATTAACGCATCCTTGCAACGGTGGTACAGGAGGGGCATAGGCATCAATGCCAACCAACAGCGCATATATATTACGAGTCATGATACTTCTGGATTATGAATATAATATTCTTTGTACCACAACAGACCAAGAGCCATTACTAATAATTGTTACCAGTTTTATTTTGCCTGCTATACGTTTAATGTGAATTAAGTGCTGAAACCCTGGTTATTTGGTTAATAATTCCAAAATCATTATTGTGGGCGAATCTCGAAACCCTTATGGTAAAAGAAGCATTTCTAATTCACATCAGGCGTACTATATATATAGTTAGATATTTCCTCAGTTTTTCATTCAGGCACTTACTACCTACTTCTAAAGATTTTAAGGAACTTTCGCGATCATTAAGATAAGTAGTAAGTAGATTGTAAGGAACTGCTTTTCTCTATTCTTATATGTGCTTACTTTTCAAGCTATTTGTCACCCTTAGAGAAAAATTTACTAGTCCTCGTGACTTATGTCACTGTCACTAAGTAGTAACTAAGGTTACGATTAATTAAATAATTAATTCAATACCAATTTTATAGTGAAATCATAATACTAATAATGCTGCAACAATTAAACTGGACTAGTCAAGTAATCGTTGATCAAACATTAGAAAATGTTGATCAACAAGCGGATTTAAATGAGCAGTCAGACATTCATCAATTAAACTGGACTAGTCAAACAATCATCGATCAAACATTAAAAACTGTTTATCAACAAGCAGATTTAGATGAACAGTCAGATATTCCCTTCGTTATTAGATTGTTTGAAAATCCTTCTAGTCTCATGGCTTTACCGGGCAAAATTAGTTTGCATGACCATGATTGTTTGCATATTCTTTTTGGACTGGGGGTAAGTCCACAACAGGAAGCATTTTTGATCGGTTTTACGATGGGCAATGATGACCAAACGAAATCATGGCACGTTAAATTATTTAAATTTCTCTCCCGTTTTATCTATCCTCTAAACTATCAATTTAATCTTGAAGAACTCAAGATTTTCGATTTAGGTTTTGAGTATGGTAAACAATTTGAATATCGTAACCTTAATTTAATAGACTTTAAGCAATTTTACGAGCTGACAATTAAAGAATTAAGAGAATTATTTGGAGTTGATCGTAATCAATATTTAGAAGTAATCGATACTAATTAACTTACAATACAAAAATATTTATTACTTTCTATTTATCAATAGATCTTAAAATAATATTCCTCTTCTATCACTCTCCGAGTATTAAAATGGAAGGATAAAAAAGTATTTCTAATTTTCAGACTCACTAAGCAGCTCGTCGTGAAGGCGATCGCTATTAATAAAATTAAATGAGTAAGACGTTGAGTATTCCTCCTGATTGACCAACGGTCAGAGCAGGCTCCGTCGTTTCACGGCGGAGTAATCTCTGACTGACAAAACTTGTATAATCTTTCGTTAATATGCCGTTTTCCAACTTTTAGTTCAGGTTGCCATAACTCAGTTCTAGCATCAGTTAAAGGCATCTTGGTAGTTGAGTTAATTATCATCGGAGATCGCGGAGAAACGAGAAATCATACAAGCTATATAGAACAAGGGTTCTAAATACTTTTGCTAGTCAATCAGCTCCCACTGTTGGAGACGGAGTAGTCGAGCCTAAACAAGTTTTCTCATTAAAGAGATTACTTTAGTAGCTCAATTGTTTCACAGCCTAAATACGTTGCACATTCGGGAATAATCGTATTCAAGTAATAATCTGAATCAAATATTATTTGGTCGTTCACAGTTCGTCCAATAGCATGGCGATAATGATTTGATAAGAACTCTTCTTGGATAAAACTGTTGCCTGCTTCTACCAACACAGTTCCAGGTTTCTCTGATTCGGTAACTAGTAAAGCATAAGTATCTGACTCTAAATCTGTCTTCAACTCCATATAGGTTAATTGTTGATTTTCGATGTGGGGAACAATGTGTAAAATACTCATGATTATTTATTAGTTGAAAAGTAGTCATATCATAATTGTGTCTTAAATGGGGCGGTATTGTGTCTTAAATAAGGCTGTCCTAAACTAATGTTGTCGCAATATTATTTATAGTGCGTCGGCAAAAAATATCTACAGCAGCAATTAAAAATTGCCACAATAGAAACAAAACATTGCTGCTAATTTTCAGGCAAGCTTTTATATGATGAATTTATCTAAGCAATCTCCTAGATCCAAACCAACAATTATTCGTTTGGAGGAAGTGGAAAAAGTATATGGTAGTGGAAATACGACGGTTCATGCTCTTGATCGAGTCGACCTCACAATCCATCAAGGAGAATATTGCTCGATTATGGGGGCATCAGGTTCAGGAAAATCAACGGTAATGAATATCATTGGCTGTTTGGATCGACCAACTGCAGGAAGGTACTACTTAGATAATGTATCCGTTGCCGAATTAAGTGATGATCAACTTGCCGAAATTCGCAATCGTAAAATTGGCTTTGTATTCCAGCAATTCCATTTATTACCCCAAATTAGCGCCTTAGAAAATGTCATGTTACCGATGGTTTATGCAGGAGTGCCATATAACGAAAGACGTGATCGCGCAATGGATGCCTTAAATCAGATAGGTTTGGGCAACCGAGTTAATAACCGTCCCAATCAGCTTTCTGGAGGTCAACAGCAACGAGTTGCGATCGCCAGAGCAATTGTTAACCAACCTCTGTTATTGCTAGCAGATGAGCCGACAGGTGCCCTAGACTCTCATACGACTAGAGAGGTACTAGATATTTTTGGTGAATTACACAGCAGCGGAATTACTGTAGTCATGGTTACTCATGAAACAGAAGTTGCCAAACAAACTGCCAGAATTGTCTGGTTTAAAGATGGTCAGATCGTTTATTCTAATCTCACTCCTGAAGAAATGTTAACTGTGGCACTCTCTTCCTGAATATAAGCAGTTTACTGTAGTAAATCTTCAAGTTAAGAACTTTATCAAACTTAGGCTTCTGAATTCAAATTGATATTAAGATCAAGAGTTCTATTCATAGGATAGCAACTCTTTTACCTGCCTTACTAGTTACTTGGCAAATTTGCAATGAAATTGTCTACTATAGAAATATAGAAAAAAGAACTGTTAACTATAAATATTTTAAGCATCATGGCAAGCAAATATAATTTCAGCAATGAATCAAAAGATTGGCTAATTAAACAGTTTGGCAATGCCAATCTTGATGAGAAATCCATAACAGAAATCTTATCTTGTTTGGAAGAAAAATTTCTACACGATACGGCGATTGATTTAAATCTAAGTAATACTCATTATCTGGTTTTTGTTAATAATTTTTCTATAGTCAATAAAGACAAAAGCGCAAACGAAATTGCCAAACAGCTAGATATTCTTCCTGAAATCTACAGAGAGATCATGGGTGGAATTTATGAAATTTTTGAACAAAATAGATCGTTAAAACTGAATAGAGATAACAGAGCTAGACAAGTTTATCGGCAGTTATGGATCAATGATTTTTATGAATGGTTTAACAATCAAGGATATTTATTGCTATGTAGAAGATCTAATAAAGATCGAAGAAATAATTTATTAACTATTGACCGTCGCCAAAATATTAGGGGGCGTTTAATAACTGATTTTAAAATTGAATGTGTTAAAGGTAAACTCGACAGATTACAAGATGTTTATAACTTGCATAGCTATTCTTTTATTAAAGAATTAAATCAAACTCTTGCCAAAGCAATTTATAAATATGAATTCAAAGATAAAGCAACCCAAAACTTATCTAGTTCAGCCCAAGTTATTGAAGAAGTAATCTTAATTGTTCGTGAACAGTTTGAGTATCAAGATAAATTGCATTCAGAATCAACTGAATACAATTACCTCAATGCCATAATAGAAGGCTTAGATCCCATCGCTAACTCTTTAAGTTCAACAATTATCGGCTCACCGCACTTGGAACAAGAAGTTGGTTACATTAATGAAAACTTAGAAGATTCTTTAGTGATGCTTAAAAAATACCGTCATATTCACAGTGCATCTAAACATGGTTTTGGTAGATATATTAAGTTAATAACCTTGCTAGAGAATATTCGTGACAACGTTCTTGAAAAATATAATGTCATTGTTGATCGCCGAAAACTGTCTAATCGTAGAAGTGGGAGTCAAGTTAGAGCTTTAGTTCCAATGACCGAAGCCTCATAAATATAATTTCGCTATGGTTAAAGAGGAAGTTGTCTTGGGGTAATTACCATGTACGCCATGATTCTCAATAGAGCAGGTCAACCCTTAGAAGCAGGAGCAATACCCGTACCAAAACCACAATCAAAGCAAGTATTACTTAAGGTTCATGTCTGCGGGGTGTGTCGTACCGATTTACATATAGTCGATGGGGAACTAAATAAAGCCCAACTGCCTTTAGTATTAGGTCATCAAATTATTGGTACTGTCATAGAAACTGGAGAACAAGCAACTCAATACCCCTTAGGCACTCGTGTTGGAGTACCTTGGTTAGGGCATACCTGTAATTGTTGTTCTTATTGTCTGGCTGGTCAAGAAAACCTTTGCGATCGCGCATTATTTACAGGTTATGATCTTAATGGTGGTTATGCTGAATATACTGTTGCCGATGAACGCTTTTGCTTCTCGATTCCTAAAAGCTTGACCGATTTACAAGCAGCACCCTTGTTATGTGCAGGATTAATTGGCTACCGTTCCTATCGGATGACCGAAGGGGCAAGCAGAATTGGTTTTTATGGCTTTGGTGCAGCAGCGCATATTCTGATTCAGGTGGCAAATTATCAAGGTAAACAAGTATTTGCTTTTACCCGTTCAGGAGATACTCAAGGTCAACAATTTGCTCGTAATCTAGGTGCGGTTTGGGCAGGAAGTTCTGATAAATTACCACCAGAAGAGTTAGATGCAGCAATTATTTTTGCTCCTGTGGGAAAATTAGTCCCCGCAGCACTCAAAGCAGTTCGCAAAGGTGGCATCGTAGTTTGTGCAGGTATTCACATGAGCGACATTCCTAGTTTTCCCTATCAGATATTATGGGGGGAACGAATATTGCGTTCAGTTGCTAATCTGACTCGCCAAGATGGAGAAGAGTTTTTGACCCTAGCACCGCAAATTCCGATTCACACCGAAGTTACTTCTTTTCCTTTATCGGCAGCTAATGAAGCTTTAGATGCTTTACGAACTGGGAAAATCAATGGTGCTGCTGTTTTGGTAGTTGAATAACAACTAATTGGTCTGTGTACAATTTAGCCTGTGAAGACAAGTTTAGTTAATTGCTCGTAAGTAGCAAGTGTCCTAATGTAATTGCGTATTGCTATATTTAACCTCAGTTTTACCTTGTAAACCGCGTCTACATTGAGAACAGGAGTTTTGAAATTAAAGGAGTTTTGAAATTAAAAGATAGATTCCTGAAAACCTTTCCCCTTTAACCTTTTCCCTTTCCTCAAACCTTTACGAAAACTACGGGTTTCAAACTAGATGCGGTTTAAGTTCGGTAGAGCCAAAAAATTTTGGTCAATTGAAAATAAAATAGCCTAAAACTATCTTACTTATGTCCTAAAAAAAATCTTTTTTTGAGATATGTCTTAATATTGTTCAACCTCCTTTATCTATTTCATCTCGATGTTCATCAGGATTGGGTGTCAATTCATTTAATACCTTAAAAGCTTAAATCTATAGCTAGTAAACTGCTTGGAGAGCATCAACAATATAGTTTTAACCTAAAACAGGTAATTTCTAGATTAATAAAACTATAATTTTAGCCACACAGATCTAAGATACTTATGTCTAATTTAATCTCCATATTTACTTGATTTATTAGTTCATTTTTTGCATGATAAATACAGAGGAGGAAATCAAAGTTTAATTTAATTTTCTCCCGAACAAACTTTCAATTATCAGTAATTCTAATTTCAATATTTCAGGATATAAAAATTATTGTCATACAAGAGTTTTATAATCCCCAAAGATTCTGAGGGGGTGCTGAAATGGCGAAAACTGGTTCCAAAATGAGAATTACTGGGATTGTTGAATAATTATCACAAAAGTAAAAACACAAGAGGAACAAACTCATGATTATTTCTGATCTAAACTACTTTGAAGCTGTTTCTGGAGAAGAACTTACTGGGGGTCGCACTCGTAGATATAGCCTCAAAAAAAGAGTAGACATTAATGAAAGAGTTAATTCAGATGTTAGACTTAGAGGCAACTTGTCTACAGTAGACGGTGTAGCTACTGCAACTGGAAATAATAGTTTTACTGAGATTATAGGAGGTAGCTCGACCACTCCAAGAAGTTCTAGAGGAGATTTAATTCTTGTCTCAGCAAGTGACTAAAGCTATGGTGACTAAGCATTAAAGTTTAGCTAGCTTTAATGCTTAATCAAAAGAAGTTATTTGACTTTAGTTTACACTAAATCAAAAACTACACTATCGATATCAAAAACTACTCTATCGATAGTGTATGTTCATTATAGTCTAGGTTTCTCAATAGAAACAAGATGTCAACGATTTCCCGTTATTAGAAGCGTCTAGGTGATCAAAGTATTATTTGTTACCCTAGACATAACTGAGATCTTGCCCCTAGAGCGATCGCTTTATTTCTAAGTTTGTCCTCTAAAAATACCTTAAAAGCTTAAAGCTTAGGGCTAACAAGCATTTGACGAACAGCGTAGCCTCTTGACTTGTCACGATTGGTTTTAAATTGATTGTTAAGCTCCTATTATTAGGTTTTTATGAAAGGTTGCCAGATCTGAGCAGAATCTGGATAACGGGAAATCATGGCTACAATAGCCGGGATCCTATGTCAGTAATCAGACAGATCAAGGTTCATTTTATTAATGAACTACTCGTCGCGTGGATAAGATTTTTGAAATCATTACCAATGTTGTAACTAAATTGTGAATAATAAAATGATTATTTCAGATCTAGATATGTTGGAAGATCTCTATGATCAATCTTCCGTAGTTGGTGGATTTGGTAGATCCAGAGGTAGCTTCGCTCAGGCAAGAGGTTTTGCGGGTGCTCTAGGAGAAAACACTTATACTAGAGTTTCTGCCTTTACACTTACTACTCCTAATGCAGCTAGGGCGAGAGGAGAGTCTGTGGCTGCCGCCACAAATGATAATGACGAGGTCCCCTAGATTATTTCAGTCATTAATTATTAGTGCGAATCTTGACTAACTAAATCATCGTACATTTTATTGTACATTTCTTGGTCTAATTCAAACTTGATCAAGACTTCTGCCTCATCAATCTTTTGTTTCAACCAGCGAGCAAAAAGCTCGGAAAGAATTTGCGCGCGCAATTGCTCATCCAATTTTGGCTGAATAATATCTACGACTTGAATTAAATGTACTCCTTGAGCGGTGATGATCGGTTGTAACAATTGAGGTGGAGTTGCTGCCAATACAGCAGTGGCAATTTCTGGCTGCAAATCGTGAGGATACATCAGACCGCGATAGCCACCAGCACGACGCAAAGATAGCTGAGTAATATATTGAGAAGCAACTTCCTGAAAACTAATTTTGCCTTGTTTTAAAGACCTAAATAGTTTCCTTGCCAAAATATCATCATCTAAGATTACTTCATATATCCCTACACGAACATAATCTTGTTTATGCTCCTCAAAAAACGAATCTACTTGCTCGCTAAACATATCTTCGATTAATTGTTGGACAACTGTATTTGTGTAAATCAAACTGTCAAATTCATCTAATGACAAATGGTGTTTTTCTAGCCAAATATAAGTATCTTTAACAGTAGATAATCCTCGCAGTAACCGAAAGTTATCTGCTTCTTGTTGCAATTTTTCTGGTTTTACAGAAATATTTCTAGCCAATATCTGCTTCTGAATAATTTTGCAACCAATAGAACCTTCGAGTATTTCAGCAAACTGGCAGGATAGTTTGATGTATTTCAAAATATCCTGGCTATCAATCGTGATTTTTGCATTCATTATTTGCTTACTTGATTTAACAGTTCCAGAACCCGGTCAAATTTAGTAATTACCCCTACATCTTGATAACTATTGATTTGTGATTAAATAGCGATCGCACACATCAGTTACCTGATTCGCTAATGTCATAATGTCGAAT
>CBDUCX010000222.1:0-9731 GCA_965365755.1 uncultured Pleurocapsa sp.
ACTCCTGTTCCTTGTTTAAGTCTTAATGATTGTTTCACCTCTAAATTACTAGCAAATAGCGATCGCTATATGGACAGCAGCGTGGAAGCAAGAGATTTAATCGACTTGTCTGTATTGAGACTTCACTCTCCAATTCCCACTTCGGCAATTAATAAAGCAGAAAGTGCTTATGAAGTAATGCGCCCTTTAAAAGAAGCAGTAGAACGTTTTCAATCAAGACCAGATTTCAGAGATAAGTGTTTCAGTGGTCTTCAAATTGATAACATTCAAATTCCTAAAATTATTGACGGAATCGATCTTTTGGCAAAAGACTTAGGGTTAGCTAATACAGCAAGAACGTTTCAAGAAAAGCATGATCCTTATGGTTTTTAAATAAATATTTGCCATTTAATCTTGTAATCTTTGCTCAAATTGATTTTACTTTGCCATCAATACCACAGAACTACGAGGCTCAACTTGATACTGCCAATTATAAACTAGAGGTGCAGTTGCCAATTCGCAAAAATCATTAGGAGTAGGTAAGGAAGTATCAATGACCTGATGCCAATTATGTCCTTGACTTAATTTGGGTAATTCAAAGCTTAAAGATTCCCAGTAGGCATTAAAAATAACGTGCAGATATTCACTCTTTTGAGGATGGACTAGAGTAAAAGCAAGATAGTGAGATTCTTCGCTCCAGTCTGGTTGATGAAGTTTAGTGCCGTGCCAAATCAAATAGGGATTTGTGCCCCTGGTTTTAGCTAAAGCTTGTTCGAGTTGGAATACTGATAATCCTTGAATTAGGGCGATCGCATTTTTAACAAAGCGAAATAAGCCCGAATTAGACTCAATCTTACTCCAGTCAAACCAACTAAGTTCGTTATTTTGGCAGTAGGTATTATTATTACCTTGCTGTGTTCGTCTTACCTCGTCTCCCATGAGGATCATCGGCGTTCCTTGGGACATAAATAACAGGGTAAAAAAGTTTTTGATCTGCTTCAGTCTAAGGTGTTCTATTGCTGGATCATCTGTTGTCCCTTCTGTGCCACAATTCCAGCTATGATTATCATTGCCACCATCACCGTTATTTTCTCCATTAGCTTGGTTATGTTTTTGATTGTAGGAAACTAGATCGTTAAGAGTAAAACCATCATGACAGGTTACAAAATTAATACTGCGGTTGATATCAGTATCGGCACGAGTATACATATCAGGACTAGCTAAAATTCGATCTGCTAATCGTTTCACCATCCCCTCATCACCCTTAACAAAGCGACGTACATCATCCCGAAAGGGACCATTCCACTCAGTAAACCAATCTCCTAAGTCCACAAAGCGACCAACACCATAGAGTCCCGCAGCGTCCCAGGCTTCCGCAATTAACTTGGTTTTAGCTAATACAGGGTCAGATTCGATCGCCCATAAGATATTGGCGGTGATAATGGAACTATGCCATAGAGAAGCCCCCGCAGCATCTCTTGCCAACACCGAAGCTAAATCGAAACGAAAACCATCGACGTGCATTTCCGTCACCCAATAGCGCAGACAGTCAATAATCAAGCGACTAACCACAGGATGATTAGCTTTAAGACTGTTACCGCAACCGCTATAGTTATGGTAATCAGCCGAATCGGGCGACAAGATATAGTAAGTCTGGTTGTCTAGACCACGGAAGGAAATAGTTGGCCCTTGGTGGTTGCCTTCGGCAGTGTGATTAAATACCACATCGAGAATAATCTCCATACCTGCTTGGTGGAGAGCTTTCACTAAATCGCGAAACTCATCTAATGCCCCTAGAGGATCCCGCCGAGAGCTATAGCCATTGTGGGGGGCAAAAAAGCCAATGGTGCTATAGCCCCAGTAGTTGTGGCGATCGCCTGGAGCATCATCCACATCAAAAAAATGAACTGGGAGTAACTCGACTGCTGTTACTCCTAATGATTGGAGATAGGGGATTTTCTCAATTAAGCCAGCAAAAGTGCCTCGTTGGTTTGCCGATACTCCAGAGTTAGGATGACTGGTAAAACCGCCTACATGGAGTTCATAAATAATACTACTGGCATAGGGAATACGAGGAGGGCGATCGCCTGACCAATCATATTCGCTGGTATCTACTACCACCCCCCTTAAAGCCTGGGCACAATTATCTCCAGGTTCGCTAGCTGCCTGACGACTGTAAATTTTATCTCCCGCGATCGCTTTAGCATAGGGATCGAGCAGAACTTTACTCTGGTCGTAATACAACCCTTTAGCTGGCATATGTTCTCCATATGCCCGATAGCCATAGACTTGCCCTGACTTCATACCCTTGATAAAAACGTGCCAGTAGTAGCAGCTACAGTGAACTTGAGGGTCTAAAACAATCACCGTAGAGGGTTTGGGTGCTTCAGGGCGATCAAATAGTAGTAGTTCGAGGGTTTTAGCGCGGGAGAAAATGCAAAAGTTGACCCCATCAGGATAGACAGTAGCACCAAGGGGAAAACTTTTGCCAGGTAAAATTTTAGTGGTTATAGCGCGATCGCTATCTTGATGCGCGTACATGCGGCTAAAGCCTTTGTCTTGCGCCTTACGGCGCCCTAAAGGATACCGCTCCGCATAACGCGGGGTCGCATCGCTTTTACATTGTGTCATTGTTTTTCTGTCCTTTGTCCCACAAGGGCATAACGTCTTTTGTCCTCTGTTTTTTGTTCTGCGTTTGAAAACCAGCAACCAACAACTAACAACTAACCACTAACCACTAATGACTATTAACAACTACTATAACGACTGTCCCAAGTCCAATTAACCACTTCTTCGCGATCCATTCCTTGCTGGTGAGCATAGGCTAGATTATCAATGATCTGATCTCTCATGCGTTCTCTGACATAGGCTGCCCGAGAACCCAAACTGGGGACGCGATCAATGACATCAATGACTAGGTTAAAGCGATCAATTTGGTTGAGAATGGCTAATTCTAGAGGGGTATTAATATTACCCTGCTCTTTATAACCGCGAACGTGAATGCGTTCTTGATTGCTACGACGGTAGGCTAGCTTGTGAATCAGCCAGGGATAGCCATGAAAGTTGAAGATTACGGGTTTATCGGTAGTAAATAAAGTGTCAAACTCTTGATTAGATAAACCGTGGGGATGTTCGGTTTCTGTTTGCAGTTTATACAGATCTACCACATTAATAAAGCGCACTTTAAGTTCGGGGAATTCTTCTCTGAGGATGGCAGTGGCTGCTAAAGATTCCATGGTGGGAATATCGCCACAGCAAGCCATAATCACGTCTGGCTCATCAGGTTCTTTACCACAGTCATCGTTACTCGCCCATTCCCAGATACCAATCCCTTTGGTACAGTGTTTAACTGCTTCGTCCATGGTTAGGTATTGTAGGTGCTTCTGTTTATCAGACACGATTACATTGACATAATCCGTACTCCGCAAACAGTGGTCGGCAACAGATAACAAGCAGTTAGCATCAGGGGGGAAATAGATGCGGGTAACATCGGTACTTTTGTTAGTTACCAAATCGACAAACCCTGGATCTTGGTGGGAAAAGCCATTGTGGTCTTGTCGCCAGACCAAAGAGGACAGCATGATATTGAGGGAGGATACTGGGGCACGCCAGGAGACATGATTTTTGCAGATATCTAACCATTTGGCATGTTGGTTAAACATCGAGTCAATTACATGGACAAAAGCTTCATAGGTATGGAAGAAGCCATGTCTACCTGTAAGCAAATAAGTCTCCAGCCAACCTTCTAGAGTATGTTCGCTCAACATCTCCATCACCCGACCATCGGGAGAAAGTTGTGAGCCATCTTCGTCTTCGGGTAGATAGTCTGCCAACCAAGTTTTCTTGGTCACTTCATAGAGGGCAGTCAGACGGTTAGAAGCTGTTTCATCAGGGCCAAAAACGCGGAAATTATTCATGTTGTTACGCATCACGTCCCGCAAAAACTGACCCAACACGCCAGTATTTTCTACCCGGACTGTACCTGGCTGATCCATCTCAACTGCATAGTCGCGGAAATTGGGCATTTTAAGCTCTTTACGCAGCAAACCACCGTTGGCAGAGGGATTAGCACTCATGCGAAAAGTACCAGTAGGAGCGAGGTCTTTGAGTTCGGGGATCAAAGTTCCATTGTCATCAAACAGTTCTTCTGGCTTATAGCTCTTCATCCACTCTTCGAGGAGCTTGACATGTTCGGGGTTAGAGTGCATTGCACCCATAGGAACTTGGTGCGATCGCCAGAAACCTTCAACTTTGTGTCCATCTACATCTTTGGGCCCTGTCCAGCCCTTGGGAGTACGCAAGACAATCATCGGCCAACGAGGGCGGAAAGCTATATTTTGACTGCGGGCTTCTTGCTGAATTTCACGAATTTTGAGTACGCATTCTTCCATGACCCCAGCCATCTCTTGGTGCATTAGTTCGGGGTCTGAACCTTCGACAAAGTAAGGTGTATAGCCATAGCCAATAAACAGACTCTCTAATTCTTCATGGCTGATGCGAGAAAGTAAAGTAGGATTAGCAATCTTATAGCCATTGAGGTTAAGAATTGGCAATACCGCCCCATCACGGACAGGATTAAGGAATTTATTTGAGTGCCAAGCCGTTGCTAAAGGGCCTGTTTCTGCTTCCCCGTCACCGACTACGCAGGCAGCGATGAGATCGGGGTTATCGTAAACTGCACCAAAAGCATGGGAAACACTATAGCCTAATTCCCCTCCTTCATGTATGGAACCAGGAGTTTCGGGAGTACAGTGGCTACCAATATAACCAGGGAAAGAAAATTGTTTAAAGAATTTTTGCATTCCCTCAATATCTTCGCTTTTATCGGGATATACTTCTGAGTAAGTTCCTTCAAGATACACAGGCCCTAATACTCCAGGGGCACCATGTCCTGGCCCTGCTATGTATATTGTACTTAAGTCATATTTTTTAATTAGGCGATTGAGGTGAACATAGATAAAGCTGAGGGCGGGAGACGATCCCCAATGTCCTAGCAGACGCTGTTTAATATGCTCCGGTTTTAAGGGTTCTTTGAGCAAAGGATTTTCCCGCAGATAGATCATGCCAATGGCAAGATAGTTACAGGCACGCCAGTAAGCGTGTATTTTGCGGAGTTCTTCTGGTGATAGAACTGATTCTGATGAGGTGTTCTGCGAAATTGGTGTAGAGACCATAATCTTGAATTGTGTGAAGAGTTTCTTGTGTTCAGAAGTAGTAATCTATTGTTCTAATTGCGGTATTGTAAATCATGAGTATTAACATCTTATTAATACTGACTTAAATACTAGTAAATTAAGACTAGACAGCAACAATGATTACGGTTTAGTTAATTTAATTGCAATCTCAAACATGTGATCTTAGACATATACTTAATAACAAATTGAAGTAAATCAGAGTAATTACCTACAAAGCTATTTTTTCTAACAGTTTTAACATTTTTCCGTCTTTAATTTCAACTTAAAATCTTAATATTTTTATTATACTTTTTACTTTTTTAGCCAGACTTGAACATTTATTTGTGAGAAGAAAAAGTTGACTAGTGAGCAAAAGATATAACTAAAATAAATATTTTAGATAAGCTTTGATTATTTCCAAAGCGGTTGCACTATGCGTAGCTGACCGATCGCATAAGTAGGTGGGTAAAATTAAAACGAGCGACCCCGCGTCGTCCGAAGGCCCTAAAGGATTAGCTCCTAACGTCGCGTCCTCCGCGTCGCGCATAGCAAGGGAATGAGCGAGAAGTAGTAGGTTAAAAGACACTTACTCCTGATTTCATTCTTTTTTATTTTGGTTTTATCTTTAATTCTGCCTACCTACTTATCCTCAGAGAAATCATCAACTTGCCAAAAAAATCTTAGTCTTGCTTTTGGTCTACGAGTATTCGCTGAATTAAACTTTCATAGCTTCTTGAGGCAGACAAAATTCATCTTTAATTTCTACTAAATGAATCACTTCGTCTACTGTGGATGCAGAGTTATTGAGAATATGAATGTATCTCAGTTTACGATTAATTTCGCATAGTTGAGAGTTTAAATCATCAACTATTTCTGAATCTTCGTCATGATCTAATTTGCTAATTACTTGACCTTTCAAAACTTTGTAATAAGATTGTAAATCTCGGAAGTAAGAATGCAATTCTCTGACGATAGAAATAACTGAAGTGTCGCTTGTGGAGAATACTGGTTTGTGACAATCCATAATTACTTTTGTGATGGGTAAGATGTAGAGTTATCTAATATTTAGACTATCATTGATTTATTTTTTTTATGTTACCAATGCAACAATTAAACTATCTTTTAAAGATCAGGCTTTGAGTAGCATAATTTGTAAGACATTAATCTTTAATTTCCAAGGATAAGGAAGATCTTTTAATAATTGCCATTGAGCTTTAAAAATTTCTGCCTGTAAATGATAATCTTCGGGATTATTGGCAGGTTGATTGAGCTTAAGGTATAAAGTCATGCGGTGTTGAGTTTCGCTAATGGTGGCTAACCAACAGGAAAAAGTATTTATCTGATTAATCTCATCATTGTTATCGGGAAAAACTAGCTGATGGGCACGGATGCCGACATATGCTAAAGATTTGGGGATCGGTTCAATTACTTCTAAGGTGCAGTTCCAGTCGATCGCCTTAATCTGGGTTGCGGATATTGCCACAGCACGGGAAAAGTTTTTACAGCCTGTTAACTGGGCGGTTCTAAAATTGCTAGGGCGTTCAAAAATTGCTTGTTTGCTGCCAGTTGCGATCGCTTTTCCCCGATCTACTACTAACAGGTTGGGACATACTCGATAGGCTTCTTCGAGGTTATGGGTAATAAACAAAGTTACTCCCTGATAGTGAATCAAATTATTTCTGAGCAACTTCTCTTGTTTATCCCGCAAATAAGTATCCAAAGCCGAAAAAGGCTCATCTAAGAGCATGATCCCTGGTTGACTGGCTTTTGCTCTAGCTAATGCTACTCTTTGTTGTTGTCCTCCTGACAGTTCTCGGGGATAGCGATCGCCCATCCCTGGTAAGTCTACAGCAATTAATTGTCGTTCAATCTCTTGTTTTAATTTCCGTTGAGATATCTGATTTGGCATCCCGAAGGCAATATTTTCGGCAACAGTTAAATGAGGAAACAAGGCGTAATTCTGGAATAAAACACCGCAGGCGCGATCGCGGGTTGCTAAATTGATATTTTTAGCAGAATCAAATAAAACTTTCCCGTTTAAAATAATCCTTCCTTTGTCTGGGGTATCCAATCCTGCAATACAGCGTAATATAAGGCTTTTACCCGCACCCGAACCACCTAATAATCCTAACGGTGTTTGATCGGTATTAAACGTGACATCTAAGAAAAATCCTGGTAACTGTTTCTGGATATCGACAATTAATTCAATATTGGCTTTGGGTACAGGATAATCAATCGACTTTTGACGTTTTATCGATAAATTAATACGGGTTAATAGCCATTGGTGGACGAACAGCCGTTCGCCCCTACGGGGTTTTGATTTGTAACGTCTATTCCCTTCTGTACCATAATTCACCGCCGTAATGACCCCCAGAGAAATTGCCAGCATGATAATTACCAGCAATAACGCCCGATTCATTGCACCACCCTCAGCAGCAAAGAAAATGGCGATGGGAATGGTTTCAGTTTTGCCAGGAATCGAACCTGCTAACATTAATGTTGCGCCAAATTCCCCTAAAGCGCGGGCAAAAGCAAGTAAAGTACCTGCAATCAGCCCAGGTTTGGCTAAGGGCAACATAATTTGCCAAAAAATCCTAGTTTCGGTCGCCCCTAAAGTTCTGGCACAGGCAAATAAATTAGAGTCAATTTGTTTAAATGCTCCCAATGCAGTTTTATACATCAGGGGAAAAGCAACTACTGTGGAGGCTATAACGGTAGCATACCAAGAGAAAATGACAGTAACGCCAAAAGAATTTAATACTTGACCGATAAAGCCATTTCTCCCGAATAATAACAATAATAAAAATCCCACCACCGTTGGCGGGAGTACCAAAGGGGCAGTTAGTAAACCCTCAATCAAGCCCTTAGATTTCCCTTGATAACCCAACATCCATCGCGCTGCTATGATGCCCAGGAAAAAAGTAATCACCGTGGCAGTAGTCGCAGTTTTTAAGGATATCCAGATGGGAGTTAGATCGGTCATTAGTTGTTAGTCATTAGTTATTAGTTGTTAGTTGTTAGTTGTTAGTTGTTAGTTATTAGTTGTTAGTTGTTAGTTGTTAGAAACAAAAGACAAAATTCATTTTCTGGCAACAATATGAAAAATGTGCCAGTCTCGATCTTCTCTTAGGGGAGTTTTACCTGGGTGTTCTTCCTCTTCTAATAGTTCGATCGCATAAGACTGTAATAAAGTTTCTACTTGCGATCGCCTAAAAGTATTAATTAATTTATGACCACTCCAAGAATCGCGATCGCCGAATAAATGTCCGCTAAATCTACCGCCACTAACTAAAGAATTGAAGATCTTGTTCCATAAGCTAGGGAAGACTGCGGGATCACAAAAGGGCAAACAAAAACTAGCGTTGATCAAATCTACTGCTTCGGGAAGCTGTAATTCTTCAAAGCTTACTGTTTGGGTAGTTAATTGTAGAGTATTAAGATTGGGGCGGGCTGATAAACGAGTAATAGCATCAGGTTCGCGATCAATCGCTAATACTGCCCAATTTTGTCTCAATATTTCCACTGTATCTCTACCATCTCCACAACCAAGATCTACAGCTATACCTGGTTGGTTAAAAGCTGCCAGTGCTGTCAAAATTGTTTTTCTTGGTGGGCGATTAGCAACCGAGTCGTAATAGGTATTCCAATCTCTTTTTATACTTGGAGCATTCATTAATAACTGTTGACTGTTGACTGTTGACTGTTGACTGTCACAAACCCATACTCTTCAAAGACCATCTTTGCCTCTGGAGTAGTTAAAAACTCTACTAGTTCCCTCGCAGCTTCAGGGCGATCGCTATCTTTAATCACGGCGATGGGATAAATTACGGGAGAATGGCTAGTGGCTGGGGCGATCGCTGCTATTTCGACGTTATCGGCAACTTGGGCATCGGTACGGTAAACAATTCCTGCATCGACATTACCTGTAGCTACATAATTAAGAACCTGACGCACATCTTTACCATATACGGCTTGGTCATTTACGCGATCGGCAATTTTAAAAGAGTTTAGAACTTCTTGGGCATATTTTCCCGCAGGAACACTTTCTGGTTCTCCTAAAGCAATTTTATCTATTTTTTCCGTGGTTAAATCTTTAAAATCCTTAAGCTTAAGCTGATTTTTATTATTACTTAGAGGAGTAATCAAAACTATTTGATTAGTTAATAGGTCTTGACGAGTTTCTGTCAGTAATAGATCCTCTTTTTCCAGAATGTCCATTTTACTTTTGGCAGCAGAAATAAAAACATCTACAGGTGCGCCTTGCTCAATTTGACGTTGTAATGAACCAGAAGAAGCAAAATTATAGATTATTTCGGTTCTAGGATGTTCTTGCTCATATATGGGTTTAATTTCTTCCATTACAGTTTTTAAACTAGCTGCTGCCGAGACAGTTAGTTGAGTTGATGGCATAGCCTGACTAGGATGTTCTAGTTTTAGAGCAGCCAGGCGATCGCGTCCAACTACTAAGAACAATGACAGGATACTAATAGTTAGAAAGCTTAAGACTTTTTTAGATTTAATCATAATATTTTTTTATCCTTTGCCCTTTGTCTTAACAATCAATGACCAACAACTAAC
>CBDUCX010000223.1:0-9730 GCA_965365755.1 uncultured Pleurocapsa sp.
GGTTAATTATCTCCTAAACAAATACCTAAACCCCTCGCAGTTTTAACCAGGGTATCTTCAGGATCTACTGCACGATAATCTTTGATCGCTTCAGCAATCGGAATATTAGTCACCTGTCGATCCTGCCATGCCACCATGCGATCATATTTTTCTTCAGCAATTAAATCCACTGCTGCTACGCCAAAAGCCGACGCGAGAATCCGATCCAAAGGAGAAGAAATACCTCCTCGTTGAGTATGACCCAGAACAGTCACTCTTGTCTCTGCACCGCTTTTGTGGGTAATTTGTTCAGCTAGGTATTGACCAATTCCACCTAAACGACAATCAGCAAAATGACCTTGTTCCAAAACATCTCCCGACTCGGTACACACGGCTTCCGATACTACCGCGATGGAATAATCTTGCCCTCTAGCTTGTCTTTTCTGAATATGCTGACAAATATTTTCAATTTTATAGGGAATCTCAGGAATCATAATCATGTTTGCCCCTCCTGCAATGCCTGCGTTAAGAGCAATATGTCCCGCATCTCTACCCATCACTTCTAGGATCATTACTCGGCTATGACTAGCAGCAGTAAAATGAAGTCGATCAATAGCTTCGGTAGCAATATTAACCGCCGTATCAAAACCGATGGAACGTTCGGTAATACCCACATCGTTATCAATAGTTTTGGGAATACCAACTAAATTAATTCCCCCTTGCTGTGCCAACTTACGGAGAATAGCTAAACTGCCATCCCCACCAATCCCAATCAAGGCATCTAAATCCAACTGTCGATATCCTTCAATAATCTCCGAGGAGCGATCAATCAGAGTACCGTCAGACATGGGGAAAGCAAAAGGATCTCCTTTGTTAGTTGTGCCTAAAATTGTCCCCCCCATAGTTAAGAGGTTATCAACCTTAGTTATATCTAGAGGTATTGCTTCAGGAGGACGAGTCATCAAGCCATGGGTTGCCTTACAAATTCCTAATACTTCCCACCCATAAACATTGACCGCACAACGAGTTACCGCCCGAATCACCGCATTCAAACCCGCGCAGTCACCACCGCTGGTCAAAATACCAATTCTTTTCCTTTCTGGCATTTGATTAGACTCAAATTATTTACCTTCTAATTTTTCTGCCAGATGGTCACGAAAGCTACAAAATTAATAAAATTTTCATAAATTCGTAGTCGATTCATTTTTCTGGTTGTTTTGACTTCTGACTTTCGCGCAGTGGCAATAGGGCTTTCTAAAGCAATAGAAATATTTTCCGCTTATTTTTGATGATTATATTGAAGTAAACTAGCGATCGCTATTTCGGAAAATCAAGAGTGCGATCAACAATAAATCACCTAATTGCCTTTGATGCTGATAAAAATGATAGTCAAATAGTAGATAGTAAATTAGTACTGCCAAATATCGGTTACAAATCACAGTTAATTTGGAGATAATAATAATGTGGGGTAGAACTTAATAACCAATAAACGGGGTACTAAGGTAATGAGCGAGTTAAATGTAGCGGAAGTTCTAATACAGTGTCTAGAAAACGAAGGAGTTGAATATGTGTTCGGGTTACCAGGAGAAGAGAACCTTCACGTCTTGGAGGCTTTGAGAGATTCGCCAATTCAATTTATTACCACTCGTCACGAACAGGGTGCTGCTTTCATGGCAGATGTATATGGTCGTCTGACGGGTAAAGCAGGGGTATGTCTTTCCACTTTAGGGCCTGGGGCAACTAACCTCATGACAGGAGTTGCCGATGCCAACCTTGATGGCGCGCCTTTGGTAGCTATTACAGGACAGGTCGGTACAGATCGGATGCACATTAAATCCCACCAATATCTTGATCTGGTAGCAATGTTTGCTCCTGTGACTAAATGGAATGCCCAAATTGTTCGTCCAGACAACACGCCGGAAATTGTCCGCAAAGCCTTTAAAGTTGCCCAGGCTGAGAAACCAGGTGCGGTTCATATCGACTTACCAGAAAATATTGCGGCGATGCCTTTGGATGCAAAACCCCTGCTGCAAGATAATCGGGAAAAAACCTATGCCTCGACCCGTAGTTTGAATGCTGCTGCCGCTCTCATATCTAAAGCCAAACACCCTTTAATTTTGGCGGGAAACGGTGTTATTCGTGGTTCCGCTAGCGAAGCTCTGACTGAATTTGCTACTCAATTGGGTATCCCCGTTGCCAATACTTTTATGGGGAAAGGAGCAATTCCCTACACCCATCCCTTATCTTTATGGACGATTGGCTTGCAACAGCGAGATCTAATTAGCTGTGCTTTTGATGAATCAGATCTGGTAATTGCCATTGGTTATGATTTAATTGAGTATTCTCCCAAGAAATGGAATCCTGAAGGTGATAAGCAGATTATTCACATCGATGAGAGCAGATCGGAGATTGATAGCAGCTATATTCCCAAAGTAGAAGTATTCGGCGATATTTCTGATTCTCTTAATGATATTGTTAAACGTTGCGATCGCTCTAGTAAAAAAACTCCTGCTAATATTAGCAACTTGCGAGAGCAGATTAAAGAAAGTTATGAACAGTATGCCAATGATGAGGGCTTTCCTGTTAAACCACAGAAAATCATCTATGATCTGCGTCAGGTAATGGCTCCAGAAGACATCGTGATTTCCGATGTGGGGGCACACAAAATGTGGATGGCACGTCATTATCATTGCGACTGCCCCAATACCTGTATTATCTCTAATGGCTTTGCAGCGATGGGTATTGCTATACCAGGAGCGATGGCAGCTAAATTAGTTCACCCTGAACGTAAAGTTGTCGCTGTGACAGGGGATGGCGGTTTTATGATGAATTGTCAGGAATTGGAAACTGCCCTACGGATTGGAACTCCCTTTGTAACTCTAATTTTCAATGACAATGGTTATGGCTTGATTGAGTGGAAGCAAATCAATCAGTTTGGGCACTCAACTTCGATTGACTTTGGTAATCCTGACTTTGTTAAATTTGCTGAAAGCATGGGATTAAAAGGTTATCGAGTTGAATCTGCCGCGGATTTGATTCCTACACTGAAACAAGCATTAGCTGATGAAGTCCCTTCTGTAATTGATTGTCCTGTAGACTACAAAGAAAACTTACGTTTCTCCCAAAAAGCAGGGGATCTGACCTGCGAAATTGAGATTTAGTATTTTTAAGCAAGAGCAAATACTGAAGAGCTGGTTATATTTGCTGGCTCTTCTTAATATTTATGGATTTGACAGGTTTTGATTAAGCTTAAAACTAAATGTAACTTAAAGTTATTGATTTGCGTTTAAGGTTAATATCTACATTAGCTATATTGAACTGATTTTAAAAACTAACTATGCCACGCACCCAGAGAAACGATAACTTCGTAGATAAAACATTTACCGTCATGGCAGATATTATTCTCAAAGCTCTGCCTACCAATAAAAAAGCTAAGGAAGCTTTTGCCTATTACCGTGATGGTATGTCGGCTCAAGGAGACGGAGAGTATGCCGAAGCCTTAGAAAACTATGAAGAGGCGTTGACTCTGGAAGAAGATCCTAATGATCGCAGCTATATTCTCTATAATATGGGCTTGATTTATGCCAGCAACGGAGATATTGATAAAGCAATTGAGCTATATACAGAAGCGATCGATTTAAATCCGAGAATGCCCCAAGCATTAAATAACATTGCGGTTATTTATCATTATGAAGGAGAAAAAGCCAAAGAGGTGGGTAACGTAGAAAAAGCAGAGTCTTATTATGACAAGGCTGCGGAATACTGGAAGCAAGCAATTCGGATTGCTCCCAACAACTATATGGAAGCCCAAAACTGGCTCAAGATTACAGGACGCTCTGAAATGGATGTATTCTTTTGACATTCTCCCTTCAGTTGTAGGGTGGGCATCGTCAAAACAATAATTAAATACCAAGTATTTAGATAATGCTCACCATTAATCACCTAATTAATAATTAATAATCAAAACATGATTGATCGCGAAGAAGTCAGAAAAGTTGCCAATCTAGCCAGACTCAATATTACCGAAGCAGAAGAAGTAGAATTTACGACTCAACTAAATAGTATTCTGGAGTATTTCGATCAGTTGAGTGAGCTAGATACAACGGATGTTCCCCCAACTACCAGGGCGATCGAAACTAGTAATATTACCCGTGCGGATAAGTTAACCCCTTTTCCTGATAAAGAAGAATTGTTGAAAGCTGCACCCGAACAACAAGGTGAGTTTTTCCGTGTACCCAAAATTATCAGTGACGACGAAGGTTAGGGTAGGTAGTGGGTAGTACTCACATCTTTATAGATTAAGAAACAAGCTAATCTTTGACTAATGAAGAAATTACATCTGGCAATTTCCACCAATGATATTGAAGCTACAGTCAAAGATTACAGCCAACGTTTGTCAGCACAACCATGCTTAGTCGTAGCAGGAGAATATGCTCTGTTCTATAAAACTTAGACAACGCAGGACAAATCCTGACATTGATGTTTATCACTTGCTTCATCCGAGACTGACGGCAGCACCTCGTCCACAAATCTTGAAGTGACCGAACCAGCCACTAGCGATTCAGTGCGGTCTTGGGGGTCTCCCTCATAAGCGACTGAATCAAGACACGCCTCGTAATTTTCCAAATTGAGACTGGCGTTAAAGTCTCTGTCTTTTTTACTGCCACAATTTTGGCAGTCATAAATGCGAACTGATAACGGCATCTTTTGACGATGCCCACATTCACTACACAACTGACTACTGGGAAAGAATCTATCCGCCAGAATTAAACGGGAACTATATCGTTCACACTTATATTCTGTCTGGGTTCTGATCGTTCCAAAAGCTACATCGCTTAAAGCTTTACTTAAATGCCGATTTTTCATCAATCCTTTGACATTCAAATCTTCTAGTATTATTTCGCTGTGGTTTTTAGCTAAATAACTAGTTAGATGATGAATTATATCTTGACGTATATCAGCAATCTTTCGATGTGCCCGTTGTACTTTTAACTTGGCTTGATACCAGTTCTTCGACTGAAATTCTTTTCGGCTTAAATCCCTCTGCAATCGAGCTAATCGCTTTTGTGCTTTACTATAAGCTTTTCGATTCTCAAATATTTTGCCATCAGAAAGAGTCGCTAGTTTGCTGATTCCTAAGTCTACACCTACCTTTTCTCTGATTTTTGTCGTAGGTAAAAAATCTACTGATACAAAAAATGAGATGAACCAATCTCCAGCTACTTCTGAGAACGTGCTGGTTTCTCTTGTCGGGGAAGGTTACAAAGCAAGACTGCTAGATTACTCTCCTTCAGGTCAAGTCCCCGTTTATCTAGAAGACGATCTCGTTATCTGGGATAGTCTAGCGATCGCAGAATACCTGGCCGAAAAATACCCAAAACTATTACCTAGTGAGGTTAAACAACGAGCATTAGCACGTTCTCTGGCTGCGGAAATGCACTCTGGTTTTATCTCACTGCGATCGCAAATGCCGATGAATTGTCGCGCCAGCGATCGACGGGTAGAATTAACACCAGGATTAGCTGCGGATATCAAGCGGGTTCAAGCTATCTGGACTACCTGTAGAAATCAAAATGCCCAGGCTGGTTCATGGTTATTGGGGGATTTTTCCATTGTTGATGCCATGTATGCCCCAGTGGTTTTTCGTTTTAATACCTATGGTGTCGAATGCGATCCTGTAGCGACTGAGTATATGAATTGGGTACTGAATGACCCTGATATACAACGTTGGTATGCAGCAGCGAAGAATGAGACAGAAGTAATTGAAGAAGAAGAAGTGGGAATCAATTAATCGGCGTTTAAACAGTAGTTTTTAGATAAATTTTTTAGGTAGTGGGTAGTGGGTAGTGGGAAATAACAGTTTCTTCTTTAAACAAAACCACAGTTTTCTATATGGACGTGGTTTAATCTTGTCTAACGTCAGCTCGACAGATTTACTTTTTAGTCTGAATTCTGAGCTTCGAGAGTATGTCAAAACTGATACTGATTTTGATGCTATCCGAGGAGATCAACGCTTTAAAGATTTGATTGATAATAAGTAAATTTTGCTTAAGAAAAGTCCAAAGATGAACACAGATGAACGCAGATGATTTGTTTGCTGACTAACTATTTCTGGGTTTTTGATAAGTTTATAGATAGTGATGTCTATATCTTGTTCTTGAATGACTCCGAACTCCGTTCGCGCAGCGTTCCCGTAGGGCAAACTCCAAACTCCAAACTCCGAATTCCGAACTCCGAACTCCAAACTGACGATCGCACTCGTGATATTCCCGTTATTTTTATCAGCGCTCTGGGGGATGTTTTTGATAAAGTTAAGGCGCTTCAGGCTGGCGGAGTAAATTATATTACCTAGCCGTTTCAAGTAGAGGAAGTTTAGCAAGATTAAATACTCATCTGACGATTCGTAACCTACAAATTAGGCTTGAAGCCCAAAATAGCCAATTACAGCGGGAAATAGCCGAAAAACCCGCAGCAGAGACTAAGTTTGCCAAAGCCTTTCGTGCTTGTCCCAATCTAATTGCGATCGCTACTTACGAATCAGGACAAGTACTGGAAGAACCCTGTGATGTCACGATCAATCTGGATTCAGATCGTATTTTGCAGACATTAACTAATTTACTGAGTAATGGTATTAAATTTACTGAACCTGGAGGCATGGTTAAATTAAAAGCCACTGTTCAAGCTGATTCTCCCCGTTCGAGTGAGAATCTTTGCCAGATAGTCGTACAAGATCTCGGTAGAGGTATCCCTGAAGATCAATTAGAGTCAATATTTGAACGTTTTCAACAGGTAGATGCTTCCGACTCCCGCAGCAAAGGTGGAACAGGCTTAGGATTAGCTATCTGTCGTCATATCGTAGAAAGACATAACGGTAAGATTTGGGTAGAAAGTTTGTTGGGTAATGGCAGTACATTTTATATCAATTTACCTTTCTAACATTCTGCACACCACCACCATAGATATCTGAATTTTTATTAATCCTTAAGAAAAACATAACTCCTAACTCCGAATTCCGAATTCCGAACTCATATTACTTAATTTTTTGTCCTGCAATATTCATGAATAATTGTAAAAAAAGCAGGAACAAAGACAGTAAAATGTATAAATTTAGAATAAAGAAGCAGAATTCATATAAGTAAAAGTAAGCAAAAATTCTGAGTAGAGAATGAATCAAACAGCATAAGATTCTGCTCTCAGAGTTTTAATCAACCCAAGCGCCATTGGTTGGCTATGGATCGCATCGCGATCGCATTTTATTTACCCGCAAATACGACCAGATGTCAAATTTCGAGGGTTTATCCCATTAGAGTACCCGTACTACTTGATACGAGTTTTTATAGATTAACCAGGAGAATATCTGATGACAGAATCAAAGGAACAGACAAATAAGCTAGATCTCCCAGAACAAGAAGAACAAGAATCTGATCAAGCAATCTTAAACCGCCGCCAATTTATTGGGTTTGGCGCTTCTGCCGCAGTCGCAGCATTGGCATTCCCTCAAGCAGCTCAGGCATATGCAGAATTTCCAGGAATGCCACATAAGGAAAGAGGAGTTACTCAGAAATATACTTCCACTCCCCCTGCTCCTCCCACTACTCCCACTCCCCCTACTCCTTCTTCACTGACTCCACCCTCAGATACTAACTTTTATCAACCAAATGTTATTGCTTCGACAGTAAATGGCAATAACAATTACGGTACTCTCTCCAGCAATCTTGAAATAGCAAAGCAAACATATCCCGACAATTCAAGCACATATATTCGTGTCCTTAAAGAAGTTAAGTTGACCAAAGCATCACCTAAATTTGAGCCTGGCCCAACACTTTGTGTTAACCCTGGGGATCTAATTAGCCTGAAGGTCACAAACAACCTCGATGCCAATACCCCACCCCCACCATCAACAGGTGGTGAGTCTACTTATTGCAAGCCGAGTGTTGATAACACACCTGGATGTCTAAACACTACTAATCTCCATTTTCACGGTTTACATGTGTCGCCGATATCACTCAAATCCGATGGAACCCCTATCTCTGCTGGGGAAGATGAAACTGTCCCAAAATCTTCAGATGATGTATTGTATGAACTAGAACCTAAAAAAAGTCATGAATATTGTCCTTGGCTACCTGCATTCCATGCCCCAGGAACTCACTGGTATCATGCCCACAGGCATGGTTCTACGGCTATCCAAGCAGCCGATGGCATAGCTGGAGCCTTAATTGTTAAAGAGCCTGCGGATCAGGAGATCTGCCCTGGAGCCCCAGACGTTATAATGATTATTCAGGAAGAACCCGAGTCTCTTACTGAGCAAAATGGTCAGGTTACTTATATTAGCAGTCTAACACCTCAAGAAAAACTTGATCGCGGGATTTACGAGCGTCGAGGCAAGCAGAGTGCTGGAACTCCTGGAAAATTCTTGATTAACGGGGATTATCAACCAACTCTCAAGGTACAAAAAGGAGAAATTCAGCGCTGGCGTTTTATCAATGCCAATTCTACTCCCCGTGCTTTTATGAATCTTGAGCTTCGAGATTCTTCCAATAATCCTGTGTACCTGTATCGTATTGCGGTAGATGGTATTACCCTTTACGGAAAAAAAATGGATAATAAATCAGTAAAGGTAAATCAGGTGCTATTTGCACCAGGCAATCGGGTAGATTTTCTCGCTAATCTTGAACCTGGTACTTATAAGCTACAAAAGTTGGTAGATACAACCGCCCAGGCTGGATCTACTTCAGACCAATTGTTAGCTACTATCGAGGTTAGCGATACCGCTTGGGATTCTCCACTAGCGGATAAGGTTAAACAGAGTTTCACTAATCTAATCGCAAATGGTATACCCGCCACAGGCAAACCAGATTATCTCAATCCAATCACAACAACTCCAACTCCAAATACGATACCAGTTGTTTTTCAAATTCCTAATCCTGGTACTAACCCTCCAGACCGCGTCACAACTGCTGGACATGGAGATTTTCAGATTACTAATACAAAATACAATCCGCAAAAGACAAATATGACGGCGGATTTGAACAGCACCCAGGAATGGATTATAGCAAATACTAGTAATGCGGCTCACCCTTTTCATATTCATGTTAATCCATTTTTAGTAGTAGCCACAGCTTCTACTAATAATGCAAAATTCACTAGTGATACTAACGATATTATTTATCAGAAACTGACTGCTCTTGACTGGACACCTACTTCTAATGACCCTAATGGAATCGATCCCACAACAGGAATTGATTCAACAATTTGGTGGGATACTTTTACCATTAACCCTGGTAAAGCCTACAAGATTCGCCACCGTTTTGATGACTACTGGGGAACATACGTTCTCCACTGCCACGTTTTGATCCATGAAGATCAAGGCATGATGTGGAATGTCCAAATTAATAATGTAGACAACAAAGG
The DNA here is from genome assembly GCA_965365755.1 of uncultured Pleurocapsa sp. Taxonomy (GTDB): domain Bacteria; phylum Cyanobacteriota; class Cyanobacteriia; order Cyanobacteriales; family Xenococcaceae; genus Waterburya. The sequence goes on from CBDUCX010000223.1 coordinate 9,391, forward strand.
TGCTAATCCCTGTCAACCACTTTTAAAACCTGTAGAGATATAACTTAGTAGCGCGTCTAGGCTAAAACGCTGGGTTGGTATTTTCAACACAATTTAATTGTTCCCCCAAGCTTGGGGGTTAGGGGGCTAAAAACAATGGTCGCTACCCAACAAACTAAACTAGACGAGCTACTGGCTAGGGTTGCTGGTCAAATACTTTAGCAGCTAAAGGGCGATAGGTTAAGGGTTATATATTTTCTTCCCCATTTCCTTGTAGAAATACAAAAGAATTTCTCAGGGTGTTTTTGGAGTTTGCCTTCAAAAATCTTACTTCCCCAATGGAGGTAAACCCTATTGCTTC
>CBDUCX010000224.1:0-9710 GCA_965365755.1 uncultured Pleurocapsa sp.
TACGTCGTGCTGCTGAGTATATGACTCATGCTCCTAATGCTTCGATCAACTCTGTTGGTGGTATTATTACTGAGTCTAATTCCTTCAACTTCGTTAACATCCGTCAATGGTTGGCTGCATTCCAGTTCATCATGGCTTTCTTCTTCCTAGTTGGTCACTTGTGGCACGCAGGAAGAGCTAGAGCTGCTGCTGGTGGATTTGAAAAAGGTATCGAACGAGAAACCGAACCATCACTATTTATGCCTGATTTGGACTAATTAATTTAGGCTAACTAACGTTAAAAAGTTATTAGTTTAGTTTCGGTCTAGTATATAAATAAGCCTCTGCTGTTTGGTGGAGGCTTATTTGTTGATCAGCTAATAGCTATTTTAAGTAAATAATTTTGACCTAAATGCCAAATTTAAAGAAAATTGCTGCCCAGTTAGAAAGTTCTAATTCTAAGGATCGTTTATTAGCTTTGACCTCTTTAAGAGAAGTCGCAGCAGAAGATGCTGTCCCATTAATCAAGAAAGTATTGAATGACGAAATACTTCCTGTGCGTTCTATGGCGGTTTTTGCCTTGGGAGTAAAGCCTACAGTAGAGTGTTTTCCACTGTTGATCGATTTATTGGAAAGTGATCCAGACTATGGTATTCGGGCTGATGCAGCGGGAGCTTTAGGCTATCTCAACGACATTCGCGCCTTTGAGCATTTAGTTCGAGCATTTTACGAAGATACAAACTGGCTGGTTCGGTTTAGTGCAGCAGTTTCTTTAGGGAACTTACAGGATATTCGGGCAAAAGAAGTGCTCATGGAAGCCCTTGATAGTGATGAGGTTATTCTACAGCAAGCAGCGATCGCCGCATTAGGAGAAATTAAAGCCACAGAAGCAGTAGATAAAATACTCACCTTTGCCGGTTCAGAAGACTGGTTAATTCGTCAGAGAATTGCCGAAGCACTAGGCAACTTAGAGACAGAAAAAAGTATTGCGGCATTAAAATTTTTAGCTAAAGATCTACACCCTCAAGTACAAGAAGCAGCTCAAATATCCTTGCAGCGTTTAAACCAGAGTTAATTTCAGAAGCAAGCTGCTGTCGGGTAATCAATCGCCTTTGGGCAATTATTGATTAGTTAATAACAGTCATATTGTCTGGTTATTTCAAATAAATCATTAAATATAGCCAAAAAACTGAAAATGATTACAAATAATCGTTAATAGTAGGCAAAATCTGCTATCCTGTCCCTTGGATTACTCAAAATAAAGCTGAATTTAGTTTTATTTCAAGATACACATTGACTTTAGTTTGTAAATCTTTTTCACAAAAATTAATGATTGATTTAGTCAAAAATCTCACTAAAATAGTTGCAACCACTACAGGAATCACAATTTTCGCTGCTTCCTTTTGTCTTTCTAAGGTACAGGCTCAATCTTTAACTAATAAAAATAATTTATTAATTGCCCAGAAATTGGGGGAAATAGAAAGGAAAATAGAATTATCAGAAATACCGACTACTGTTTTATCTTCTGCTAGGGCTGCTACTGGAGGAGAACCAACTAAAGCTCAAGTCCAGATTAACCCAGATGGTTCTCTAGTTTACGAACTGAGTGGACAGAACCAACAGGGTTTCGATTTTGAAATTGAAATGAAGCCCAATGGTGAGATTGTCGAAGTTGACGAACAAGTAGAATCCAGTGCTGTTCCCGAAAAGGTGATGAAAGCTTTAAAATTTTGGATTCCCGATGCTCAAATTGTTAGTACTTGGCGCAGTACTCGTTATACAAGTTTCGATTACTACTATGAAATTGTCCTTGATAATGACTTTTGGGTTGAAATTCCCGCCGATGCTAAAACTTTGAAAATCAATCCTCAATAAATTATTTAAATTATTTGATTTTTTAGTTGATCCAGATTTAAGTTATTTTCAATTTAGATGAAAATTTTGCAGCAACATATCGGTCAAAAATCTCTCCCCCAGAGATGCCGCAGACAGATCAGCGCTATTATGACACTGGCTTTTAGCTTAGCACCGATGTTGGTATCTAATGCAGTTAATGCTCAATCGATCAAGGGTGCAGGGGCTTCTTTTCCCGAAATTCTCTATGAGCGCTACCGCCAAGAATATCAACAAACAACAGGAAATAATTTTAAGTATTCAGCTATTGGTAGTGGTGGCGGGATTCGATTTTTTATTAATCAAAATGTTGATGTTGGTTCGAGCACATTGATTCCTACTCCCATTGAAAAGTCTCAAATGGAAGATGGTTTAATAACTATTCCCACGGCGGGAGGCGCGATCGCAATTGTCTATAATCTTCAGAATGTCACCCAGGATCTCAAGTTATCTCGTAAACAATTAGCCAAAATCTTTACAGGAGAAATTGGTAACTGGAGTCAGATTAGTCCTAAGTTACCCAATAAAAAGATCCAGGTAGTCACGCGATCAGATAATAGCGGGACGACATTTTTATTGACTAGATACTTAAATCAACTCAGTGAGGGGAAGATGGCTGCTAGTCGTAAACCAGACTGGGGGTTTGAACTTTATGCTCAAAAAGCGCAGGATAGTGGTGTGGCAGGAGAAGTCAGACGGGTTGACGGTGCCATAGGTTATGTCCAAGCTAGTTTTGCGGTAGAGAATGATTTACCGATGGCGAGAATTGAAAATCTGGCAGGAAATTTTGTTAGACCCACTGTAGGAGAAACCAAAAAAGCTTTAGCCAACATCAAATTTAACGAAGATTTTACCCTCGCTAGTTCTAAAGAACCTGAAGATGGCTATCCTTTGGTGGGTTTAACCTGGCTATTAATTTATCAAAAATATCCCACTGAAACTGCTTTAAAATCAACTCAAGAATTTATAACTTGGGTATTAACTGAAGGACAAGAGTTTAACGAAGATTTAGAGTACACCACGATTCCTGAAGAGGTAGCTCAAAGAGCAATTGATCTGGTTAATAATAAACTCAAAGTTCGTCCTTATTAAAAAAAAGCTCTAAGCTTCAACTAATAGTTTGTAAAACTATTTATTTCGATGCAATTCTATGGTAATAGCTCATTATTAAGCTAGAGAATTATTTATTGGTGTGAAGGAAAATAATTAAAAATCATGAATGACCCATGTGTAATTGGCTTACCGCTAACAGCTACCTCAGCAATATTAGTTGGTAATTTGGGCTTAATCTCTCCAGTACAAGCACAAGATAATTCTTTATTTGAGGTCGTAAACTTTGATAATGCTGCGTCATTTCATTTAGCGAACAATCAATTAGATTTTGCGACATTTCAATCTCAAATATCTAGTTTAGATTTAAGTTTGCTATCAAGCGATCGCCCTAAAGAGAATCATTATTCAGTCGATTTAGACCACTTTAAAGTTAAAGCTGATAAATCGCTAAATATCGCTTTAAATGTCGAAGAAGCAGCAGAATCTTTATCTATATTTATTGATAATCCCCTTAACCAAACCCTATCTCAAATCCAACAATATGGTCAACAAGATTTGGCATTGGAATCATTTAATAAAGTCAGTAACTTAAAAGATGTTCAAACAACTGATTGGGCTTATAATGCATTGCTCAGATTAATTGAACGATATGCCTGTATTGCTGGTTTTGAGGATAATACTTTTAGGGGAAACCGTCCCATTAGCCGTTATGAATTTGCCGCAGCTTTGAGTAGTTGTTTGCAGAATATAGAAAAGATTGCCAGGGATAACCGAAATAATTTAGCTACCGCAGCAGAATTTGCTGAAGTAAAAAGACTACAAACAGAATTTAAGCAAGAATTATTAGCTGTTCAAACTAAAACAGATAGCTTAGAACAACGAATTACTTTTCTCGAAGAGAATAACTTTTCACCTACTACTATTTTACGGGGACAAGTTGATTTTCTGCTCGCTAGTGCCTTTGGAGATCAAAAAGCTGTTCCCTCTGGGGAAACCCCCACAGAAGACTTAGAAGATCAAGCTACTTTTAGTAGTCGGATACGACTAAACTTTGAAACTAGTTTTACTGGTAGAGACTTGTTGCGTACCAGAATCGAAGGAGGAAATATTAATGCTTTTGGGACGGGGGTTACAGGCACCCAAATGACTTTCCTGGGTACTACAACTAATACTGACAATAATATTAGATTAGGGCAAATATTTTACCGCTTTCCCCTGGGAGATAAAGGAGATGCCTACATCGCAGGGGCACAACAATCTGCCAGTGCTTTTATTCCTACCCTCAACCGCGCTTCGACTATTTCCTTGTTTGGGTTCAATAATCCGCTTTTCGATCTCGGTTTTGGCGCAGGAGGAGGGGTTTACTACCAATTTACCGATACTATCGGGGCTGGCGTAACTTACTTTAGTGGTTCTCCCAGTAATGGCGAGTCAGGCAAAGGTTTTTTTAACGGCGATTTTTCCGCTTTAGGTCAAGTTACCTTCACCCCTTCTGACAATCTGGGTATTGCTTTTACTTATGCTCGTTTTTTCTCCCCCGAACCAGGTGCTACTAATAACATAACTAGTTTTACGGGGAGTCAATTTGCTCAAATACCCTTCGGCGGAGACACAGCCACTTCCTCGGATAACTTTAACCTTGCTGTATCCTATCAAATTAGCGATCGCTTAGAATTAGGAGGATGGATTGGTTATCTTAATGCAAATGCCCAATCTTCCCCTGCTGATAGTGGTTTTATTGGTTTTGAAGATGCCAACGCAGATATCTGGACTGGTTCTTTGTCGGCTACTTATAATGATCTGGGGAAACTAGGCAGTAAATTAAGTTTTATCATCGGGCTGCCTCCTAAATTAACTGATAACGATATCTCTGAGCGAGAAGATGAAGATACCTCCCTTCATTTAGAACTTTCCTATAATTATCCCCTCACCGAAAAAATTTCCCTGACTCCTGGTGTTTTAACAATTACTAATCCCGAACACAACAATGATAACAACACAATTGTGATAGGTCTGTTGCAAACTACTTTCAATTTTTAACAACTTTTTAAATTGATCTAATAATCATAACTAAAAGTGTTGCAGTCTTAAACTTGATAAAAGTCTTTATTAAATAAGGTTGTAAGGCAAAGTTAGACTAAACTGACATTATTGCTCAGCTCTCAAATGCTGGTTAGTTTAAATTTCTCTTTTTATGTCAATTTCTCCCCAATCTACTTCTAAGTCTTGGTTTAACTTTCGACAGCTATGGAATATGAACTTGGGCTTTTTAGGAATTCAGTTTGGCTGGGGATTACAAATGGCGAACATGAGCGCTATTTTTGAGCATTTAGGTGCGGATGCCGCTCAACTGCCGATTCTTTGGCTAGCAGCACCCCTAACTGGTTTACTCGTCCAGCCGATAGTTGGTAACTTGAGTGACTATACCTGGAATTTTCTGGGCAGAAGAAAACCTTATTTTTTAACAGGGGCAATCTTGGCTTGTTTTGCCTTAGTGTTAATGCCTCACTCGGCTAATATTTGGCTAGCAGCAGGATTACTCTGGATTTTAGATACTAGTGCCAACATTAGCATGGTTCCCTTTCGGGCTTTTGTGGGAGACTTATTGCCCCTAGAGCAACGTACTAAAGGCTTTGCCATGCAAAGTATTATGCTAGGGTTAGGTGCGGTTTCGGCTTCTGCTTTGCCCTGGATACTGAATAATATTTTCCAGGTGAGTAATACTAGTAGCCCTGGACAGGAAATACCCTTGACGGTAGAACTATCTTTTTATTTGGGAGGAATACTATTTTTAGCTACGATACTCTGGACAATTGTGACCACTCCTGAATATCCTCCCGCAAATTTAGCTCAATTTGAGGAACTAAAAGCTAATCGGGGCGGAATTGCCAGTAGCCTGCGTCAATCTTGGCAAACTCTCAGAGAAATGCCTCTCAGAATGCAACAGTTAGCTAAAGTACAGTTTTTTACCTGGTTAGGTATCTTTTGTTTCTTTCTTTATTTTCCTCCCGCAGTCGCCCGCAATATCTTTGGAGCAATTAGCCAAGATTCCATACTCTATAGTGAGGGAATAGAATGGGCGGGAATTTGTTTTGCGGTTTACAATGCTGTCTGTATCGGGTTTTCTTTTATCTTGCCCCCTATTGCTCGATATCTGGGTCGTCCCTTAACTCATAGTCTATCTTTGCTTTGCGGGGGAGTTGCTTTAGTCTCTTTATTAACTATCACTAATCAATATGTTTTGCTTTTGGCAATGGTCGGTTTGGGAGTAGCTTGGTCAAGTGCCCTGATTATGCCCTACGCGATGCTGAGTAGTTCAATTCCCCCCCAAAGTCGTGGGATATATCAGGGGATATTTAATTTTTTTGTGGTACTGCCAGAGATTGTGGCATCTTTAGGTATGGGGTGGATTATGCAGCACTTACTTCATAATGATCGCCTGTTGGCAGTGGTGATGGGGGGAATTTGTCTGATTATTGCCGCAGGTTTAACATTGTTAATTCCCAATTCTAGTAGTAATTTGACCCTGGAGATGGTAGCCCAAGAGCAACCAGAAATATCTTCTAAACTGACAGAAACTCAAGCAGGTAAGCAGAAAATATGATGATTAGTAAATTTGGTCGCTTACCTCAATTATTCTTGCTAGCTGTAACTGTCTTGATTTACAACGTGATGGCAATGGCGATCGCCAATTCTCTATTTGTCAGTCAGGTGGGGGCGGGGGAGTTGCCCATTGCTTTTATTTTAATCGGCTTATGTTCTTTTCCCCTCTACGGTATTTTTTCCCAGATTGCTGATCGCTACAGTCGTCCTCAAGTGTTTCGCTATGTGCTGTTGATCTCGATCTCTCTGGTGCTGGGATTAAGGCTGTTAATTAATTTGGATACGACCTGGGTTTACTATCTATTATTAATTGTCAGCTTTTTTCAGTGGGACTTTAATAATAATCTGCTCTACCCTGGGTTACTCACTGACTATTTCACCACGATTGAATACAAGGGACATGCGCCCATCATTGGCATTGCTCAAGCCGTAGGCACTTTAGTCGGCGGTGGGGTGACAATCCTGCTGTCACGCTATTTTCCTAGCCGTGAATTATTGTGGGTATTACCTTTATTTATGGCGATCGCTTTTGGGCAATTATTGTATTTAGAAAGTTCCCAGCGTCGTTTACAAACCTCCGTGACGGAATCACAACTCAGTATCATTGAATCTTTGAAGATTATACCTGATCTAGGTAAACGTTACCCTTTAATGCTATTTTTGGCTGCCAGCACTTTTTTACTGGTAATTATTTATCTTAGCTCGGAATTTCTCTGGTTTAATATCTATGGACGACAGTTTACTGAGTCGAAGTTAACAGGATTCCTGGGACTGATGCGGATCGTAATTTCTCTCATCCAGGTCGTATTTCTCTACGGTATTACTCGTCCCCTACTTAAGTGGGTGGGGGTGGCTCGCCTTAACACTGTTTACCCCATGACTACTCTTTTGAGCTTGGGGGGATTGCTGCTTAATTTTAATTTAGGGGCAGCGATTGGTTTACATATTAACGGTGATGCATTCTATAAAGCAATTAATCTTCCTATACACCAGTTAAATTACAACGGCATTCCCCATCAATATGTCGGGCGGATCAGAGCCTTGAGTGATGGTTTAATCTATTCCCTGGGATTAACTTTAGCTGGGGTACTGTTGTGGATCTGTCATCTTTACTTGAGCTTGTCACAAATTACCTGGCTAGCAATTAGTCTCACGATAGTGCTGCTGTTAGTACGCTTACCAATGGGTAAATTTTATACTCAAAGTCTGGAAGAGATGATTCGCAGCGATACGATTAACCTAGATGATTTCGACGATCTCGGCAATCAGTTACCACCCCAGTCAAGTAACGTCATCCAAGAATTTCTCCAGGATAGCGATCGCTACACCCAGATTAAAGGTTTGGAATTAGCTGCCACGGTGGGTAATCCTGAACAGTTTTTTGATGAGATTAAAGTTTTATTAGCCGATGGGGATAATGCTTTACGTCAGGGAATCTTAAGGTTGTTTAGCGGTAGTGACCCCCTAACTCTGGAAAAATTTGCCCAGCTATTAACTGATAGTAATCCTACGGTGCAGGCAACTGCTATGGAAGTTTTGATTGCTAACCAGTATGCTTTTGAGCCATCTCAGTTAGCGGTTTTGATTGCTGATAAGAACGAGGCTTTACAGGCACTGGGCTTAGTTGCCACATTCCAGATGATGGAAACAGAACATTTAGACTCGCGGATTGCGGAGCAATTTTGGCAGTTAAAATTAACCGACGCGACGATTAAAGCGATCGCCAGAGTAGTGGCTAATAGTCAAAATCCCGAATTTATTACTTTAATTGAATATCTACTGCCTCAAGCCAATTCGGAAACCAAGCAGGAAGCACTCAAGGCGCTAGTTAATCTGGCTACTCCTCAAGACCATCATTTAGCTAAAATAGCTGCCACTGAAATTGAGCATCCTCACTCGATAGTGAGAGTTACTGCCTTCAAACTATTAGAAATTACCCATTGTCCAGAAACCCTAGAGCAAGTTACCACAGGATTGGGCGATAACTCCCCTCAAGTGCGCCAACAGGTTGCCAGCAGTTTAGCTGCCTACGGTAAACCAGGTTTAGCCGTAGCTCAAAAATATTTAACTGTTAAAAATCCCCAGATAGTGCGTACAGCGATCGCGGCGATCGCTAAATTCAAAAGTAAACGGGTCAATGAAATTCTCTTTAAACACCTCACCCCAGAATTTCAACAGCTTGCCTTAACTCGTAAATGGCAACAACAAATCCCCAGAGAAGATCCCAGTTGGGAATTACTAGCGGTGGCAATTGATGATTATCAGCAGCGTTTATTACAAAAGGTGTTATATGTCTTGTCTTGTCTCGGCTATTCCCGCACCGTTAGCTTAGTCAAGCGTGTCTTAGCTACCAGCGATCGCCGTGATTTAGCCAATGCCGTGGAAGTATTAGCCTCCATCAATCACCGTCGTTTTATTCAACCCCTGATGCCTCTATTAGAACAGACAGTATCCATACCAACTCCAAACAAAATCAAGCCGACTCCCCAATGGCTACGTAACAAAGGCTATAAAATACTCCTGGAAGCCTTAGATTCTAGCGATCGCTGGATTAAAACGGGGGCATCCATCGCCTTGGCGGTTGTACCCACTGCCCTACTCAAAGATCCCGATCCCGTCGTACAATCGGTGGCACAGGAGATTTTCCCCACTGCTACTCAGCTTGCTAATCCCGTAAGTACTGCTATGAATCGATTACTTTTACTCCGCAACGTGGCTTTATTTAAAAATCTGTCCTTGGAAGAGCTATTCCCCATTGACAAAGCTTTACAACAAAAACAAGTAATCGCAGGAGAAACCATCTACACCGAAGGTAGCTGGGGTGGACATTTATATATTATTGCCCAGGGTAGAATCCAAATCGTTAAACAGCTTGACGGTGAACCAGAAGAAATCAAACAATTGACCACTGGACAATATTTTGGCGAGATTGCCCTCTTTGATGAAGCTCCCCGTTGGGATAGTGCGATCGCTCTGGAAGACTCAGTATTACTCTGTTTAGAAAAGAAACGCTTTATCAGTCTAATTTCCCAACGTCCTCAAATTGTTCTGGAAATATGTCGCTTCTTGAGTCAAAGGTTACGGGAAACTGATAAATATATGTCTGCCAAAAAAATGCGCAATTAAGTAGGATTTGCTGGAAAACTTTGAACCATTGAGCTAAAGAAGGTTACAGCCATTTA
>CBDUCX010000225.1:0-9658 GCA_965365755.1 uncultured Pleurocapsa sp.
GAACCCGCCCAACGGACTGCTTCACCGCGTCGACGTAAGGCGCAAGGGAACGCGCGAGTTTAACTTGTTAAGACTGTTAGTGGTTAGTGGTTAGTTGAAATAGCGGGGGTTTGAATTGCTACTTGCTACTTACTACTTACTACTTGAGCGTAGCGGTACTAGTTACATTCACGTTGTTGATCTTCGAGTTTAGTTTTGGTTTTAGGGGATAATCCTAAAGATGCTGAATGATAAAGGCCTTGAAACTCCTGAGTAAAATGCTGAGATACGGTATGGTTATTAATAATAATCAGAGCTTCATCATTACTTTTATTGGCAGATATTGACCAATTCTGGGAACCAGAAATTACTATTTTGTCATCAATAATTGCAAATTTATGATGAAGTTTATCTCCAATGGCTAGCTTCGCTGTACCAATAGTGCTAAGGGAGTTTTGCCAAGGATTATTATCCTTTTCTGCTTGGCAATTTTGGTACAAAGTAATACCTAACATGTCTAAGACTTCACTATAGTAACGATAGGCAAAACTAGGATCAAATACTCCTTGAATTTCTATTCCTTGTTCTTGTTTCTGCTGCAAAGTATCAGCTATTTTCTGCTCACTAAAAACGAATAAGGCTAACTTAATCGATTCCGTCCCTTGAGCAATAGTTTTGGCGATTAAACCATTGGTACTAAAATGCCAGTCTTGTTTACTGGAAGTTGGGGCAAATTGAAGAGTAATCTGAGTATTATCCCAGGTAATTAATTTAGGCGATCGCCAAGGTTTATCCAGACCAAACTTACTGTTAATCCCACCAGTAACTCCCCCTCCCCACATATAGTTAAATTCTTCAGTAAATAAGTTGGCTAACTCAGTATTTGCAATCCGTAGCAAATGATTAACATTACCCCTAGTAGCTAAATTATCCAAATCACCATGAATACCACTGAGGGTAAAATTAGCCGATCCTGTAATTAGGATTTGACCATCAACAACCATAAATTTATGATGCATTAAACCGCTACCTTTAGAGCCATCAGCAGTATCATCAATAATTGGAATACCAGCCTGTTTAAGCATAGCTAAAGCATCTCTTTGGGCAATTTCTGAAGGACTTAATTGCCCATCCTGATTTAAATCTACCAATTGCCGAAACTGATTATATTTTTGGCGATCGCGTGCATTGAGTTGTCTAATTTCCTGCTGCTTAAATCCACTTAGAGGACGACTATAGTTATTGTCTAAAATTACTCTCACTTGGACACCAGAATTATGGCTTTTAACTAAAGCTTGGGCAACTAGAGGTAGATTAAGCTCTTGGACAGCGAGGTCAATAGTATGCTGTGCTGCTGCTATTTCCTGGATAATTATTGACTCTAAATTATCTCCTGGGCGTTCTATTTTACGATAAGGCTCTTTATAGGTTTTATGGTTATTTGCTCGATGATTAAAATAAACTTGAATAAACTCATCTTGCGCTAAACTAGGAAATTGCTGAGAGTTTTTGCCACAGCCTGGAATCAAAAATATGCAGAACAAAAATATCCATCTCAGACGATACATAAATAGGTGAGTAAAATTAATTAGAAAATGATTCTGGGAGGTAGTGGTTAGTAGTTAGTAGTTAGTAGCAGATAAGACAGTTTACCCTGACTTCTTTTTCTTTTATTTGGGTTGTATATTTATTTATGCCTACCTACATAAATCCAGTACATCCTACTCAAAAATCAATCTATCTAGCATAAGCGAACTAAGAGAGAATCAACTAGTTGATCACACTGAAAACAATCAATTTTCCCTACGTCAGTTGTACGAAGCTATAAACTTCGTAATTCATAAGTAAGTCCACCTGATTAAACGTTCAACCAATTGCCCCAAACCCCTATATCCCTAAGTCCCTAAACCATAACTATTTTATGTTTAATAAAGTGGAACTACTTAACTTGGGATCTGCTTGAATTCCCCATTATTTCGTTGTAAAAATGATAACTTCTAACTCCTAACTTCTAACTCCTAACTCATGCTTCTCTAGTTCTGACACTATGGTTATGGGGTGATAAGATACCTGAAGCTTAATTCTCAATATTGTCACCCAAGAGACAGAACCACAATATATTACTTATGCCAAAACTAAATATTATTGACTATAGTGCCCGTTATTTATTATTCCTGACTTTATTATTCATCGGATTTCCCTCTCAGTTACAGGCTCAGGAGACAGTCAAGCCCGCAGAAGCGACAGAAACCTCTAGCCCTACTAACAAAGTCGATAGCATTTTTAGCATTGAGGGGGGAAAAAAATTGATGATGGAAGCAGATCAGGCGATCGATGATCAACAATATGATCTTGCAGCTAAAAAATTACAGAGTGCGCGACAAGTCTATAATCAACTGTCTAATTTTTACCTCCAGCTATTCAATAGCTTCTCAGGATTGGATAACGCAGCAGCAGAGTCCCATCGCAAAAAAGCCTTGGATACGAGCATTGAAAGAGACAAAGCGACCTATCAGCTAGCATTAGTTCATCGATCGCAAAATAAGCCAGAATTATCTATTCCCTTGCTGGTACAAATTGTTACTTCTCAAAGTCCCCTCAGTGGACTGGGGAAAAAAGCTTATGAGCAACTGTTAGAAATTGGCTTTGTCGATGCCCCGATAACTCCCCCTGCACAGCGCGATACTACCCCCCCTGAATCTCAACAACCCCCTGCTACACCTCCCGTTGATAATCCAGCAGCAACTCCAGAGACTCAGCCTTAAATTCCTCAGCCCTAGTAGTCTGTCAACTTTGAATTGAGAGGACAAGGGAGACAAGGAGGATCAGAAAGAAACTTTAATTAATCTATTCCTCAAAACAAAGTTGATGCTCTACTAGACTACTGACCGAACAAATTTAGTAGAATTTTCTAAAGTTAGATTCACACCAACGAAACCATCATGATTAGTCCAGAACAAGTAGAAACGATGATTCAAGAGAGGCTTACTAACGCCGAAGTCAAGGTTGTCGGCGATGGACAGCATTTTGAAGCCATAATTATCTCGCCCGATTTTGCTGGTAAAACTAGAGTAAAACAACACCAGATCGTTTATGGCGCTTTGCAAGCTGAGTTGGCATCTGAAACCATTCACGCTTTATCCCTTAAAACCTATACTCCTGAAACTTGGCAAGCAGCGGGACAAACTGTTTAACATTGAGCATTAAGCAATGATTTAATGTCTTATAGTTTTGCAGTTTAGTAGAATCAGAATAGATCGCTACGAATCATTGCTGGCGTTAATAATATTCGATAGTAAATTTAGAAACATAAATAACTAGAGCTTATGACACCTGAAGTAAAAGCAAAAATTGACCAATTGGTTAAGGAAAACAAAATTATGGTATTCATGAAGGGGTCTAAATTAATGCCCCAGTGTGGTTTCTCGAATAATGTGGTACAAATTATCAACACTTTCGGTGTTCCATACGAAACCTTCGATGTTTTGGCCGATCCTGAAATACGCCAAGGAATTAAAGAATACTCTGAATGGGCTACAATTCCTCAGATTTATATCAATGGAGAATTTGTTGGCGGTTCTGATATTGCGATCGAGCTATATCAAAGTGGAGAGTTGGAGCAAATGGTAGAGATGGCGTTAGCTTCATAGTTAGCTGTGCTCCTGAGAAATATAATATATCATTCAGATCATTGTAAAGACGACTACTATTCAGCCGTCTTTTATTTTTTTTTAGCTTGACGGTGGAACTTAAACTCAACTGAGGTTTTGTATGTTACTTTTCTAGACGTACAACATACCATTGCAGATATTGATCTGCACCAATATCTAACTCAAAATAATTGTTAACTAAATGTTTTGCCTGAGATTCTAATGAGTCAAACTGCTCTAGCTCTCTGGGTATGATTACTTCTTCTCGCTGCAATAGGTCAACTAGTTTAGCTTGTAACTCTGCTGAATTCATAAACTGTTCGGGCTGATCTGATTCGAGAACAACATAGCCGTCCTCTTGATACATAATGGGGTCTGGCATGGGAAAAATCTGCAAGTTATAAGATAATGTCCTAATTTTATTCAACAACGTCAGATTTTGAGTTTTCACCCCTCAATAGATTAAAGTTAAAAGTCTATGTCTTATTACCCAAAAGGAATTAAAAGGCGATCGCCATGTCTGCTGTAACTACCGCACCGAAAAATATTAATTTCCCTCTGACTGCCATTGTGGGACAGGAAGCTATCAAGTTAGCTCTACTACTATCTGCTGTCGATCCAGAATTGGGAGGAGTGGCGATCGCAGGTCGTCGAGGAACGGCTAAATCGGTTATGGCGCGGGCGATCTATAGTCTTTTACCCCCGATTGAGGTGATTAAGGGTTCTCTCTACAATTGTGATCCTAGTAAGCCCCAGGATTGGGACGATGATACTGTTGTCAGCTATGGAGAAACTGCGATCGAAGATATTCCCAGCCAAATTATTCCTGCTCCTTTTGTGCAGATACCGATAGGAGTAACAGAGGATAGACTTTTAGGTTCGGTAGACGTAGAAGAGTCTGTTAAGCGGGGAGAGCCAGTATTTCAACCAGGATTACTTGCTCAAGCCCATCGCGGTGTTTTGTACATTGATGAGATCAATCTGCTAGATGACCAAATTGCCAACCAGCTATTAACAGTTTTAACCGATGGACGAAATGTAATTGAACGGGAAGGAATTAGTTTCCAGCATCCCTGTAAGCCGATTTTAATTGCGACTTATAATCCCGAAGAAGGAGCGTTGCGGGAGCATCTTTTAGATCGAATTGCGATCGCACTTTCCGCAGATAGTGTATTGTCTTTGGAACAACGAGTAGAAGCGGTTAATCAGGTAATTGACTTTAGCAATTCTCCCCAGGACTTCATCAATACCTATGAAGGAGATATCGACAGTCTCAAAACCGATATCATTCTAGCGCGGGAATGGCTCAAGGAAGTTAAAATAACTCACGATCAAATATTGTATTTGGTACAGGAAGCAGTTAGGGGAACAGTAGAAGGACATCGTGCGGAATTATTTGCCGTCAGAGTAGCTAAAGCCTGTGCAGCTTTGGACGGTAGAGATAACGTGACCGCCGATGATTTACGTAAAGCAGTGGAATTAGTGATTATTCCCCGTGCTACTACTATCGAAGCACCAGAGGAAGACGCACCACCCCCGCCACCACCTCAGCAACAGCAACCTGACGAAGAACCTAATCAAGATCAGGATGAAGATGAACCAGAAGAAGAGGAACAAGAGGAAGATCAAGAACAAGAACCCCCTGCTATTCCCGATGAGTTTATCTTTGATATTGAAGGAGTAGTACTAGATCCTGAAGTACTTACTTTTGCCCAAACTATGCAACGTCAGGGTAAATCGGGAGCGCGAAGTCTAATTTTCTCTGAGGATCGCGGACGCTATATTAAACCGATGATTCCTAAAGGGAAGGTAAAAAGAATTGCCGTTGATGCCACTTTGCGTAGTGCCGCACCCTATCAAAAAGCAAGGCGAGAACGTGACCCTGAACGCAAGGTAATTATCGAACAAAGTGATTTACGCTCTAAACGCATGGCGCGCAAAGCGGGTTCCCTGATCGTGTTTGTCGTTGATGCTTCTGGTTCGATGGCGCTAAACAGAATGCAGTCGGCTAAAGGTGCCGTGATGCGCCTGTTAACCGAAGCCTATGAAAATCGTGATCAGATCTCCCTGATTCCTTTCCGTGGTGAACGTGCTGAAGTATTATTACCCCCCACCCGTTCGATCACTATGGCAAAAGGCAGATTAGAAACCCTACCCTGTGGCGGAGGTTCTCCCCTGTCTCACGGCTTAACTCAAGCGGTAAATGTCGGTATCAATGCTCAAATGTCAGGAGATATCGGACAGGTAGTAATTGTCGCCATCACCGATGGTCGAGGTAATATTCCTTTGTCTCGTTCTTTAGGAGAAGTTCCCGAAGAAGGGGCAGAAAAACCTAATATTAAAGAAGAATTACTCGATATTGCGGGTAAAATACGAGCTATAGGCATGAAACTGCTAGTAATTGACACAGAAAGCCGTTTTGTCTCCACTGGTTTTGCCAAGGAACTAGCGAAACATGCTGGGGGAACCTACTATCACTTACCCAAAGCAACGGATCAGGCGATCGCCGATATGGCAAGAGGGGCAATTTCTAATTTGTAGTTGGTCAGAATCAATTAGCTCTCGCAGTGAGAGTACCTGCACGACGGATCAATGAAATTGTCCATGGTAAGCGACGTATTACAGCAGATACGGCTCTTCCCCTAGCTCGTTACTTTAATATCTCGCCCCGTTTTTGGTTAGGTTGGCAAATGGATTACGATTTAGATGTGACTGAAGATGAACTTGGTGAGAGACTTAATGAGGAAGTGACTGTTTCGATTAATAAATTACTGATTCTAGTTTATTTGTAAAGTTTTAACTGCATCTGCAATATCTCCTCGAAAATCATTAGATTTATTCATGATTTTTTTAGCAAAAAGTATCATCGAGAGCGAAAAATAGAGGATTTAGCTAAATTTATAACAGTCCGAGCGCAATCTTTGGTTTCTATCAGATGAGCAACAACCTATATCAAGATATTCGAGAATTTTACGACGCTTCTAGTGAACTGTGGGAAAATATCTGGGGAGAACATATGCATCACGGTTACTATGGCAGAAATGGTAACTATAAGCTTGATCGTCGTCAGGCTCAAATCGAACTAATTGAGGAGTTACTACTCTGGGCTGGTTACAACGAACATAATATTCCCCAAAATATCATCGATGTTGGTTGCGGTATTGGTGGCAGCACTCTGCACCTAGCACAGAAGTTTGGCAGCACCGCTACAGGGATTACTCTCTCTCCCGTTCAGGCATCACGAGCCAGGGAAAGAGCAATAGAAGCGAGTTTGGCTAGTCGGGTACGTTTTGAAGTGGCTAATGCTCTGGAAATGCCCTTTGCGGATCATACTTTTGATTTGGTATGGTCCCTAGAGAGTGGTGAGCATATGCCTGATAAGGCTAAATTCTTACAGGAATGTTATCGCGTTTTAAAACCAGGGGGAAAAATAATTTTGGCTACCTGGTGTCATCGAGAAACTGATTCTTTAGCGGGAGAGCTGACTGAGAGTGAAGTTGCTCATCTCAAAGAAATTTATCGGGTATATTGTCTACCCTATGTTATTTCCTTGTCAGAATATCGAGCGATCGCAACTGACTGCGGGTTTAAAAATTTAACCTCTGATGATTGGTCGATCGCCGTTGAGCCTTTTTGGAATGTGGTAATTGATTCGGCGATCGCACCCCAAGCAATTGTTGGTTTGTTTCAAGCAGGTTGGCAAACCATCCAGGGGGCATTATCCCTTAACTTAATGAGCCGAGGCTACGCCAGAGGGCTAATTCGCTTCGGCTTGATTTGTGCAAGTAAATAGACAGGATGGATAACTTTATGAAGATCGATCATGTTCATTTCTATACTGGAAATGCAGCAAGAACAAGGGACTGGTTTATCCATAATGTCGGTTTCAAGGCGATCGGCAACTGTATTAGTGAAGATACTCATACAGAGTTAATTGCCCTTGATTCTGCCTTATTTGTGATTTCTGCGCCCCTTAATTCTGCTAGTCCTGTAGCTCAATATCTTAACTTCCACCCTTCAGGAGTGGTTGACATTGCTTTTAGAGTCAATAATCTGGCGGAGACGATCAACCGAGCTGATACTTTAGGCATCAAACTACTTCAAGATATCCAATTGTGGCGATCGCCCCAAGGTAATTTTAAATTTGCTCAGATTGCTGGCTGGAATGATTTACAACATACCCTAATTGAAGCTAATGGAGAGCATGACCATTGTTTGCCACTTAAGGTTAAACCAGATCAAGTTACGCCTAATTTTTCTACCAATATTACTAATATCGACCACGTAGTTCTTAATGTAGCGCAAGGCAAATTAGACTCCGCAGTTAAGCTATATCAGTCTTTGTTTCAATTCCAAGTTCAGCAGAGTTTTCGGATTCAAACTAATAAATCAGGACTAGTTAGTCAAGCTCTAATTGATGCAGGAGGAGAGGTACAGTTCAATATTAATGAACCAACTTCGAGCAATTCGCAAATTCAGGAATTTATCAATCTCAATGGTGGCTCAGGAATACAGCATCTCGCATTGCGATCGCAAAATTTGCTTGCCGATGTGCGACAAATGCAACAGAAAAATAAAGATGTCAAATTTTTACCTGTTCCCCAGGTATATTATCGTAATCTCCAGCAACTATTATCCCTGAGTCAAGCAGAACAACAGACAATTTCTCAACAGCAAATTCTAGTGGATTGCGATCGCTCGTCACCACAATCTCTATTGATGCAAATTTTTACTCAACCTATTTTTGAACAACCAACGTTTTTCTTGGAATTTATTGAACGTAGACAGGAAGCACAAGGATTTGGTCAAGGGAATTTCGAGGCTTTGTTTGAAGCAGTAGAAAGAGAGCAAACTAGATTAGCTTTAAGCTCTAGGCTGGGCAACATGAGTTCGGAATTCGGAGTTAGGAGTTAGGAGTTATGTTTTTCTTAAGGGAAGATATAGTGTGTTCAGACACCTAAAATTATGCGAAATTTTTACGTTTTTTTGCTTCGTCGAACTGACGTTGGGCAATCCCGTAATGAACAAATAATAAATAAAATTTTGTAGAGTCAATATAGTAATCAACCCTACAAAATATAGAAGATTGCTCTCAAATTAGAGAAGACTAGACGAATTCGCTGATATTTTGGTAGACAGCATCAAATGTCATACCTTCGACTTGTAAATCTGATTCTGTTATTGAGTCACCGTAAACACTGATCGTACCTAATTGATCACCGTCGTGCGCTCCTGCACCACCTTGATTGCTATATAAGCTAATAATTGAATATTCTTTACCCTCGTTATCAGTAGCGCGTTCGATCTCATCGGCAACAGTGACAGTGTGTCCCCTAATTTCAATCTTGTCTCCTGCATCACGATCAAAACCACGAATTACATCGTTACCAATACCTTCTACCCAATGATCGTGAACGTTATCGTTTTCTCCTGCGACTCCTTTCCAATTAATTGTTCCGCTATCGTCGGCATGTTTTTCCATAATTTCGACTTTGGCGTTAAGTAATATCTCAAAGCGGAAAGTATCAGCACCTTTCCCACCAAACAAAATATCGTCAGTCTCAGTTATAACTTGATCGGGATAAACTTTCGTGGCATCTGTTTCCTGTGCAATTTCTGGTTCTCCAGCGTCGCTTCTGCTAATTAAAAGATCATCTCCTTTGCCACCTCGGAGGATGTCACTACCCATTCCTCCCTCAAGGAGATCATTTTCTTTGCCACCTCGGAGGAGATCATTGCCTTCTCCACCGATCAACACATCGTTTCCTTTGCCACCTCTTAGGGTGTCATTACCCATTTCGCCATTAAGGACATCATCTTCTGTGTCACCTTTAAGGAGATCATTGCCTTCTCCACCCATTAACAAATCGTTTCCTTTGCCACCTTTAAGGAAATCATTACCTTGTCCACCGATTAACAAATCGTTTCCTTTGCCACCTCGGAGGAAGTCATTGCCTTCTCCGCCATCAAGGATATCATCTCCTTTGCCACCTCGAAGGAGATCATTGCCTTGTCCACCGATTAACAGA
>CBDUCX010000226.1:0-9647 GCA_965365755.1 uncultured Pleurocapsa sp.
CCAGTTATCGAAACCGATCTGGCAGAAATACTCAAAGAAATCAAATTAGACCAGAAAACAATATTAGAGGAAATGCGCTCTGGTCAAAAAGAATTACTCGGAGAAATTAACAATCTCAAAAAAGAAGTCAACGATCTTGAGGTAAGCCTAGAAACAGTAAAAGGCGATATCAAAGCATTAGATATTAAAGTAGAGCAATTAGACAAAAGAATTAGTAACAGCGAGCTGACCAATCGTGGCGTGTTAATTGGACTGGTAGTGGTGATTTTGGGTGGTGCAGCTAAGTTTTTTGGGTTGGTAGGCAATCCTTAAACTCTCTGCGTCTTTGCGTCTCTGCGAGAGATAAAATCAACTGTACTGACCTTTGCCTCGACTGTTATATCGCTCAACTCAACAATAAAAAAAACTACGATCGCCCTAAATACACTAACTACAATTATCAATGTAATTAACAGGAGCGATCGCAATTAATTGGTTTAAAGAAAACCCGAACTGAGATTAACCCAGACTAAACACCAAGACAAATCCCAACACGGCGGCAAACACAATTAGGGCATAAAATTGAGCGCGACCACTTTCCAGGTACTTCAAACCTTCTCCACTGAAGACTGTCGCCAAGCCAGTTAGGTTAACTGCACCATCCACTACGCGATAGTCTACCTCCATAATTTGTCTGGCTAGACGACGACAACCAACGACAAACACTTTGTCATAGATATCATCGAAATACCATTTATTGAGGGATAAACGATATAAAACAGGTACTTTTTTCGCGATCGCATTAGGATCGATAATTTTCGTCCGATAAGCTAAGAATGCAACCACAATACCTGTAACGGCGATCGCTACCGACAAGCCAGCCATGGTCAGAAATTCATTCCAATCAAAAGCATGAGCCTCGGCAATAATCTCCCCTGGGGCATGAATAAACTCTTCAAAATAGTTTTCCCAAGGGCGACCAAGTAAGCCAATACCAATAGAAGGTACAGCTAAAACCAATAGGGGTAATGCCATCGATAAAGGGGACTCGTGAGGATATTCACTATGACCATGACTTTCGCCTTCGTGGGCATCCATTGCCCCTGGGCCAAAAGCTAATCCTGCTTCACTGAGTAACTGTTGCTTAATGGCAGCATCATTACCGCGAAACTCCCCTTCAAAGGTCATAAAGTACATACGGAACATATAGAAGGCAGTTAAGCCAGCCGTTGCCCAACCGATAAACCAGAGGGCGGTGTTGGCTTCAAAAGCCTGTCCCAAAATTTCGTCTTTTGACCAGAAACCAGCAAAGGGAGGAATCCCACAAATGGCTAAATTACCCACAAAGAAAGTACCAGCAGTGATGGGCATATACTTCCTTAAACCACCCATCATCCGCATATCCTGTGCCAATAGCGGGTCGTGTCCCACTACCTCTTCCATACCGTGAATTACTGAACCAGAACAAAGGAACAGCATTGCTTTAAAGTAAGCATGGGTCATTAGGTGGAATAAACCAGCACTGTATGAACCAATACCCATTGCCATTACCATATACCCCAGTTGAGACACGGTAGAGTATGCCAAACCCTTTTTAATATCGTTTTGGGTCAAGGCAATAGTGGCACCGAGAAATGCCGTAAACGCTCCAGTCCAAGCAATAACATCCATTGCCTGTGGTACATTTTCAAATACGGGATACATCCGCGCAATTAAAAATACTCCCGCAGCAACCATAGTGGCCGCGTGGATTAATGCTGAGATGGGTGTAGGCCCTTCCATGGCATCTGGTAGCCACACATGAAGGGGGAATTGAGCCGATTTAGCTACTGGCCCCAAAAAGACCAAAATAGCGAATAAGGTAGCCAAAAAGGCGCTGATAGCCCCAGAAGAAACCAATTCTCCCAGGCGATCGCCCATAACTCCAAACTCAAAACTGCCTGTAGCCCAATACAGTCCCAACATTCCTAGTAATAAGCCAAAGTCACCGACGCGGTTAGTGACAAATGCCTTTTGACAAGCATCCGCAGCGGGCTGGCGATCAAACCAAAAACCAATCAGGAGATAGGAACACATCCCCACCAATTCCCAAAAGATATAGATCTGCACTAAGTTAGGGCTGATCACTAGCCCTAGCATCGACGAGCTAAAGATACTTAGATAGGCATAAAAACGGACATAGCCAGCATCATGAGCCATGTAGCCATCGGTGTAGATCATTACCAAAAAAGCAACGGTAGTGACAATCACCAACATTAATGCACTGAGATGATCGATCGTATAGCCCATTGAAAGATGAAAATCTCCTGCCGAAGCCCATTCAATAGTGCGAGTATAAACTTCGTGTCCGTGAATTTGACTCCACAGGATAGCAAAAGACATCACCATTGTTGCCCCAAGGACAGAGACAATAAAGACAGCAACTATCTGACGTAGATTATTTGTTGCCTTGTTTACGGAAATCAAACCAATTCCTACCAACATCGCCCCGAGTAAGGGCAGCACGGGAATTAGCCAAGCGTACTGATAAAGCGGTTCCATGTTTATATCTAAATATAAATTGCTTAACTACTAGACATGAATAACGCTAATCATTGTTACATATACAATTCCTTAAGGATATGTTTAGAGATGAAGATTCTATCGGTCAGTGTAGTTTGGTTACCGGTTTGTTTTAGGACGGCTTTATAATTTTTATATGTTAATGGTTTTGGCTGTCGTATAATGTCCATAAGTTTTCTAATAGAGTTGAGGTAGAGGGTTCTCAAAGCGAGTCTTTTGGGTAAAACTTCGAGCAGCATTTGAAAATGTAGTCTTTCTAGTTTGATTGGGACAAATGCGAATCGCGCTTAGGTCAAAGCCAGGATTCAATTAAGCTCTAGAAGACCTAAAGAGAAAAAACCAATCCTGGTTGTTTGAGGTCGAGCTATGCTGAGGTTTCCTCAGCTTATAGAATTGACCTGTTGTAGCAATACAACAATAAGAAACTGGGTGGGTAACCGCTTTCGGCGACTTATTTTGACATTAACGGGCAAAATTGGGGGGATTTCCTCACCTGAAGAATGCGTAAGTTTGTTTTCTAGTCCAGATAAGTTAAAGTGCTTCCAGAATCATCGTCCTTAAGAGCGGTGAACGTCAATAAATTTATCCTTTGGTCGATTAATGCTTCCTCGCCAAGACACAGTTGAAATCTTCTCTACTTTTATCCAGTTTGATTATGACCGCTTTGGTGGTTGGGCTACAGATAGTCGTTTGCGCCGTAGCATGAGACAGTCCTTGAGCAAAATATCTGTGGAAAATTCAGCTAATTTTTGGGCTTTGTATTGGCATCAAATTTGGCAAGAGCAACCTCAAGGTTTAGCACGAGAACATTTAGCAGCCTATTTACAGGAAGTGTGCTTTTGGTCTGCCACCAAAACTATCAGTGGCTTTAGTAGTAGTCAATATACTGTATCCGATTGTTTTCAAATTGCGATCGCCAGAATTGATAAGGTGCTTAAGGGGTTTGACCGCGAACGAGGTTTTAATCTTAAAAGCTATGCCAGTATTACCTTTGGCAATCTCATTCGGGAACTACTGCGCCAAAAAAAGGAAATTGATATTTGTTCTGACTGGTCTTTACTACGAAAAATGAGTCAGAAAAGAATGACGGAAGCTTTAGGGAATGCAGGACTGGATCAAGAGACAATTGAGCAATATCTCTTGGCTTGGAATTGTCTCAAAACTATTTATGTCCCAGAGAAAGCTAATTCTACTCGTAAATTAGCCAAACCAGACCCCGAAAGCTGGCTGGCGATCGCCAAACTCTATAATCAAGAGCGTAAAGTCCAGTTACAACAATCTACTGATGCTGCTACCCCAGCCAGTTTGGAAAAATGGATGTTAAACTGCGTCAAGGCAGTTCGTTCGTACTTGTTTCCCCATGTGACCTCGATTAATCAGCCCAAGCCAGGCTATGAATCAGGAGAAATTGTTGATTCCATTGTGGGAGAAGTGGATGATTCATTATTGACGGACATGATTGCTAAGGAGGAGGTGCAACAGCGGAGTCAACAACAGACAGATATTAATCAATTTTTGACTGCCAAGATTGAGAAACTGCCCGCCGAATCACAAAAACTACTGGAGTTATATTATTCCCAGGGGTTGAAACAAGCAGAGATTGCCCAAGAATTAAATACCCAGCAATATAGTGTATCCCGCAAATTAGCTAAGGCGAGGAAAATATTGCTTAAAGCTTTGGCTGAGTGGAGTCAATCAACTATGCATATTTCTCTCACATCTGACGTACTCAACAATATCAGCTCACTATTAGAAGAATGGCTGGCTGGCTATTATGACAGTAATTAATCAGAATATCTATTTTTAGACCCAGAGTACCGAGATGACTACCCTAAACTCCACTATATTTAACCCCACTCAACTAGTCCTAGAATTGGAGCAAGCTACTATCGACCGAGCTTGGTCACAAACTAATAACTCTGGCAACGCGACTAGTCGCTGGCAAAGTTACCTCAATCAAGTTGCTTTAAATGTCTTTTTACCTTGGTTGCAAACAGAAGAAGATGCGACCGCTAAACCAGGGTTTAGTCAGACCGCTCAAGCCGATATTTGGGAAATAGTCAACGGTACGGCGATCGCTATTAAGGATGCCAAATTAGTTTTAATTCCTAGCGAAGCAGAAGACTTAGGAGAATTACGAGTTCCTCAAGAATGGATTGATCTTGCTGAATGGACTGCGGATTACTATTTAGCAGTGCAGGTAAATGTTGATGCTGGCTATATCCGCGTTTGGGGCTATGCTACCCATCAAAAGCTCAAAAACGACGGTCATTTTAGCTACGGCGATCGTACCTATAGCTTAACCGATGAAGAATTAATTACCGATATTGATGCTTTATGGATTGCCAGAGAACTATGTCCTGATGAAGTTACCCAGACTGCTATTGAACCAGTTACCGCACTAGAACCTGCTCAAGCAGAAAACTTAATTGAGCGTCTTGGTAGCCAGTCTGCAATGTTGCCTAGATTAGCTATTCCCTTTGCCACTTGGGCAGCTTTAATTAAACAGCCTAGTTGGTGCCATCGTTTAGCCGCTAATCGTCGTGGCACATCCCTTAAGACTCCTGTATTGCAGTGGTTTAAACAGGGTATGGCCAACTTAACTACCGACTTGGGTTGGAGAAAGATTGAAATGACTCCCAGTGTGGTGGGTGCCAAAGGAGACAGTGTTCCTGGTGCGACTCCTGTTCCTGCTTTTGGTTTAGCTAAAAAATTAGCGATCGCTGATCAACCCTATGAATTAAAAATTCTACCTTTAGAAGAGGCAGATTCCTGGAGATTTGAGTTATGTTGTCTAACTCCTGGCTGCATGATTCCTGTAGGCTTTAAACTGAGATTACTCACGGAGGATTTACAGGCTTTTGAAGGTAACGAAGATATCGCCACCGCAGCAACGGGAACCCTCTCCATAGAAGTTGATTTAGAACCAGGAGAATCTTTAGTTTGGCAAGTTGAGCCAACTCCAGATAACTATCAACCAGAAATACTTCAGTTTTAGACCTTATACTAAGTTGTGTTCTAAAGTGTAATTTTAGATCTCTCGCAAAGACGCAAAGACGCAAAGGGGATTAAGGATAGTTTTACTTCTATGAACGCAGGTTGCTATTAGCTGCGATCATTCGGCTACACCCATCTCTTGTGCGACACGGTTGCGAAGCAAGTCGTTAGACTCAGTTAGTCCTTTAGGGCAAGCGCGGAGCGTAATCTTATCACGTCTATTCTGACATTTTGGCATTCTCAAATGTAAAATATTTATGAGATAAATAAACATCCCGCATTTTGGTTATGTCAACTTTTAGCTCTTTGGAGGATGCGTTAAAACATTATTTTGGTTATGACACTTTTCGTCCTGGGCAAAAGAAAATCATTGAAGCAGCATTACGAAATAAAGATTTGCTGACCATTATGCCCACTGGCGGGGGGAAATCTCTTTGTTTTCAGCTACCAGCCTTACTTAGAGAAGGCATAACCATCGTGGTTTCTCCTCTGATTGCCTTGATGCAGGATCAGGTGGATGCTTTGCAGGATAACGGTATTAATGCCACTTACCTTAACAGTACCTTGCAATACGAGGAAAGACGATCGCGTCAGATAGCTATTTTAAAAAGTCAGATTAAGCTACTCTACGTTGCTCCAGAAAGACTGTTAAATGAAAGATTTGGTTTATTTTTAGACCGAGTACAGCAGGATGTGGGTATAAGTGCGATCGCTATTGATGAGGCTCACTGTGTCTCGGAATGGGGGCATGATTTTCGCCCAGAGTACAGTAAATTAAAGCTAATTCGTCAACGCTATCCCCAGGTTCCTCTCCAAGCACTTACCGCCACTGCGACCAAAAGAGTACGAGAGGATATTATCCAACAGTTAAATTTGCGATCGCCTGATGTTCATGTTGCCAGTTTTGATCGCAGCAATATCCATTACGAAGTTGAGTCTAAAGACCGCAATATCTATCGTAAACTGCTACGTGCCATTAAAGCGGAATCAGGGGCGGGGATAGTTTATTGTTTAGGTCGTAAGCAAGTCAACAATTTAGCCAATCGACTACAGCATGATGGCATCAATGCTTTACCCTATCATGCAGGATTATCAGACCAAGAGCGCAGTAGTAATCAAACCAGTTTTCTGCGGGATGATATTCAGGTAATTGTTGCCACTATTGCTTTTGGTATGGGCATTAATAAGCCTGATGTGCGCTTTGTCTTTCACTACGATTTACCCCGCAGTCTGGAAAGCTTCTACCAGGAATCAGGTAGGGCGGGGAGAGATGGGGAACCCTCTAAGTCCATGTTATTTTTTAGTTTGGGCGACTATGGGAAAGTCAAATTTTTAATCAATCAAAAAACTGATCCGAGTGAGAAAAAGATTGCCCTCCAGCAGCTACACCAGGTAATTGACTATGCCCAAGGACATGATTGTCGGCGCAAAATCATCCTGGGTCATTTTGGAGAAAGATATTTAGGAAATTGCGGTAAATGTGATAATTGTCTTAATCCCAAGCCGATTGAAGACTGGACAGAGGAAGCAAAAAAGTTTCTTTCCTGTGTTGCTCGTTGCCAAGAGAAGTTTGGCACCAATCATATTGTTAATGTGTTGATTGGCTCACGCAGTCAAAAAATTCATCAATACGGGCATCATCTTTTGTCTACTTACGGTATTGGTAAAGGTCGAACGGCTGATGAATGGAAGATGTTAGGCAGAAGTCTGGTACATCAAGGATTAGTGGGGCAAACTACCGATGGTTATCCCATTCTCAAATTAAATAAGCGTAGCTGGGAAGTGTTTCGGGGTCAACTCCAGGTTAAGGTTGCAGTGAATAAGTCTCCCAACAAAACTAAGACAGCATATAATCCCCGCAAAGCAGAAGCAGAATTACTCTTTGAAAGGCTACGTAAGTTGCGTAAACAAATTGCTGATCGCAATTCCCTGGCTCCTTATATGATTTTTGCTGATTCTAGTCTTAAATTGATGGCGCAGCTACGTCCCAACAATATTCATGATTTTGCTAATCTATCGGGAGTTAACGAGTATAAAGCACAACAATATGGCGATCGCTTTATTTCGGTGATCTTAGAATTTAACGAGCAGCACAAGTTACCAGTTAGTCTTCCTTCTAAAAGCCAGATGGCTACCCTTCAACTACATCAGCAAGGTTTGAGTGTCCCCGAAATAGCTCATGAACGGGGTTTTGCTGTTAGCACCATTAGCACCCATTTAAGCGAATTAATCGAAATGAATCAGCCCGTTGCTCTCAATAAATTAGTCAAGGCTGATAAACAACAGGTAATTATTCAGGCTATAGAAAAGGTAGGCGATCTTAGCCTGAAAACTATTAAGGAAGCCTTGGGAGAAGATTATAGTTACGATGAAATTAAGCTGGTTCGAGGTTGGTGGCGGAGTCAAAAGAAAAATAGTCGGTAGAATAATTAAAAATTTCAGGTTAAGAAAAAGTTTGGTAAGTTAATTATTGGTAAAACAACTGGTTATGCTACTAGATGGCTTTACCGATTACCAACCCTGTCTAGTTAGCAGAGAGTGAAGAGATAGCAATGAGCGATTTTGATTACGATTTAATTATTATTGGTGCGGGTGTAGGTGGACACGGTGCAGCACTCCATGCAGTGAAAAATGGCTTAAAGACAGCAATTATCGAAGCAGGAGATATGGGTGGGACTTGTGTTAACCGTGGCTGTATCCCTTCAAAAGCTTTGTTAGCTGCTTCTGGGAGAGTTAGAGAATTTGGCGATGCCCATCATTTACAGGATCTGGGTATTCAACTGGGAGGAGTCCAGTTTGAACGTAGTGCGATCGCCGATCATGCTACTAATTTAGTTAATAAAATTCAAGGAGATTTAACCAATAGCCTCAAGCGTCTCAAGGTGGATATTATTCGGGGCTGGGGGGAACTGGCAGGGACACAAAAAGTAAAGGTTAAGGGTGATGATGGTGCCAAAACCTATACTGCCAAAGATATTATGCTCTGTCCTGGATCTGTTCCTTTTGTCCCCAGGGGAATTGAGATTGATGGTAAAACTGTCTTTACTAGCGACGATGCGGTTAAATTAGAGTCTCTTCCTGACTGGATTGCCATCATTGGCAGTGGTTATATTGGCTTGGAATTTTCTGATGTCTATACTGCCCTTGGTTGTGAAGTAACCATGATTGAAGCCCTGGATACCTTAATGCCTGGTTTTGATCCAGATATTGCTAAAATCGCTAAAAAAGTTTTACTCGATAAGCGGGATATTGAAACCTATAAGGGTGTCTTTGCTACTAAAATTACTCCTGGCGCGCCGGTAACGATTGAACTAACCGATGCCAAAACTAAAGAAGTCATTGAAGTCTTAGAAGTAGATGCTTGCTTAGTTGCTACGGGGCGTATTCCTGCCACTAAGAAACTTGGTCTAGAAACCCTAGCTATCGAACTCGACCAGCGTGGTTTTATTCCTGTCAACGATAAAATGCAGGTATTGCGAGACGGTAAACCCGTGCCTCATCTTTGGGCTGTAGGGGATGCCACAGGTAAAATGATGTTAGCTCATGCTGCTTCTGGACAGGGAGTCATTGCCATTGAAAATATCTGCGGTGCAGCTAAGGAAATAGATTATCGTTCCATTCCTGCTGCTGCCTTTACCCATCCCGAAATTAGCTATGTTGGTCTGACGGAGGCTCAAGCCAAAGAATTAGGGGAAAAGGAAGGTTATAAAGTAGCTACGGTCAAGTCTTTTTATAAAGGTAATTCTAAAGCCCTCGCCGAAGGAGAAACTGACGGTGTTGCCAAGATTATCTATCGTCAGGATACAGGAGAACTATTAGGAGCGCATATTATTGGCATCCATGCCTCCGATTTAATCCAGGAAGCGGCAAATGCGATCGCTCAACGAGAATCGGTGCAAAATCTTTCCTTTAATATCCATACCCATCCTACCCTTTCAGAAGTACTAGACGAAGCCTATAAACGTGCTCAAGTAGTTGGTGTATAAGTTAATTGGGGTAATTTGTTATTGCCCCACAATTGATATTCTTAACATCTGTAAATATTGTACTAACAAAATATAGTAAATATGTTTTACTATTTAGTAACCCTAAAAAAACTTCAGAATGGT
>CBDUCX010000227.1:0-9573 GCA_965365755.1 uncultured Pleurocapsa sp.
GGGCTACTCATACAGTGGAAGATGCTCGCTATGCAAATTTAGCGATCGCCGAAATTCCCTTTCCCTTAAAGCATCCACCCTTTATGTTTCTCAATCGGGAAGCTGATAGATTAAATTTTTTGAACAGGTGTCATATAAGTTTCCCCACTAGGTTTGTGAGAAAAATTAAAAGGATGTCTGCCAGTATTAGTAAATAAAATTTTTAAGCATATTTAAGTATATTTATCGGAACTAGAAATTAATGACCAATATCCCCCAAAGCAAACTCGAAGAATCACAAACTACAGACAAGCTGGAACTAGAACTGCCAACTATTTCCCTAGTTGTCCCCAACTATCAAGGAGGAGAAACTATTGGTGCTACTTTACAAAGTATCATCGACCAGAATTATCCGAAACTGGAACTAATTGTAGTTGATGGTGGTTCTACCGATAACAGTATTGAAGTAATCAAACAGTTTGAGTCACATATTTCCTGGTGGGTTAGTGAACCAGATAGCGGACAGTCTAACGCCATTAATAAAGGATTTGCTCACTGCACAGGAGAGGTAGTCAACTGGTTATGTAGCGACGACTTTTTAGAACCAGGAGCATTGGAAACAATAGGAAAATACTTTGCCAGCTCCCCCGAAATTGATGTTGTCGTGGGTCGTTGTCGGGTTGAATATCTGACAGAACATGTTGGTCGTCCCTTGAAAGGAGTTAAATATTGGACAAATCTCTTGCAGAAGTTCTTCCCCTTAAGCTCCCGTCCGATCATTGAAGAAAGCGATCGCGTATACATCAAAGCCCCAACTCCAGAACTGATCGACCTGATGCCAGCAAGCTGTCCCATTCATCAACCAAGTTGCTTTTATCGCCGTAAGTTACTTGATCGCCCTGAGCCTTTGATTGAAAGTTTGCATCACACCATGGATATTGAGCTATTCAATTATTTTCGCTCTCGTGGAGCCAACTTTCGGGTAGTGGAAGAAGTTCTCACCTTCGCGCCTAAAAGTGGTGTCAATAAGAACTGCCTGGCTGGGGTGAAAGCTACTTATGAATTGGAAGATATTTACAAAACCTACACCAACGAATTGATTCCCCTAACCTATTGGCACCGAAAGTTGCGTTATCCCCTCGAATGCTTCCTCAAACGTCATCGTAGTGGTATTTCGCTATATCTAGTCGGCTCAGTCTGGTTCTTGATCGGAATGTTGTTAGCTCCATTCTATGGACTAAAAAGAGTCTGGGCATTGAGATGGACAAGCTTTGTTTAAAGGTCGATAAAGCTATTGTTGTCAGAAACTAAGCAAATTACTTACTACTTACTTTTATATTAACGCTGCAACTATGTCTCAATCCAATCCGCTTAAAGTTGTCATGTTAGGGCCAGGATTAAACGTCAAGGGTGGAATATCGAGAAATGAAAAGCTCTTTCTCGATTATGCTCCTCCTGAAGTTCAAATTCGTCATATTTCTACTAAAGAAGATGGAACTGTCTTCTTGAAAATTCGCGTGTTTTTACTAGCCCTGGTTAAATTATTCTGGGTGCTATTAACCGAAGAAGTCGATCTGGTTCACATTCGGGGTTCTCATCGCGGTAGTGCTTTTAGACAAGCGATCTTGACCTGGTTGGTAAAAATGTTCCGCAAGCCAACAGTGTTACAAACCCATGCTAGTGAATTTCATCTTTTCTACGCTAATCTTGCCCCGTTGCTACGAAAATTTATCGCTTGGTCTTTTTCTCAAGGCGATCGCTTTGTGGTCTTATCGGAAAGTTGGAAAAAGTTCCATACAACTAACTTGGGGCTGAAACCAGAAAAAGTCACTGTCATGTATAACCCCGTTCGAGTACCCCCAGAGGTTCCCATTCGTCATCCTTCTGTTCCCACCAAATTAATTTTTTTAGGATACATCGGACAACGAAAAGGAGCATTCGATTTAATCAAAGCCTTTGCTAGTCTCCCTGAACAGGAAAAAAATGACTCGTTACTAATTATGGCAGGAGATGGAGAAGTAGAAGCCGCCAAGGATCTAGTTGCTAGTCTTAATCTTAGCGATAAGATTATTTTCCCAGGCTGGATCGATACCGAACAACGGGATCTGCTCTTAACTAAAGTTGACATATTTGTATTACCTTCTTATAACGAAGGTCTACCACTTTCAATGTTAGAAGCTATGGCTTGGGAATTACCAGCGATCGTAACACCAGTAGGAGGCATTGCCGAAATAGTCACTGATGGCGAGAATGGGCTACTAGTTGAGCCTGGTAATATCGACCAGCTAAGGGATGCTATCAAGTCGTTAATCGCCGATGAAGATTTGAGGCTTACTTTAGCAGATAAAGGCAGAAAAAGTATGATGGCTCTAGATATTAATAATTACTGGCTTTCATTCCTCGATATCTACTACTCAGTTATCAAATCATCTACTCAATCCTCAACATGAAAGTAATGCTTTCTGCTTATGAGTGTCAACCCAATATCGGCTCTGAGTTTGGCCTGGGTTGGGCTTGGGCTAATGAACTGGTAGCCCTGGGTCATGAAATCTGGGTGGTGACTTTGAGTGATAATCAATCAAAGATAGAGCGAGAATTACAACGTCAACCCAGAGCAAACTTGCATTTTATTTACTGCAAGATGAGACCTTGCATATCATGGGCATACAAAATTACTAACTTAATGCGATCGCCCCTTGGAGCCAAGATTGTATCCCAAGCAGCTAAAATCTGGTGGCAATGGGATGCCTATCAAATAGCTAAGTCATTGACCGAGGAAGTAAAATTCGATCTGGTTCATCATGTAACTAATTCTACTGTGCGGCGACCCAGCTTTATGGGACTTTTGGGTTTACCTTTTATCGTTGGGCCTCTAGCTGGTGGGGTAAAGACACCTTGGGCTTTAAGAAAAAGCTATCCGCTAATCGGTTGGCTGAGTGAATTTATGCGTGATCTGGCTAATGCTTGGGTTCGATTTGACCCTCTAATGCATTTGAGTTTTGCTTCCGCATTAAAAATATACTGCGACTCGACACAGACACTAAAACTTATTCCCCAGTCTTATCGGTCTAAGTCGGCTGTGCTGTTTTCAATTCCTAATTACGAGATCACCCAGGTTTCTCAGGTAGTCCAACGGGAGTTATCAGAATCAGGGTTATTTCGAGTTCTGTATGTGGGGCGGTTCTTATATTGGAAAGGTATTCATCTTGCACTTAAAGCATTTGCTCAGTTGCATCAAAAGATTCCCAATGTGCGCTTTACACTGATTGGAGAAGGTCGTGAACAAGCTTGGTTACAAAGATTTGCTGAGAAATTAGGCATTGAGGAGGCTCTAGACTGGATACCTTGGATGGAACGAAAACAATTAAGTTCAGCCTACTTGCAGCATGACGCATTACTTTTTCCTAGCTTACATGATACCAGTCCCAATGTAATCCTCGAATCTTTTCATCATGGCTTACCCGTAGTTTGTCTTGATTTGGGGGGGCCAGGAGTAATGGTAGATGATACTTGTGGGCGAGTCATCGGAACTGATGGATTGAGCGAAGAAACTGTGGTTTTTGGCTTGAGTAATGCCCTAGTAGAATTGGCAGAAAACTCAGAACTGCGACATCGTTTAAGTAAAGGTGCATTGGCACGAGTAACTAAGTTTCCCTTTCAGGATGTTCTTAAACATATTTATCCAGAAATAAGTGTGCTTAAAGAGACAACAAAAGTATGAAAAATCAAACTAAGAAATCGAGTAAGTTTTGTATCTTAACGACCCAAAGAAGTGGTTCAACTTGGCTATCTACTCTCTTGGATAGCAATCCTAAGATTCAAGGATTTCGTGAATTATTTATCGACCAAGAATTTATATTTCCTGATACTCAGTTAAGCACATTTTTGTTATACCAAAAAAATAATTTGGGTAAACGTCCAGGAATTACATTTGAGTATCTCAATAAATTAGATAGTTATCTTGAAGAGCAAGAGGCCATTGGCTTCAAGCTGATGTATGATCAACTCTTAGATTACCCAGAAATCATCGTCAAGCTGATTAGTGAAAAATACAAAATAATACATTTAGTCCGTGAAAATTATCTTGATATGGTAATTTCAGGCAAAATTAAAGATGAGCTAGGAGTAGCTCACACAAAAGTAAAAATAGAACCAAAAAAAGTTTACTTAGAACCTTCTTGGCTAATTAGAAACTTAAATAAGCGAGATTTGAAGAGAAAGCTAGCTAATACTTTTCTGGCTATAATGCCTAACCAAGTATTAAATATAACTTACGATAATTTACGTATTGAACGAGATGAAACTCTTAAGCTAATTGCAGACTTTTTGAATTTAAATAGTAGTGAAGAAAATATATTTAACAGTGAATTAAAAAAAATAAATAGTAAATCACACCAAGAAATGATTGAAAATTATGAGGAAATAAAATCTGTATTGTCAGGAACTAAATATTTTAATTTTTTAAATTCATAACAAATTTATAACAGTAGATTAAGTTAAAAAAAACTGTGAAAGAAAAACTT
This sequence comes from uncultured Pleurocapsa sp., assembly GCA_965365755.1. GTDB lineage: Bacteria > Cyanobacteriota > Cyanobacteriia > Cyanobacteriales > Xenococcaceae > Waterburya. Next base: position 4,503 of record CBDUCX010000227.1, read on the forward strand.
GGATGGTACTTCAATCGTTTACGAGCCATGTCCCCAGAAGAAATTGTGGCTCGCGGCAACCTAGCTATAAAAAAGAAAAATTGGCAGCGTCGTACCCAGTGGGAGGCTCCCAAGCCTAATTTAAATTTAAATAAGAGAGATGTCTGGAAGTTCCCTACTTTAAAGCCAGAGGATACACCAGAAAGACAGGCTATCCTAAGTGAAGCTGATCACTATCTACAAGGAAAATATACCCTACTGAATCTTTCTTTCGCCGAACCAGAAATTGATTGGCATCTTGATCCTCAAACTGGGACTAGTGCCCCCCTAGAATTTGGCCCAGATCTCAACTACCGCGACCCTGCCTTAGCTGGTAATGTCAAAAACATCTGGGAGAAAAATCGACATCATCATCTGACCATCCTAGCTCTCGCCTACGGGTTCACTAAAAATGAAGATTATGCCTTAGCTGTAGAACAACAGCTCCACTCTTGGGTAGAACAAAACCCTTTTCCCCTAGGGGTAAATTGGACTAGTTCTCTGGAATTTGGGGTGCGTCTGATCTCTTGGGTTTGGTGCGATCGCTTACTTAGAGGCAGTCCAGTCCATACTCGTCTTTTTGGCTCCCAAGGATTATTGTGGTCTTCAATTTACTGGCATCAATGGCTCATTGCCCAGCACTCTTCCCACGGCTCCTCAGCCAATAACCACTTAATTGGCGAGATGGCAGGACTATTTATTGCCAGTTCCCTCTGGTCAGTGTTTCCCGAATCCCCTCGTTGGCAATCCCAGGCAAGAAAGATACTAGAGCGTGAAATATCTAGACAAACCTTTCCCAGTGGAATCAACCGCGAGCAAGCTTTTTCCTACCAGATATTTTCTCTCGAATTCTTCCTTCTGGCTGGACTAGAAGCTGAAAGACTGGCAACTCCCTTCTCTCCCATTTACAAAGATTGGGTGCGACAGATGCTAGAGGTAATTCCTCCATTAATAGATGTGGGGGGCAATCTACCCCAATATGGAGATGGGGACGAAGGAATGGCAGTTCAACTGAGACCGATTCACTCCTCGCGCTTAGACTGGCTTTTCTGTCTCGGTCGTCAATGGTTGGGTGCGAAAGTACCCCTCCCATCGGATAATTCTGGTATGTTAGCTTACAGCTTAATTTATCCCGATTTCCAAGAGCAAAAGGGTCAAGTAGAATATCCCCTGGGTTCAGTTGGTTTTGAAGATGCAGGACTCTTTGTTCTAGCTTCTCAACGGAAACAAGCAGATGAGGTATTTTGCTTGGCAGATGCTGGTTGTTTAGGATTTCTTGCCACTGCCGCTCACGGTCATGCAGATGCCCTTTCCTTTACCCTAAGTGTTGGTGGTGTGCCCATTATTGTCGATCCTGGTACCTATACTTACCATGCCGAGCCACGATGGCGTGACTATTTTCGTAGCACGAGAGCCCATAATACAATTATGGTAGATAATATCGACCAGTCCGAAGCAGCAGGAACTTTCTTGTGGAAACACAAAGCTCAAGCCAAAATTTTGTCTTGGTCGGAGAAACCAGAAGGGGCAATTTTACTTGCCGAACATGATGGCTATACGCGACTTCAGGAGAAGGTGGTTCATCGTCGTCGTTTAGCTTTGGAAGACAAAAGTTTGGAAATTGAAGATGATCTTCTGGGTAGTGGGGTTCACGATTTGGCATGGCGTATTCATTTTTCTCCTCAATGCTCTGTGAAACTGCAAGACAATTCCTGCATTGTCAACTGGCAAGAAGGGAGATTAGAGATCAACCTAGATTCCCAACTGCAATGGTCTTTAGCCCAAGGAGAAAATCAAGCTGGATGGTATTCCCCAGGATTTAATCTTAAGTTGGCTAGTTATACCTTATTAGGATCATTACGCACTAACGTGCCAATCTCTCTGAAAAACATTGTTAAAATATCACCAATAAAGTGATTCCCTAATTCCCTAATTCTCCAAATCAAAATAGATATTAAGTGTTATCCTTCCTAAATAGAAGGTTGATGCCATCAGACTAAGCCATTTCCTTTTTGTCTCACCTTAAGTTGGTTGCTCTTTGCCTAGCTAGATAACTTAATGCTTAAATCTTTATTACTTAGCTCGATAATTCTGGTGAGTCAATTACCAAATCCTGATTCTGATTTTACCCAATTAAAGAGTCAACTAGAAAGCTATGGATTTCAGGTGAACATTTCCATTCCACCAGATTTCAATTTACCAAATCAGCAAACAGGCTTGAAGAGAAGAGGAAGGAAGCCTTTTGGTGTTTTAAGCGCTCAAAGTAAATCAATTTGGATTAATCCTATTGTATTTGAACTAGGTAATAGTAATGCTGTTTTAATTCACGAAGCAGTTCATGCTGCTCAATATTGCGTCGGAAATGGCAACATCCAAACTATCGGATTAGACATTGAACCAATCCGACAAGCTCAACCTTTTTTCAAAAGATATATGGATACTCATCATCAAACCGTTGAAAAAGAGGCTTACGCAGTCCAAACTCAACCTAATAGCTATGAGTTAGCTAGATCATTGTTAGATCAGCATTGTAAATAGATTTAGTAGTTTGTGTATGAGTTAACTAACCTGATTTCGGAGTTCGGAGTATGCCCTACGGGCACGCTGCGCGAACGGAGTTCGGAGTTCCCCTCATCACAGTTAACTTTACTTTGGCATACTTACATACCTACTTAATTCAGATATAGCTATTAATATCTTCTATAATCCATTCCTCTACTGGGTTGCCATCTTTGCGACGTAATTTAATTTCGCGCATCACAATCAATCCTGATTCTGGTGGTGCAGGTTTTTCGACAAAAGAGATTTCATAATCGTCAGGGTTTTCATTACGCTCCCTCAGCCAATCTTGCACCTTAATTTCACAGAAAAAAGACTGTCCCTGCTCGAACATACGACTAATTTGCATTGACAGACTATGAATATTTAAACGAGGCATAATCTTATAAATTTCGGTTCTTCAGTTTATATTATGCTTAACTAACAGTTAAATTGCCACGATAATAAAACTCTAGTGCGAAAATTATCAAAATTTCTAAACCCATACGCAGAACGTTTAATTAATTTTATTTTATTGTTAATTCCCTCCACTCTAACTATTTCTCTGGCTAATCTTGTGCTATATATTCTTCTTTTTTTGACCCAATCTAATTCCTCACTAAATGGCTTACCACAGTTCTTACATTTGAACTGTCTTCGATTGACTTTTAGGTATACTGCTTGACCGCTAATTGGCAAATCTTTGACTAAATAGCGATGATTTTGATGTACTTGATGACTTATTTGACTACAGCGATCGCACTCTCCTTCCTTGGTTAGTGCTTCGAGATATATCATCAGTCCTATTGCTGAAATATTTTGATGTTTAGTTACTCTGACTGATTCTAAATTCAGGATTTCTGTAAAGATGAGGCAAAAATATGACTTCCCAATCTCTTGCTGTTGGCTGATTCAAGGTTCGATAAACTCTTCCACATTCGGGGGAATCACCTTTAAATCACCACAGTATTTAGGATGCACCGTAGCTTTAATACTGTAGTCATACCCCATCTCTGGATGAAAATAAGAACTGTAAAAAAAAGCATTGGGAATCGAGGCATAAGGAACAGCTTTAGGGTCAGGGACAGCGTGACGACTGATCATACAGGTACGCTGATTGGGGGTCATCTGCTCCAGAAGTTCTGTTTTTGCAGTGTCTTTTAGATAAGTTTCTAAGGAGTTAAACAGAGGTCTAAGATAGTCATCGTCGATTCTGATACAAACAATTGCCAGAAACAATAGACAGACTAATCCTAAATATTTGGGTCGCAACCATTTAGCTGCCTGATTTTGCAGTTCAGAAATAACGACCAGGTTTAACGATACTAATGTAATCATCCAGAACATGAAGTAGCGTAATTCATGGGATTGAGGAAAGTTGGCAGGAATAAGGGATACCAGCAAGATCGTGATTAAAGCAGTAGTTGCATTACGTGACTTATTTGAGGAAGATGTTCGGTTTTGCAGTTGTTCTCTAATAGTTAAACCGATCAGTAATAGTAAATTGAATAGGACATAAGCGCCAAAAAAACCTCCTGCACGGTCTAAATACTTCTCATTACCACCATTCCATTGATCTGCTGACCATTGGGGGGTATTGATTTCCAGAATTGAGCGTAACCATTTCTGAGGGCGATCGCCTTCGTCATAAGTTGCAGGGGTTAGTTGATGATTCAGGACAATTCCCGCAACTTCAATTTTGATGGGATAGAAGGGGTTGCCATAGAAAGCAACGTTTTTAATCGGTGTGGCAAAGATCAGGATAGAAGCGATCGCCGCTAGAGGTATAGTCAGCCATAATCTACGCTCAATGGGATTACTGTGGCGGAAATAGAGCCAAACTAATCTGATTCCTACGATCCAATAAAGAACAAAAATTAGCGGTTGCAGTTGCGGCTTCGTGTTTGCTGCCATAGCTGCACCCAGAAAAGCGATCAATAGTTCCCCTGGTTTTGGTAATCTAGACTGCCAAAAAAAGTTGTAGGTCATCATCATCAATACCGCCACCCCAATATTGCCAGGTAAATCGACAAAGCTGGTAGCAGCATGAGTCAGCACCGCAGGAATAGTAAAGATCGCAATTACTGATAGATATAGAGGAACTTTAAAATAGTTTCTCAGGAAGCAAAAGTAAATTATCAGACTGAGATAACCAACTAAGTTAGTTGCCTGTATTCGTCCCGTAAGTTTCCATAACAAGCCTTGGAAAAAATGCGCTAACAAAGGGAAACCATCAAAGCGATATTCAATCAAGCTTTCCGAAAGAAAAGATTCCGCTGGCACTATCCCCCAAATTCTGGCAGCAAAAGGCAGATGATACCAACCCACATCATAGTTAGTATCGATATCAATGATTGCCTTGAGAAAGATTGACGTAACAACAATCAAGGCGATCAAACTAAGAATTATTTCTAGTACTTGCTGCTTATTTTTCTGCACTTTTGTACTGATCAATAAAAATAACTTGTTAAGACTGTTAGTAGTTAGTAGTTAGTAGTTAGTAGTTAGTAGTTAG
>CBDUCX010000228.1:0-9562 GCA_965365755.1 uncultured Pleurocapsa sp.
TAAAAACGCCGTTTCCGAAAGATTCATCTCCTGCGCCACCGACTGCATCCACCCCTCGTCTTGGGGAGATGAGAGCACACAGACCGCCGCAGGATTTCCCCGAAACGCCTGTTTAGTAAAGGAATCCACTTGTACTATTGCTTGTTTCATAAATCTTATATCTTAAAAAAACCTAAATTAAAATCAAATTTGAACCAAAGATACAGAAAATAAAGGTGAATTTTATTGTGATTAAAGAAAAATAGTACAGCTTTGCGCTGCGAAGACCTAAAGTCAATACAATAGTAGATAAAAGAATACAAGACAAGCAAACTATGAAGCCTCACAACCCATCCTACTTACTCTCATTTTTAGGATTGAGCATTGCTACCAGCCCTTTTATTATTAGTATTTTGACTTTATACCTAGTAGCAGAATTAATGACCGAATTGGGCAAGGCTAGTGAAGAAATATTTCGTTCAGAACGCTTACCGATCTTGAATTTTACTGATTTTAACGATAAATAAAGCCAAATTCAACGCAAAATGGTTAAATATCTTTAGATGTTCTAGTTTACTAACCCTTAAGAATTAATCCTATTACTTAGTCTACGATTTACGCAAGCCAAGCAGAGGTTTTTATGAGTTCGGTTGTTCAATCTTCGGTAGCAAAATTAGCAGAAACAAATGTGGTTGATGCATCTCAATTGCTGCTGCGTCATCGACAAAAATTGATCGAGGATCTTTGGGAGTCTGTATTGCGTTCTGAATGTGGTCAAGAAATGCTTGACCTACTCAAGAAAATGCGTTCTCTTTCTTCTGCCGAAGGACAAGTGACAGATTCATTTCCTCAGTCTTCTGTGCCACAGTTAATTGAAAAGCTTAGCCTTGACGATGCGATCCAGGGTGCTAGAGCATTTGCCCTTTATTTTCAGTTAACTAATATCGTCGAACAGCACTACGAATCTAGAGAACAAAAACTGGCTCAACGTGTTACCCACAGCGCATCTGCCCCCAATGATGCTCATGGTCAGACCAATGGCTCCAAGTATACCAATGGTTCATCTGCTAACGGTAATGACTCTCTACCAGATCAATTAGCTGATAATTGGATTGAACCCAGCATCTCCAGTAGCAACCAAGCAGGACTATTTCGTTGGCTGTTTCCTTATCTCAAGGAAATAAACATGCCGCCGTTGATGTTACAGAGATTATTAGATCAGCTAGATATCAGGCTGGTGTTTACAGCTCATCCAACAGAAATTGTCCGCCATACGATCCGCAAAAAACAGCGTCGTATATCCCATATCTTGGAACAGCTAGATATTGCAGAAGAGGCAATGTTAGAAGTGGGAGTGCCAGAATCTTGGGAAGCAAATGAAGCAACCAGGCAACTGACGGAGGAGATTCGTCTTTGGTGGCGCACTGACGAGCTACATCAGTTTAAACCCAAGGTTTTAGATGAAGTAGATTATTCTCTACACTACTTTCAGGAAGTTCTATTTGATGTAATTCCTCAGTTAGCTTCTCGTCTTCAACAGTCTTTGATAACTTCTTTTCCTCATCTTAAGGCTCCGACACATAATTTTTGCTACTTTGGCTCTTGGGTAGGTTCTGATCGGGATGGCAACCCCTTTGTCACTCCCCAAGTAACCTGGGAGACTGCCTGTTATCAAAGAAAAATTGTGATTGAAAAGTATCTTGACTCCATCGATCAACTAAGAGAGCTTTTGAGTCTCTCTTTGCACTGGAGCGATGTTAGACAAGAGTTGCTCGACTCATTAGAGCAAGATCAGCAGCAAATTCCTGAGATTTATGAAGAATTAGCAATACGCTATCGCCAAGAACCCTATCGTCTCAAGCTAGCCTATATTGCCCAGAGGCTAAAGAATACTCTAGAGCGAAATCGGATTTTATCTTCTGCTGCTGGGCGACAGTCAATTTCAGAAATTAACACTGACAACATTTATGCTTCTGGAGATGAATTTGTCGCTGAGTTAAAACTGATGCAGAACAGTTTAACTGCTACTAGCTTGCACTGTCGAGAATTAGACAATTTAATCATTCAGGCAGAAGTCTTTGGCTTTAGTTTGGTGGAGTTAGATTTTCGTCAAGATTCTTCTCGTCATAGTGATGCGATCGCTGATATTACTGCCTATCTTCAAGTTTTACCTAAGCCTTACGATGAACTTTCAGAAGAAGAGAAAACTGCCTGGTTAATTCAGGAATTAAAAACTCGCCGCCCCCTAATTCCTGCGGAGATGCCTTTTTCTGATGCTACCTGCGAAACTATTGAGACTTTTAAGATGTTACGTCTGTTGCAACAGGAGTTCGGACGTAAAATCTGTAAAACTTATATCATTAGCATGACTAACTTTGTCAGTGATGTTTTAGAGGTATTGTTGCTGGCTCAAGAAGCAGGACTATATGATCCAGCCACCTGCCATACTACCGTCAGGATTGTACCTCTATTTGAAACGGTAGAGGACTTAAAACGTGCTCCTGCGGTAATGCGAGAATTATTTGAACTGCCTCTCTACCGAGCAGCTTTAGCGGGGGGCTACCAACACGTATCAGCAGAACAAAATGCGATCGCCAATACCAATGCTGTACCTCTCAAGCCTAATGACCTACAAGAAGTGATGTTGGGCTATTCTGACAGCAATAAAGACTCTGGTTTCCTAAGCAGTAACTGGGAGATCCATAAAGCCCAGAGAGCATTACAAAAAGTAGCCTCAGAATTTGGTATTTCTCTGCGAATTTTTCATGGTCGTGGTGGTTCTGTAGGCAGGGGTGGTGGCCCTGCTTATTCGGCGATTTTAGCCCAGCCAACAGATACCATTCAGGGTCGGATTAAAATTACTGAACAGGGAGAAGTACTGGCTTCTAAATACTCCTTGCCAGAACTAGCTTTATATCACCTGGAAACCATGACTACCGCAGTAATCCAATCTAGTTTATTAGGTAGTGGATTTGATCGGGTAGAACCTTGGAATCAGATTATGGAAGAACTATCAGCGCGATCGCGTAGCGTATATCGCTCTTTGATCTATGAGCAGCAGGATTTTGTTGATTTTTTCCATTCGGTTACTCCCATAGACGTTATCAGTCAACTACGGATTGGTTCCCGTCCCTCGAAGCGTCCTGGTAAGGGCAACCCTAACAAGAAAAAAGACATGAGCAGTCTTCGGGCAATTCCCTGGGTGTTTAGCTGGACTCAAAGCCGTTTCTTACTGCCTGCTTGGTATGGTGTTGGCTCTGCTTTACAAGGCTTTCTGGATCAAGAACCAGAGAAAAATCTCAATCTGCTGCAATACTTTTATGTCAAGTGGCCTTTCTTTAGAGTGGTAATTTCTAAGGTAGAAATGACTCTGGCTAAGGTAGATCTACAGATTGCCGAGCATTATGTCAAAGAATTATCACAACCAGAGGATCTCGAACGTTTTCAAAAACTGTTTGCTCAGATCTCTGAAGAATATAATCTGACTAAAGACCTGATTCTGCAAATCAATGGTCAGAAAAAACTACTGGATGGTGATCCTGAACTACAGCGGTCCGTGCAGTTGCGTAACGGTACTATTGTTCCCTTAGGATTCTTACAGGTAGCCCTGATTAAACGTCTACGTCAACATGATAAATCTCAGGCTCTACACTTCCGCTTTAGCAAGGAAGAACTGTTACGGGGTGCTATGTTAACCATTAACGGTATTGCTGCGGGAATGCGGAATACGGGCTAATTTATCGCAGTATGTTAATTGGTTAGGACAGAAAAGTTAATTGCTCGTAAGTAATGAGTAACGAGTAACGAGTGTCCTAATATAATTACGTATTGCTATTAGGAGATAAAGAACGAAGGTCGGTGGAAAAACCTGAACTCCGAACTCCGAACTAGAACAACTATTTATAAACTAGTAAAGTAAACTGAAAACAGCTACCCGATTCGGGGGAACTGTCAACCCAAATTTGACCATAGTGGGCAGAGACGATTTGATAGCAAGTAGCCAATCCTAAGCCATAACCTTCTTGCGAGCGATCGCGCTGAAGACGAAAACTATCTTCAAAAATACGCTCTCTTTTCTCAGTCGGAATTCCTGGCCCCGTATCGGAAACACTGACCTGAACCTTTTGGTTAGTGCGATGCAGCACGGATAAAGTTATGGTTCCCCTCTTGGGAGTATACTTGATGGCGTTGTCCAGCAAATTACCAATCAGTTGACGAATTAGTTCTTCGTCCGCGTAAACTTGAGGAATATCTTGAGGAATGTCCATTACTAAATTCATCAATTTCCGCTTCAGTTTGGCATCAAATTGACTGACCACTTCTGGACATAAGATTTTTAGATCTACTGCCTTTGGTTTAACTGCCAGCCTGGCATTCGCACTTTGAGCATTGTGTAGCAGTTCTCCAATCATCCTGTCCATGATGCTGAACTGATTTTTGGCTTGACGAAAAAGTCTCTTTTTCAGGGTTTGAAGCTTACTTGTGTCTAGCTCATCATTTTTTTCAGATAGCTCGATAGTTTCCACTGCCATAGAAGCTGCTGTTAAAGGAGTCCTGAGATCATGAGCTAACATAGCCAGAATTTTATCTTTAAAGCTTAACTGTGCCCTCAATTCTTCTTTTTCCTGCTGTAGTCTAAATATTTCGTCGGATAGTTTAATATCTTTGCCGTAATAACTTTCCTGAGCTGGGTTTGTAGAAGATGACTCCTGGGTAGAGTTAGATTGATCCCCATCAATTTCTGGATATTTACTTTCCGTTTTCCACTGAGGCCACCATTTATCTAGCTGCTTAATTAAATCACTCCCAGCCAAAATTTGTCTTGGTGCGGGGGCCATCTTGACTAAAGCCGGAGTAACAACCAACTTAAGAAATTCAACAAGGTGAGGCTGTTTCTCAATCTCGACTATATCTAGCTTGAAAGAATATTCGGAGCGTAAACTATGTAAATAAGACTGGATCTCTTGAACCTGCTCATCTGAGGAAGAGCGTTTATCGACAAATAATAACAGTTGAAGCAATAATTTCTCGGTATTACTTTGGTCGTAATCGGGGGACTGCTTATTGGATTGCAACACTATAACTAATAAACCCAATCAGTAAGCTTAAAGCTGCTTAAACTTTTCAATATATACTAAACGGCAATAGTGCAAATTGCTTTTTAGAATTTTTGTTGCCATAGTTTAGAGCTTTCTAAGTTTACTTAAAAGTAGCTTCCAGCCAATAACTATAGCTATTAAACAGGTTTGGTAAGGAACTTAAACTTTCTTAGAATACAGTATTAAGATATCATAAAATTTACCCAGATTGCCTCAGTTTCCTAATTTAGGTCAACGTTTCTCCGCCGTGAGACAACGATATGACGTTGACTAGGAGCTGTCATCTGATTTAGTCGGTCACAGTTTACCCCGCTGCTTGTCCTTACTCATGAGGATAAATCGATGGATCTTCTTACGAAGTTTGCTCAAGGTCGGGAACCTCCGCAAGGCAACTTCGCGCTGCTGTGACCGTTAGTCAATATTCTAAGGAGACCTTAGTATTACCCCATTAGAATTTGCTTCAGGTGCTTGAAAGCTCCGTTCCCTTCCACCGTCACAAAATGTTTAGAGATATTACATCATCATGGCTCTTGGTTATCTTGCCCTTGTCTTACACGCTCACCTCCCTTTTGTCCGACACCCAGAGAGCGATTTCGTTCTAGAAGAAGAATGGCTATTTGAGGCCATAACCGAAACCTACGTTCCTTTACTTCAGGTTTTTGAAAATTTGAAGCGGGACGGGGTTGATTTTAAAATGACTATGAGTATGACACCCCCTTTGGTGTCAATGTTGCGCGATGAACTACTGCAAGATCGTTATGAGGCTCATTTGGCTCAACTAGAAGAGCTTATTGGCAAAGAGATCGAGCGACATCAGCATAATGGTCATATGCTTTACTTGGCTGAGTATTACGCCAACTCTTTTAGTCAGATTAGAAAAACCTGGGAGGCTTACGACCGCGACTTAGTAGGTGCTTTCAAGCAATTTCTTGATAGTGGAAATCTTGATATTATTACCTGTGGCGCTACTCATGGCTATCTTCCTTTAATGAAGATGTATCCTCAGGCAGTTTGGTCACAGATCAAAGTAGCGTGCGAACACTATGAAGAAAACTTTGGTCGTCCACCAAAAGGAATTTGGCTACCAGAATGTGCTTATTATGAAGGTTTAGAAAGAATGCTTGCCGATGCTGGCTTGCGCTATTTTCTCACTGATGGACATGGTATTCTTTATGCTCGCCCTCGTCCCCGTCATGGTTCTTATGCCCCAATCTTTACGGAAACAGGAGTAGCTGCTTTTGGTCGAGATCATGAATCTTCTCAACAAGTTTGGTCTTCTAAAGTAGGATATCCTGGGGCAGTAGAATATCGTGAATTTTACAAAGATTTGGGCTGGGAGGCAGAATATGAGTACATTAAGCCTTACATCATGCCTAATGGTCAGCGTAAAAACACTGGTATCAAATATCATAAGATTACTAGTCGCGATGGCGGTTTGACCGAGAAAGGTTTATATGACCCCTATTGGGCGAGAGAAAAAGCTGCCGAACATGCAGGTAACTTTATGTATAATCGAGAGCGACAGATCCAGAATCTCCATGGAATGTTGCAGCGTCCGCCAATTGTAGTGTCTCCCTACGATGCCGAATTGTTTGGACACTGGTGGTATGAAGGCCCTCAATTCATCGATTTTCTCTTCCGTAAAAGTTGGTACGACCAAGGTACTTACGACATGACCCATCTGTCGGATTACTTACAGCAGCAGCCCACCCAGCAAGTATGTCGTCCTTCTCAATCTAGCTGGGGTTATAAAGGATTTCATGAGTATTGGTTGAATGATACTAATGCTTGGGTTTATCCCCATTTACACAAAGCAGCAGAAAGGATGATTAAGCTGGCAAATCGCGAACCTGCTGATGAACTAGAATGGCGAGCATTAAATCAGGCTGCTCGGGAATTATTATTGGCTCAGTCTTCAGATTGGGCATTTATTATGCGTACAGGTACTATGGTTCCCTATGCTATCCGCAGAACGCGATCGCATTTACTACGCTTTAATAAAATTTATGAGGATCTCTTAGTCGGAAAAGTAGATTCGGGATGGTTAGAAAAAGTAGAAGCGATCGACAATATCTTTCCCAATATTAATTATCGAACTTACAGAACTATATAGTTTAAGGAATTTAAATAGTTTAAATACCCCCCCCTAAGCTCTTTTGTGACTTCAGTGGGGGATATTTTTTTTTCAGATTACATGAGGGATTTAGTATGATCTGATCTCAATTAATTCCAGTTACCAATTAAAGTAAATGATGACCAAAAGTAAGGATGAGCCAGAGTCATAGTGCCATCAGGAAAATCTTCTGGAAGAGTCAAATCTGCTCCATTAGATAACTTAACCTGTCGATTATCCACTTTTACATTGCCCCGTAGCATTTCTAATTGAGTCTGCCGCAATGCTTCAGCTTTGATCAAAGTGTTGTCTAATTGATCGTAAAACTCTCCCATCAATGCCAGTGTACCTAAATCACTGACATACCAAAGACTTGCCAAGGCAGATTTGACCCCTGCTTGCACTGCTAATCCCGCAAAGCCTAACTCTGCTTTCTCATTTCCCAGGGCAGTCTCACAAGCACTTAACACCAGTAACTCTACAGGGCTAGCATCAGTATTCCAGCCCAGTTGATCAGACAATTTTTGTAGCTGAGGTATTTTTAGCTTGTCGTCATAAAACTGGATATAAGAGTCGTTTTGATTACCTGCTTTGAATTCCGCGTGAGTTCCTAAGTGAATAATTGAAAATGGCGTTTCACGGCTATTTTGAGCTACAAAGTTAGAAATAGTAAACTGCTCATTGAGAAATAACTCTCCTTGACGGGGAGTACCGACAATAGTACTGAGTTCAATCGGCATAGTTGGTAAAGCAGTTTGTTCTTCAAATTCTGACGCGCCCATCGCCAGAATAGAACTTTGCTCTGGACTTACATAACGAGTGTCGGTCAGACCGAAACTAGGAACTATTCCCATGGCGTATTTTTCAACTAAAAATTGTTCCCCATCGTGGAGTGCTGCCACAGGTAACAAACGTAAGCCCGAATCCATGGAAAAAACGAGAATGTCAATGTCATTAGCTTCTAGCTCTGCTTCTATTGGCTTAATTAGAACTTCGTACAGTTCTTGGGCAGATGCCATATAGCTGGCTTGACTTAATTTTCTGACGTTACTAACTTCCTCACGAAACTGAGTTGCTGTTGCTAAGAGATCTTTACGAGATGTATCTTTAACCGTTCTGCGAACTGCTAAATCTGATTGTTGAGATGAATCAATACTATTAAGCTCAGATGATGCTACTACAGAATTTTTAGCATTAGCCAGCTTTTGCTCAGGTAAGACTACAAATGACTCTAATTGGTTGGACTGAAGAGAAATATTTATGAATGCTGGTTTTTTGCCTGTTTGTTGGGCTAATTCAGCTAACCGACGAGAGATGTCTCTAACTGAAGGAATAGTTCCATAAAGTTGCAGTCCAGAAGAACCCATTAGCTGAGTTAACTGCAATTCTTCTTGCATCAAGATGGCAAAATCATTAGACGCCTCTTGAAATTGAGTTTCATAAGCTACACGGTCTAGCTGCACTAATTCTGGTTCAGGACTTTTTTCCTCGGCAACTTCTTCCTCAGCAACCTCTTCCTCGGCAACCTCTTCCTCAGCAACTTCCTCGTCGATAACTTCTTCCTCGGCAACCTCTGCCTCGACAACCTCTTCTTCAGCAACTTCTGCTTCTTGTATTTTTACTTCTTCATCGGCTTCACTAGAATTTTTAGCCTCTCTAAGTTCTGCGTCTTCAACCAATTTTTCCCTTATTTCGCTTGATTCGGTCAAGTCTTCTTGATTTTGAGCTTCTATGGCAGTTTGAGCATCAGGCTCGATAGGAACTTCTGCTTGATCTTGATCTATAGTTATTGATTCATCTTGACTCACTTCGGATTCTGGAGTTACTGGTTCAGAATCTAAACTATCAGGGGTTTTTATCTCTGTATCTAAGTTGGAGTCGGGAGCTTCAATATTATTAGAGCTAGAGTCTTCTATGGTATTAGGATTGCTTGTCGTGTTTTTGCCAAGTTCTAAATCTTGAGCCGTAAAATCAGAATCTGGAGTTTCACCGTCCACTGCTTCGGGAGGAGTTTCACCGTCCACTACTTCATCGGGCGTTTCCCCGTCCACTACTTCACTAGGCGTTTCACCGTCCACTACTTCATCGGGCGTTTCCCCGTCCACTACTTCATCGGGCGTTTCACCGTCCACTGCTTCGGGAGGAGTTTCCCCGTCCACTACTTCATCGGGCGTTTCACCGTCCACTGCTTCGGGAGGAGTTTCCCCGTCCACTACTTCACCGGGAGTTTCCCCATCGACGACTTCAGGAGGAGTTTCACCGTCCACTACTTCATCGGGCGTTTCCCCATCCACTACTTCGGGAGGAGTTTCCCCGTCCACTGCTTCAGGAGGAGTTTCCCCATCCACTGCTTCACCGGGCGTTTCACCAG
>CBDUCX010000229.1:0-9555 GCA_965365755.1 uncultured Pleurocapsa sp.
GGAACTGGTCAACGAAATGACCTAAAACACCCCAAGGGGTTAGTGTGTCTAATTCCTTGGTAAATTGACTATAGAATAACTAGAGGGAATCAATAATTGCCTAAAACTGAACTGCGCTACTTAAAATCTGATCGCACTGATACAATCTATGGAACAAGAACAAGCTTACTGGTTAGCCTGGTCGCAGATTAAAGGGATCGGCGCAGTTTCCCTGAAGAAGATCTATCAGCATTTTGGTTCCCTACAAGAGGCTTGGAATGCTCCTGCGATCGCTTTTGCTGAAGTTGATGGTTTAAACAGTAAAATTATCACCGCCATTCAACAGCCAAGGGACAAAAAGTATCCCGCAGCGTTAATTACTCAACACCGAGAACAAAATCCCCAGTTTTGGACACCAGCAGCCCAACTATACCCACGATTACTCTTAGAAATTCCTAGTCCGCCACCCCTTCTATACTATTTAGGTCAGATTGAGCCAACAGAGAATGAAGGCATCAAGCCCATGATTGGTATTGTGGGAACTCGTAACCCCACGGAATATGGTAAACGCTGGACGAGAAAAATCACCCAGGCTTTAGTACATCATGGTTTTGGTATTGTGTCAGGTATGGCAGCGGGAATCGATGCTGTAGCTCATCATACTTGTTTGGAAGCACAAGGCAGAACCATTGCCGTATTAGGAACAGGAGTCGATATCGTCTATCCCTACAGCAATCAGAGACTTTATCAAAGATTGACCGAGCAAGGCTTACTAGTTAGTGAATACCCTGCCCATACTCCACCAGAGCGCAATAATTTTCCCCCCAGAAATCGCATTATTGCTGGTTTATGTCGTGCTGTCCTGATTATCGAAGCCCCCAAACGTTCTGGGGCATTAATTACCGCCCGTTTTGCTAATGATTTCGGTCGTGATGTGTACGTCCTGCCTGGCTCCCTGGACAATAGCCAATCTCTGGGTTGTCTGGCGCTATTAAACTCTGGGGCACATGTAATATTAGGCATCGAACACCTGCTAGAAATGTTGGGAACGATGCCCCGTTTAGACCAAATTCCTGCAACTCAGAATCAGCATAAGTCCGTACCGAATTTAAACCCAGAATTAGAACATATTTATCGCTTAGTAAATCACGAATCTATCCCCATAGATGCGATCGCCGAGCAAACAGGATGGGAAATTAGCGAAGTTTTATCCGCCTTATCTCAACTAGAGTTAATGGATTTAGTAATTCAGCTTCCAGGAATGCGTTATCAGCTTAAAGATCAGTAGGTAGGCATAAATAAATATAAAACCCAAATAAAAGAGAACGAAGTCAAGGGGAACTGTCTTATTAGCTACTAACTACTAACTACTAACAGTTATCTTAAAAACTACTGGTTTCAAACTAGATGCGGTTTATAACCAATTTCCCACTAATACGAAAGGAGACCAATAAAAAGGATGATTAAAATCCTGAGATTGAATCAAATTCAACTGAGCCTGGCGTAAAGCTTCTGCTTTATTAGAACCTGATGGCGATAAAACTAGTTGTTGATAGAATTTGTTCATTAACCTACTAGTCGATTCATCCTTGACAGACCATAAAGTAGCCAGAGTACTTCTGGCACCAGAACGTACTGCCATCCCCGCCATGCCTAAAGCAGCCCGTTTATCCCCCGTAGCAGTTTGACAAGCACTAAGTACAATTAATTCTATGGCTGAGTCTTGATTAGATTCGCGATCGCGCAGTAAACTTTCTAGTTCATCAACTTGAATGCGATCATTCCAAGTAGTAATAAAGGTTTCTTCTGGAGTAGAACTAAACTGACCGTGGGTAGCTAAATGAACAATGGGAGCATTAGTTTGTTGTAGTTGATTCTGTAAACTTAAATCAGTAAAAGAATCGTTTAACAACAGCTCAGAAGATAATTGAGCAGAAATTTGGGTAACTTCCTCCTTAACTCCTGGTAACGCTGCAAATCCCTGATTAGATTCACTTACCCCAGCAATTACCGCTTCTAATTTCTCAGTTTTCAAACTTTTAGATGGTAATAATTGTAAACCTGGAGTTAAAGCAAGATTGTACTTCTCGATCGCATATTGTTCGCCGTCATGGAGTGCTGCCATGGGGATGTTACGCAAATTGCCATCCAAGACAAAAGCTAAGGTTTTGACATTGTTTTTCCCTAAGTCAGCTTCGGCAGGTCTGATTAACCAATCATAAACTTGCTGAGATAACTTTAACCTTTGTTGATTAGAGAAAAAAGGATAGAGAGATTGGTGTAAATTATCAATAGTATGGTTCGTATCTGCTTCGGGTAGGTCAGTATAGTAGTGTTTTAAAGACTTATCGGGTAAAGATAAAATTACCGCTATGCGATCGCGCAGAATAATCGGATAAATTACCGCAGCCTGGGGATCGACCTGATCTATCTGTTTGGGTTCAGCATCTAGACAAGCTTCTTGGAAAAAGTTCTCCAATTCTGCTAACTGGAGTGATTCAATTACGTTACGTGCCTGTTGCAGTTGTTCTTGATTAGGATCATCTAAGAGTAATCCGACTAATTGCCGATAAACAGGTTCCACACTTTCTCGGAAGGAAAACTGAGCATCAGTACTAATTGCTACCAGAGAGCTACGCAAAGACTGGAGATTATCAACTGCTTCTGTGTAAGGAGCGATCGCGTCTTGGTTATTTCCTTGAGCTTGGAGTAATCTACCAAGTTGCCATTGCCATTGATAAGTTAGATCAGTGGCATTGAGACTCTGTGCTAGATAAAGGGCTTGTTCGGTAATTTGCTGCCCAGTTTGCCACTGCTGTTGCTCTTCATAGTAATGACCAAGAGTTCCCAAAACATAGGATTCTGCTCTTTTATCTTCTAGCTTTTCTGCTTGCTGAAGTGTTTGTTCAAGTAAATCTGGAATTGGGCTAGCCAAGTCAGAGTCAAAGGAGTTTTTTGCTTGTAAGTTAATTAGGTTTTTGGCTAAGTTGACTTGAGCGTAAACCAGAGGTCGGCTGGGGGATTGATTTGCTATGGGGTAGGAGTCTATTGCAGGATAAACAGTACGGCGCAGGGGTGTGGGGTTGATCTGTTCTGTATTTCTTTGTTGCGCAATTTTCGGCTCATCTTGACCTGAAACTAAGGCTAAAGTCCCTAATTGCTGCAAATTAGCTTGAATTTGAGGTAACAAGGCTTCCGTCGATTGCCATTGCTCAGTGACAATCAACATCCCCAGCAAGTTGGTTTCAGCTTCTAGCTTAGTTAGAGGATGAACATTGCCAGAAGCAGCTTGTTGATAAAATTTGATCGCTCTTTGATTATTTTTTTGTAATCTAGCTGTATTTCCTAGACTTAATAAAATACTATTAGTTTCTTCCCGTAAATTCAGCTTTTTAGCGATCGCCAGGCTTTCTTGGAGTACTTCTTGAGATTGGTTTAAGTCGCCGATGGTTTGGAGGGTAGTGCCTAAACTGTGCAATACTTTAGCTTTGATTGCAGGATCGCTCTGTTGGTTTAGCTGTTGTCGGACTTGTTCCAGGAGTTTTTGTGCTCGCCGATGTAAGCCCATCGTTTGTAAAGCTTGCGACTGATTAATTTTACTGCCAATTACTCCCAGTTCATCTTGAACCCCTTGATACTTAGATGCCGCTTCTTGCCATGTTTCTAGAGCAGCCTCGGGTTTACCTTGTGCTAACTGTAAATTTCCTTGAGTATTTAATGCCTGAGCGATTAACGCCAAATTCTGCTCTTGTAGTTTTCCTTGCTGTAACAATTCCAGACTTTTAGCAATTTCCTTGGTTGCCAGTTGCCACTGTCCCAACTCCTGATGTGCCAAAGCCAGGTAGTTGAGACTGGATGCACGATTAAAGCGATCGCCTTGTAGGTGATACATGTGTTCTGCCTGTTGCCAAGCGTTAACTGCCTCTGTATACCTGCCTGCATCATATGCCGCCTGACCTAGATCGATTAAATCTAGGTTCTTTGATTGCTCAGGTCTTTGATTAATAGGATTAGAGGTTTGAGCGATCGCGGGAATGGTAATTGTTACGCTTAAGCTAGATAGACTTAAAAAGAGCAACAAAAATAGTGAGCGCATTGGTTTAATCATCTTGACTGTATTTAGATAGTGGGTAGTGGGTAGTGGGTAGTAGGTAGTAGAGCGTCAAGATTGATATAAGGAATGGCATGATTAAATTATCTCCTTTGTCCCCTCGTCTTCCTTGTCCTCCTTGTCTCATCTCAACCCCTAAATTTCTGATTCGACAGTTATAAATCGCCACACATAATTCCTTGTTGTCCAATTTTGGGGACAGCAGCAGCAACTAGTTCCACGTTTCCTCGTTGATTGACAATCCATCCCTGAGATTCGATGATCTTGTTGTTTGATGTTGCTTTTTGCTGAGAGTTAGAACCATTATTGGTGGGAAGTTGAGTAGAATCCAAACTACTGCTGACTAATCTTCTGGCATCTTGCCACAGGGTTCGTCCTCTAAGATAAGAACCAGGATTGTCAGGTATTCCACCTAAGCCAGTAACGGCAAAGGTACTTTGTTCGGGAACAGGACAACTACTGATAATTACTGCTTCAGGAGGAGATATACTTTGGGGAAGCTGCACAGTATCAAGTCGTTTATTCAATTCCAGTCCGTTAATTTCAACAATGCCATCAACCCCAAATTCAGAACTGGCAGTAATTTTACTGGTCGCATCAAAGAAAAGACCTTGGGTAGTAATTTGAATATTACCTCCCTGTCCAAACACCGCATTTGCTTCGATATTGCTATTGTTTCTGCCGATAATCAGACCACTATTATCAATTACAATATTGCCTCCCCCTCCCGTACTATCGAGGACGCTGGTACTGATTACACTATTGTTATCTAGAGACAAGGAATCTGTAGCCAGATTAATCTCACCACCCCCAGTTTGCGTAGAAGTAGCGGTAATCTGACCTTGATTAAGATTTAAAGAGTCAGAAGCGATCGCAATGTCTCCTGCTTGACCCAATCCTGTACTATTAACCGATACTTGTCCTTGATTACTTAAGCTGAATTGATCACTGGCGATCGCAATGCTACCTCCGTCACCCGTTGCCGTCTCTTGGACTTCGCTAAAAACACCACTACCAGCACCATTAAAATTAGCCCTATCGAAGGTTAGATTGACACTTCCTGCATTCCCACCTGCTGCGGTATTAGTGCTAAATCTTCCGCCAGTGTTAAGTTCTAAAGTATCTGCGGTCAGCTCAATATTGCCACCGTCGCCGTCCCCTTGAGTTTCAGAAGTAATCTCTCCCCCATTTTGGGCGGTAATCCTGTCGCTGGTAAGTACAATATTGCCTCCCCCTCCAGCAAAAGTCGAAGCAGTAATACTTGCGGGAGTATCTGTGTCCACTCCGACAAGTTCTATCCTATCGGCATTAATATTGATATTCCCTGCTTGACCTGTTCCTGGCGGTATACCTGCATTGCTACTTAAGAAGTTTCCTGCGTTAATAGTTGCACCATCTTTAATGCTCAATCGATCTGTTGTTAAATCTATATTTCCCCCGTTTCCATCGCCAAAAACTGCATTGGAAAATAAACCACTACTGCCACCACCAGTTGCAATAGCATTACCCGTCAATTCCACTGAGTCCGATGCGGTTAAGGTCAAATTACCAGCCGAACCAGAACCACCAGTACTAACCGCAATCTGCGCTCCCTCTGAAACTCGCAAGTTGTCCGTTGCAATTGTTAAATTACCACTATTGCCTATTGAACCTGGACTAACTGTAGTAAACAAACTAGTGGGCTTATTATCTGCTGGTGAAAATCCAATTAAATCAATTTCATTAGCTGTAATGCTTAAATTTCCCCCATCTCCAACACCAAATACACTGGAGTTAATCTGCGTTCCATCAGTAAGTCTTAAGCTATCTGTCTCAATAGTTATATCTCCTCCAATACCACTGGCACCATTTTGTACAGCAGCGGAAATAACACCAGGTATTCCTTGTTCGGAAAGACCATTCATGTCAATAGTGTCTGCTTTAATATCAATTTTTCCCGCGTTACCAGAACCAATCACATTAGAAGCAATTTCAGCTCCATTGGCGATCAATAAATTACTAGTATCAATAGTTAAATTACCACCATCACCATCAGCAAAGGTACTGGTAAACAAACCACTAGGAGAACCATTGGGAGAAGTCCCAGTTAATTCAATATCTTGTGCTTGAATATTAAAATTCCCTGCTTGACTGCTACTAACTGGAAGGGTATATGCTTGCGCTCCTCCCGCTACTAACAAACTATTTGTCTTTAAATTAATATCTCCTCCAGCACCAGTTGCCCCTGGGACAATAGGAGCAAAAAGACCACTGGGTCCAGCTACAGGCGAACCTGAAATTAATTCTACTTGCTCGGCGTTAACATTTAACGTTCCGCCTTCCCCGCTACCAAAAACAGCACTAGCTATCTGTGCGCCTCCCGCTACCAATAAATAATCAGTATCAATGGTTAGGTCTGCTCCTGCTCCTGTTGAATCTGCTGTATTATCGGTAGAAATCAAACTAACAAAAGGAATATTATTTTGTGATACTCCTGTCACCTGAACTGATTCTGTGCCATTAAGAGTAATACTTCCTGCTGTACCATCTCCTGAAGTGTTAGACAGAATAGCTGAAGCATCTGTTAAGGTTATATTTTGTCCTTGGACATTGACCGTACCACTGCTATTACCACTAACTTCTACTGAAGCAGCATTAACTAAGGCAAGATCTTGGAAACCAGCTACTTCTTGATAGTCAAACCCCCAAGTATCACCGTTGCCATCCAGTTTAACTAAACCTTCTGCAACACTACCTAGTTCAATATGTCCTGCGGCTGCGGTAAGATTGCCTCCATCCAAAGCAATATTTCCGCCAATCAAAGCCAAAGTTTTACCTGCACTTACCTGTAATCCTGATGGACGAAAATCTTTAATTAGGGAATAATCATTAACACCAGGGTCGGCAAAACCCGTATTATTTCCTATGCCTTCAACGATAATATTGCCTGTCCCAGCACCATATTGCAAACCAATGGGAATATTAACTTCTAGTAAGGGTGCTGCTTGAGGATCTACTGCACTATAGAAACTCCCATCACTAAATTGAATACTGTCGGCGGTACTACTGATAAATGAACCACCAATATCTAGAGTGGCATTTTCACCAAATACTATCCCGTTGGGATTAATTAAAAACAGATTAGCTGCATCATTAGCGCGAATTATTCCGTCAATATTGGAAACTGAACCACCAGTAACACGACTAAAAATATTTTCAATCGTCGATGCATTATTAAAGAAAGCTGTTTGACCGTCAGGAATGGAAAATTCTTGAAAACTATGAAAAAGATTATTTCCTGTGGTTGTTCCCTCAGTAATTTCAACTAAGTTTGCATTGTCATCAGGAAGCACTACAGAATTATTGTTTAGAGTGCTATCTGGGGTAATTTGTGCGTCAACTTTTAGGGGATTGCTAAAGAAAGCACAAAGTATTAAACCGAGGATAAACCAGAGGTTTATTGTTCCTGTTTTTAATTGTAACCACAAAATAATGATGGGATTTCCCATAGATAAAAATCCTTGATTTTTCAAAGTTTAGATGAAGATTAATCGACCTCCTGTCTGATTGTTCCCAAAATTTACTGAAAAATTGATTGAAAAGAAAAAAAATTTTCATTCATTGGAAAATGGACATTACCTAACTTAATTTTCTCAACTGAAATTCTAATCGACAGATACGTGAGACATTCCTCGGTAGTAAAATCATTATTTGTTTATTAAAGCGATCGCCGATGCCGAGAACCCAAATAGCAGTTTTTTTGGGTAATCAATAGATCGCGATCGCACCAGTTTTTTAGCTTTTATATTACAAAAATATTATTGAATTAACTTTTTTATATTTATGCAGCTTTAATCAAAGCTCTTAAAAATTTCTTAGTTGTATATCAAAAAGGATTTTCGGATTTCACGTAATTCTCAGTAAAAATACGTATTAATTAGTATTTTTGTTTTTTAAGTTAACAATTTTTCTGTGCTTTTTTTACAAAAACTTTGCCTAATAAAGAAAAAAACTGTGTAATCTTGAAATATAAAAATATAAACAACACAAATAATATTACAAACATTTTTAGTAGGTAAATTGATGAAAATAAATTTTATTTATACCCCTGATGTTAGTCTCGAACAAATGATTGGTTACGAGATCGCAGCTCTAATGTGGGGTCAATTATTTACAGATAATATTGAAGTTAATATTTTAGCTAAAACCACCGATGAACTAGATCCTAATGTTATTGGTGGGGCAACTCCCCAATTTCACGAACAACACTATGCCCTCTTTTTGCAATATTATCAAGCAGATATTACCTCAGAAGAAGACCAACTAGCATACGATGCCTTACAACAAGGTAATACCATTGATTTTCTCCTCAACGACGAATTAATTGATGGTAACACCCAATTAAAATTAACCACTGCTTTGGCTAAAGCCTTGGGCATGACAGAAGCCATCAGTTTAGAACGTTATGTCTTAGATGAGTCAGAACATTTTATCGATGGCACTATTATGATGAACCAGGGTTTTTCCTGGGATTTTAATTATTTACGGGATAGTGCAGCAATCGAAGACTCTCTAGACTTCTTAAGTGTTGCTCTGCATGAAACTGGACATATCCTGGGTTTTACCAGCAGTTTAGATTTCTCCCTCCAAGAAGAGACTTCTTATTCGGGGAATACCGAATTAAGTAATTTTAGTCCTTTGGACTTATTCCGTTTTTCGGCGGCAAGTTTAGCTCAGGAAAATCCTGATGGTGCAGTCAATGATTTATCCATTGGTGGAGTAGCCTGGTTTTCAATTGATGGCGGAGAAACCTTAACTAGCAAAATGTCTACTGGAAAAGAAGGGGATGGCTTCCAAGCTAGTCACTGGGAACGACGTTACGATCCTTCAGGGGTAATGGACCCCACTCTCTGGTATCAAGAGCGAGCATCTATTACTGATCTCGATGTGTTGGCATTCGATGTTATGGGCTATGACTTAAGCCTAGGAGCAGGGGATGTGGAGAACTTGTTTACTGCTGAAGGTTTGGAGGTATTACTGGCACAGGCTAAAGTTCAACTAGCTAATAAACTAGGTTTTTCTGTCCAGTGGATAGAAGATAATGCCGATGTTCCTGTATCTGACCTAGAATTAATTGCGCAGATGGAAGCTGCTTACTCCGAAACGGCTACGACACCAATTGATCCTCTCGCAAATAACCCCACAGAAAATGATGGTTCAGGGTCAAGTTTAGAATCAGCAGATGAAGATGAACTAAAAGACTTCTTCAAAGATTTAAACCAGATGATGAGACACTCCTACAAATGGTGGGCGCAAGATAGCAGTAATCGCGGTTCATCCTGGCAAGAACTCTACGAATGGTATGCACAAAACAGCAGTGGTCGCGGTTCATCTTGGCAAGAACTCTATGAATGGTATATGCAAAACAGCAGTGGTCGCGGTTCATCCTGGCAAGAACTCTATGAATGGTGGGCACAAAATAGCAG
>CBDUCX010000230.1:0-9520 GCA_965365755.1 uncultured Pleurocapsa sp.
CTATTTTCCTGTGGCAATCTGAATTACCTGCATCAAGTCCTCGACACTGCAATGTTTGGCAGGAAGTAAACAAGGATAGACATTTAAACCTTCAATTTGATTCGCTGCTTCTGTGGTTTTAGTATCTAGGGTAATCAGGGGTAAAGCAGCCAGATATTCGGATTCTTGGAGCGATCGCAAATATATATCGGGTTTAACTATCTGGTAACTATCTAAGATAATTACGTCCAGTTGCCAGATGCGAGCTAAAGTGTGGGCTTGTTCCAGGCTGTCTGCTTCAATAATACGATGCTGGTAATTCGTCTGCTGTTCATTACTATCCGACCAATTTTTGAGATTAAAATTAGAGCCATGGTCACGATTAGTTTCTGGATCAGTAGCCTCAGATTCGGGATAGAGACAAAGAATAGTCAAATTACGGTTATCAGTTTTTTGGGGGGTGCTAGAGGAGTTTGTCGTCGAATTATCAGACAACCGACATTGCGGTGGGGAAATCTTGTTCTGAGGAAGCATAAGGGTAAATTGACAGAGAGCGGGGGTCTGAGTGCTGCTTATATTCCC
This sequence comes from uncultured Pleurocapsa sp., assembly GCA_965365755.1. Taxonomy (GTDB): domain Bacteria; phylum Cyanobacteriota; class Cyanobacteriia; order Cyanobacteriales; family Xenococcaceae; genus Waterburya. The sequence goes on from CBDUCX010000230.1 coordinate 562, forward strand.
CTGGAGAACTCCTGCTAAATACTCCGCAATAATCAAATCTAGCCCCGAATTTTGCCCCGATGAGTCTGGGCTTTCTGGGGGTGATGACAGAGAACTGGAGTTTGTCAAGGTGCTGCTGATTGCGATCGCCGTGAATCCAGACAAATTACTAATTTTGATATTTAGTTGGTCTAAAGACTCAGAAACCCGCATAGTCTCCAAAATTAAATGGGAAAGTACACAGGACAAAAGTAATTTATTGGCGATCGCAATTTCACTTCCTAGTTCTATTTGCAACTCTAGCCCAGAGGCGATAACCTCTAAGTCAGAATCTGCCTTAACATCTGGCTGAATTTTAGTTAAAGCCTGTTGATAAAGTTGGCGACACAGAAATTCTAAATTGACTAATTCTGGCTCTAATAGCTGTTCGGCAGAGAAACTGGTCAGTGTTAACAAATCCTCGATAATTCCCATCATTTTTTGCCCACTGCTATGAATCAGCTGCACATAACGAGCCTGACGTTGATTTAGTTCACCTAGTGTTTGTTCCTGTAGTAGCCTAGATAAGCCGACAATACCTGTCAGAGGAGATTTAAGCTCATGACTCACAGTTGCCAATAAATTATTGGTGACGGCTTCTGGAGTTTCTAAAATAGAGGTTGCTTGAAATTCAGGGGGTTTTGGCAAAGCTGCTTTAGTCGCCAAAACCAACCAGTATTGATTGTTTATCTGGGGAAATTGCTGTTGGTGAACAGTACCGCGCCCTAAACGGACGGGGCTTTCTTGCGAAAGTTGCTCATGGGGGAAACCCCCAAGACCGCACTTTCGCGCTGCGTTCACTTCGTCAACCAAAGGAAATTTCAAGTAATTCCAGTTTGCTGTCTCTTCTATTTCTATATCTGACTCGACTGTTGTGATTTGAGAGAGCGATCGCTGCTCTGTTTTTTCCCAAGTCATTTTCTGAAGATTAGTCTCATACATCGCTGAGTGTAGTCGACTTTGCCCCTGGATTAGCTGTTGCCAAGACTTATTCTGATAAAGATCTTGTCCTTCTGCTCCTATTATTTTGAGCGGTAGAGCAATAGTATTAATCAAATTACTTAGGCGATCAAAAGAAGTTGGTAATTGCGAAGTATTTCTTGATCGCTGTTTAGCTTCTAATGTCAGATAGTTAATTATCTTAGCTTGATCTAGCCGTCCCTGTAGCTCTCCTGAAGTATTAACAACTAAATATTCGCTTTGATTGCTAGATAATGTGCCATGTTCTAAATGATTTAAAAATTCATGAATCTCTGTATCAGCCTGGTAAACTATCGCTGGCTTAATTAAGGAATTAAAATCTTGAGTCGTTATATGAGCAATATTTTGTTGAGAGGCAACCTTTCTCGGATGGCTGAGTAATAATGTTTGTTTTCCCAACCAGACTTCTGCGAGCAGCGAGAGCAAATCCTCTGAACTAATTATGCCCCAACCGCCACAATTTTGGGGAATTGCCAGCATTTTGCAGTTTAAATGCTGAAAAATGTTCAGTATACTACCCAAATCGGCCTCTGGCTGACAAATTGGAATTGGATAGACAAAATCGTTAAGAGAAGTATAATTACTAGCCATGACTGTCAAGTTCTTGTCTCTCAAGGGAAGCTTCGCTCAAGGTCAAACGGGATGATTCTTGAGTATATCGCTGAAAAATTCTCAATTGATAATTAAAACCAGAAATTTGACATACTCCCGTCGCACAAAGGACTTGAAAATGATTGTTGATCCGATCAATGACCTTACGACTCAACTTCTTTGTTCTATCAAGCTACCTAACTTCCTCGGCAGCTCAACCCAACCCAATTAAAATTTAATATCAATAATACTAATACTTTCTAGTCGTAAAATAAATCTGCTTTAAGTTGCATTTTGTTAAGATACGCAAAATGGCTCAATAAATGTTAACTTTTTATTAATAAAGGCGATGTAACAGTTGGTCCTAGATGCCCTTAGGAGTTAACGATTAAGTGACAAATCGTACATACTCCTGTGTGTTGTTGAAGCTATTGTCTTGATTGAGATTTGAGCCAATATCTTTCAATTAAGTACAGTGGCAGCCTCAACGTATAACCTACCCAGCAATGTCAGACTACCAAGACAATCCTTCTCGTAGAGAAGCTACTCCAACTAAATTGTATATCTGCTTATTTTCTACTCAACAGCAGCTTTCTGATTCAGTCATCGAACTATTAAACTACAATCGTTACGAGGTTCGATGTCTTAGTTTGATTGAGGAGTTGTCCGATTTTGTAATTAAAAATCATGAGCGGATCGATTGTTTGATTCTCTTGGCAGATTGCCAGTTAAGTTCATTTATCAAGCAGCTCTGGGAATCAGAAATTTTTCTCCCTACAGTAATAGTAAAAGTTGAGGAGCCAAAGGATACTCTGAGTAAGGTAACAACCGATTATGGCAAATTCTTAGCAGACAAAGCAGCTATCTACCATCCAGCAGAGCTTCGCCTCTATTTCACTCAGCTTGGGGAAATCAACACCTACATCAACTTGGCAATTACTAAGTTCATCAACCTAGCTCCTAACTCAAAAACTAGCCAACATTCACCAATGGGAAGTAGATCTCTGATCACACAACAGCGTCGATTAACCGAAAAGCTCAAGGAAAGATTGAGTTATCGGGGAATTTACTATAAGCGTAATCATAATTCTTTTTATTGCAACTTATCTTCAGAGGAACAAGAAAAACTGCATTCTAGACTAAGCCAAAGCTATCGTCGGATTTTGCTAGATTATTTTGATAATGGCTCTGAGATCAATAAGTCAATTGATGAATTTGTTGACCAAGCTTTTTTTGCCGATATTTCTACTTCACAAATTCTGGAAATACATATGGAGTTAATCGATGATTTTTCCCAACAGCTCAAACTAGAAGGTAGAAATGATGATATTCTGCTGGATTATCGCTTGCCACTGATTGATGTTATTGCCCACCTGTGTGAGATGTATCGCCGCTCGATTCCTGGTCAAGATATCTCTTTAGAATTGCTATTTACAGTAGAATAAGTATTCTAGTTTGCGCTAAATTATTGAGAATAGCTTGGTGTTTTTTTTAAATAAAATTTTAGATTTATCAATTCAGATTAGTTGATAAATTATCTTACATTATGGATCAATTTAGAAAGACTTACGTACTAAAGTTGTATGTAGCTGGGAATACACCAAATTCAGTGCGAGCGCTTAAAATACTGAAAAATATCTTAGAAAAAGATTTTCAGGGAGTATATGCTCTTAAAGTGATTGATGTTTTGAAAAACCCTCAACTGGCTGAGGAAGATAAAATTTTAGCAACTCCAACTTTATCCAAGGTATTACCCCCTCCTGTGCGCAAAATTATTGGCGATTTAAGCGATCGCGAGAAGGTCTTGATCGGTCTAGACTTGCTTTACGAAGAAATTCGCGAGCAAAGACTTTGAACCTTTCATCGGTATGTGCTGTCGGGATTCCCATACTGATCAACTTACTGCGATAATAGTTTATCGTAAGTATCTCGCATCAATTGGACGTTTTCTTGCCAAACATAGCGCTCTAAGACTAATTTTCGTCCTGCTGCACCTAGACGTTGGCGATCGCTTTCACTATGAATCAGTTTAACTATTGCTTCGGCGGTAGCGGGGACGTTTTCTTTGGGGGCAATATAGCCTGTTACTTGGTCTTGCACTACCTCTGGTAAGCCCCCTGCATCAGAAACAACTACAGGCAAACCACAGGCGGAGGCTTCTAAAACTGCCACCCCGAAACTCTCACTATCTAATCTACTGGCTGCAACATAGATGTCCATTTGATTCAGGTAATCGGGAACTTGTTCGTGGGGGACGGCACCGACAAAATTAGTCACCTGATCAATCTTTAATTGCTGCGCCAAGGACTCTAGCTCTTTTCTCTGGATACCATCACCAACAATGGTTAATCTGAGTTTGTCAACTAAATCGGGGGACTGAGCGAGCGCCATTTCTCTCGCCTGGGCAAAGGCTTTGATTAAAATGTCAATACCGTATTTGGGAGCTAATTTTTTAACTGTGCCGATGGTTAAATAGTTCTGATCTTGCTTAGTTTTGGGACGAAATTTGGCGATATCAATCCCAAAGGGGGTAATACTGAGGTGGGTAAGATCTGGGCAGAGGGACTCGGTTTGTTGTGCCATTACCTCACTGGTTGAACATACCCAATCAGCCTGACGCAGATTAGCTGCGACCAAAGCCCGATGTAGGAAACTGGTGGCGGGGAAATCATAGACATCGCTACCCCAGACAGATAACAATAGGGGATGGTACTTACTCAGGCGACCTAGAGTTCCATAACCGCTAGCATAGTGGACGTGGAGTAAATCTGGTTGAATTTCTGCGAGTAATTTTTGCAGATGCTTGGTGTTTAAAAAATAGCCTTGGGGGGCTTTATGGGGCAAATTATGTATCTGTACTCTGCTATCGATGGGTTCCCTTGACTGGTGCATAGTTAGTAAGTGTAATTCATTCACTTTTGTCACCATTGCATTTGCCCAACGCACGGTATGGATCGAATTTTGCCCAGCTAAAAAAGCTACTTTCATCTCGGTTAAAGGTTCTTGAATCTTGCTACTCTTAGGTATTAATTTGTTGGCGTTGCGGAAATTTACGACTGACATAGAACATGATAATTCTATTTGTTAGTTTTTCGCCTAAAACTTGATAAAGTAGCCACTTTCTCAGACTTTGGACAGTTCTCCTCAGTAATACCACTGCTATCCTACCTTTATCAATGCCGTAAGTACTTAGTAGTTTGTATTCCTGAATAATTTCTCGGTTAATAATACTAGTTAAACTTTGATTAGATGTGGTGCCACCCAATCTAAAAAGCGCGATCGCCCGTTCCAGATTGATAAAGGTGGCATGGTGACTATGAAATCGCATCATTAACTCCCGATCTGCACCCACCTCGAATTCTGGTTTAAAGACCCCAAATTCTGCGTATAGCGAGCGATGAACAAAACAGGTAGGATGATTGATCAAAATATTGGCGGTTTGAAAAGCGCGATCGCTCAAATCTCCTCGATGTAAAGATACTGTGGGATGGTCAGCAGCAAATTTATAGAGACTGCCATAGATAACACAGGGCTGCTGCACCTTTTGATATTCTTTGACGATGTTGGCTACCGTGGTTGTCTCAAAATAGAGATCATCACTGTTGAGGATGCCAATAATTTCCCCTCTTGCCAAAGCAATCCCTTTATTCATCGCATCATAGAGTCCCTCATCCCTTTCACTAATCCAATAATCGAGACGATCTTCATAACGACGAATGATATCTAAAGTTTGATCCGTGGAACCGCCATCGATAATAATATATTCCAGGTTGCTATAGCTTTGGTTGATGACGCTATTAATCGCTTCTTCTAGGTAAAGCTGATTGTTGTAAACGACGGTAATGATTGTAACTAGAGGTAAAAACTCAGATTGATCTTGATTCAAAGCAAGTTGCGATCGCTGATTTAAACCAAATGAGAGTTTCTGGTATCCCTTAGTCCTTAAACCGCCTACAGTTTGCTCCTGATTTACGGTAGATTCAGAGATCAGGTTGCGATCGCCATTAGAAACAACCATGCGAGTTGTAGCAAAATTAGGGTCTAAAATTAGAGGTTTCATGAGGATACCAAGGAATAAATCTGCTGTTAATCTGGGGGATAGCAGGTTTGCTTAAACGACGTTCGCTAATGGCAAACAGAAAGATGAGAAAGATGATTCTAAAGCCAGGAATGGGCAAAAATATATCTCCCTTTATTTGGGACAATAAGGCAGTCAATATTAGGGCATAAAACAAAGGCTTGAAGGCATCCTGCTGTTTTTTTCCTTGACTACCAATAAATATATAGATTAAAGCACTATAAGCCAGAAAAGAATAGATATAACCGCCAAAATAGATTCTGCGTACGTAGCCTGCATCTGATGTTACGGAAACCTTGTTATTTTGGTAGACATAGCGACCCTCACCAAATATCTGAGCAGTCTCTGATTCGGGTAAATGCAGATGTTTACGTTGAATTTTGCCAAAATTTCCCGTATTAGTCGTTTCTCCTTGAGCGAAATTTTTCCCCTGGACAAAAATATCCGATGCCCAGTTGATATTTTGTTCGATATCAAACTCTGTAAAAAACCCAAGATTAGTGATGGATAAATAAATGAATAGAGCACTAATGACTGAGAATAAAATAAATTTTGATACTAGGTAAATTCTTAATCTTAATAAATTGAATACTAAGGTACTTACAGCAAACAAAATAATGGGGATAAAACCGATTCTGGCGTTTAAAGCTATTGATAGTAATAATGGTGGAATCAGAATTAGGGAATACTTATATTGAGCAAATTTGTATAAGCAGAGGCATAAAATACACACTACTGCTATGCCCTGTACGATGGATAAAGAAAATAAGATATCTTGACTAAAACCAAAGCTACGGAATACATATAAGTCAGGTCTAAATATTTTGTCCTCGCTAGGATCGTAGTTGAGTATAGTTGTGAGGGCAAACATTCTTAAATCTGGTAATAAAAGCATAATTATTGCCAAAAATGACTGTATAGCCGCAATTATTACTAAACTACTCAATAGATTAGCCAAGGAAAGCTTTAACTTACGAATTCCAAAAGCACATAAAAACAAGGCAATGGGCAAAACCTCAATCAAGATCATGGCTTGACTAAAGGTATTTTTCTGTGTAAAAGCAAGATCAGTCTGATAGATAGTCGAGGTATCCATGATGAAAGCATATATGATCGACACAATGATCAAGCAAAGACCGATGAACAAATGCTTCTGCTGCAAGATTTTTAAAGTTGCACTTTTAAAAAAAAATAATAAGCCAACTACGGCACAAGGTGCGATCAACTTATTAATTCCTAAAGGAATAAAATTAAAAGGTGGCGCATAGATAAAAATAAATAGCAGCAGGAAAAAGAAAATTCGCTTAATTGACGGTAATGGTATTTTTAAGTTTAATTTCATTAGCTAGATTTTAAAAAAACGAAATAAAGAGTTTTATATATCTTTTCTTAAATTAGTGGAGTACAACTAACGACTAACCACTAACTGAAATCAAAGCACAAAGACTGTACCTCATTCAAATGAGAACTGCTATATGTAACGTTAATCATAAAAATTTGATTGACTGGGAGATACGACCATAATTTTTAGCATTAATTGCCCACATAACTATTAGCTTGATCAGTAATAAAATGTCAGAAGAGCCTTTAGTTAATTTCAATAGTGTATACCAATCTCGTAAAGCTGCTTTTTTTTGCGATCGCAGGATCGCATTGTAAACTGAACTGACATAAGTATCTTTAATGAAAATGGCTGCAAACTGTTGAGCATCATCCAAATCGAATTGCCATTTAGCGACTAGCTGTTTTAATCCCTGCAAACGTCGTTCTTTAGTTTTAGAAGTGCGATCGCCCAAATGCTGACGGAATATTAGTAACCCTTGATCAATACAGTCAAAATCATACTCCAGGGCAATTCTGTACCACATATCCCAATCTTGAAAACTAGCTAAGTTTACGTCAAATAAACCACAGTTAGTAAAACATTCTCGACGCACAGTAACTCCGCTGGTGGTGCCAGGGCAAAATTTTCCTTGACGCATCCCTGAGACTACTCCATCTTCTGGGAGGGATGCCTGAACGATTTTGTCAGGGATGATCTGATGTTCCCAACGTTTGATCATGCCCGAAAAAACTAGTCCTGCTTGAGGATTAGCCAGATGCTGCTCAATATGTCGTTGCAACTTATGGGGTAACCAACAATCATCATCATCTAAAAAAGCGATAATCTCTCCCTGTGCCAACCTGATGCCCGTATTTCTCGCTGCATTCCCTCCACCACTTTGATCGCGGTTGATCAGACGAAGACGCTGATCGTTAAAACTGGCGATCGCTTTTTCCAGCACTAAAGCATCTGGAGGATAGTCGTTGACTATTAAACAGTCGAAATTAGTATAAGTTTGGCAACAAACACTATCAATGGCTTGTAGGAGATAGTTTAATCTTTTAAAAGTAGGAATAACTATTGTTGCTTGCATATTTATAATAGACAAGGGCGATCGGTAATTACATCCCGCTCTTTGCTCTGTGGTAGATTATCTAAATCTAGATTTGTTTGCCGAATTAAAGTCAAAATATATTCTCGCTGACTATCATCAAAAATTCGATAAAACTTATTCAACTTGGGTTGTTGTAGATTTTCATTAACTAGTTGTTTCCAATGTTCCCTGTGACGAATTAAGCTACTGGCAACATTAGCCCGATTTTGCAACATGGATGGCTCCAAAGAAACTTCCATAAATTCACAGATTTCTGCTAATGCTGTTAAGGGATTGGCTACTAAATTTTCGTATCTAACTAAGATGTGATTCGGTTTGTGCAAATGACGACTAGTAATTAAAACATCATTTGACCAGCGACTGACATATTGCTCTAACTTTCGCGGTTGACCCCAGATTTGAGGGTATTTTTGCGTCATTTCATACAGTGAAGCCACCACATCTACTCCATTACGCACGATGTGAATAAACTTGGCTCCATCTACGAGCTTTTCGATCGCATTAATTCTTCTGAGATGTTCGGGAGTTTTTTCTAACCAATAATTTTTTTGCCGTTGTAGAGTTACGGTATCTAATGCCTTGATAAAACTATTCACATATTGAGGTATAAACAGGGCATAGAAAGGCAATAACCTTTTGAGATCTGGGCTATCTATATCTTCTAAAAACGAATCAAATACTCTTCTAGCAGTGAAGGGAGCTAAGTTTAATTTTTCATAAATAGACTGAGATACTACTATTTTTTGAAAAAACTTAGATTCGGGAAAGGAAGTAATTTGACTGTGGGCAACGATTAAACTTTGTAGCAAAGTCGTACCAGAACGAGGACAACCCACTAAAAAAAATCTTCCTT
>CBDUCX010000231.1:0-9498 GCA_965365755.1 uncultured Pleurocapsa sp.
TAGGCAGCTTACTCATGAATAATATTGTTTAAGTATATTTTTTGATAACACTAACAAATAAGTATTTGTCATTAGGAGTTTTGGCGATCGCAAATCTAGTCCAAGATATCTCCCGATAGTATCTTATTGTGTTTGGCGATCGCACTTGTTACTTGTTACTCGTGACTCAATTTTTTAAGTAACAAGTAACGAAACGGATTTAGTATTACATCCCTCTGGTTTTTTGTGACCAAACTCTGGTGGGTAGACCCCAGATATAGATAAATCCTTCTGCTGCTTTATGGTCAAACTCATCTTCTGCACCGTAGGTAGCCAGATCTGGTGCATAAATGGAATTATCGGACTGGCGACCAACTATGGTTGCGTTGCCTTTAAATAATTTAATTCTGACTTCTCCTGTGACTCTCTCCTGAGTATTCTGGATAAAACCATCGAGAGCCGCTTTAAGAGGACTGTACCATAAGCCACGGTAAACTAATTCACCATAGGATTGTTCGATACCACGTTTGTATTGAGTAACGTCTCCTGTAAGAGTAAGACTTTCTAAGTCACGGTGGGCATGGATTAAAACCAGCAGTGCAGGTGCTTCATAAATCTCCCGCGATTTGATACCAACAACACGGTTTTCTAACATATCGATGCGCCCGATACCATGATTACCCACAGTTTCATTTAACTGAGTAATTAAAGCCACGGGGTCTAATTTTGTTCCGTTGATGGTTGTCGGCAGACCTCGCTCAAAACCAATGGTAATATATTCTGGCTCGTCTGGAGTATCAGCGATCGCTTTAGTCATCAAATAGATTTCTTCGGGAGGCTCTGTCATGGGATCTTCTAGGATACCTGCCTCGATGCTGCGACCAAGTAAATTGCGATCAATACTATAGGGAGAAGACTTTTTAACAGGGAACTCTAAACCAAACTTTTCACCATAAGAAATTGCTTCTTCTCGACTCATCCCCCATTCCCTAGCAGGGGCTAATACTTTTAGTTTGGGGTTTAATGCCATGATACCGACATCAAATCTAACTTGGTCATTACCCTTGCCCGTACAACCATGGGCTACCGCATCTGCACCATATTTTTCCGCAGCTTCCACCAGTAATTTGGCAATTAGTGGACGTGCTAGGGCAGTAGATAGAGGATAGCGATTTTCATAGAGAGTATTAGCCTGAATAGCGGGAAAAGCATAATCTTTGACAAAACTTTTCGTGGCATCTGCCACTAACGATTCCGCCGCACCACATTTCAAGGCTTTCTTTTGAATTGGCTCTAACTCATCTCCCTGTCCTAAATCAGCAGCGAGAGTAATTACTTCTTTGACTCCCCACTCATTTTTAAGATACGGAATACAGACAGTGGTATCGACTCCACCCGAATAAGCTAAGACAACTTTATTGGCACGTCCCATTTATTGATTCTCTTCGTATAAATAACTAAACAGGTATTGTAACCAAAAGCCTACTCATTAAAATGTTTTTCAAAATAATTTTTCGCTAGTTTGTCAGAGTAATAAGGCGATCGCAAATATATCTAGATTGATTCTGCTATTATTTGCTGGATCTTCTGATGTAAATCGTCAAGTTTGCTTTCAACTATCTGTTTTGCCAATTTCTCCTATATACTGACGACCCACTCCTGCGGTAAAGTTGCCACTTTTCCTATGTCCCGAATCATCCACAATGAGGCTAAATCCCCGACTTATTCTAGTTTGGCTGCATTTACTCATTATTTCTAGACGACGCTCATTGAGCTTGTCCGCCGACCAAGTTGCTTCCGTTAAGAAATGATGTAATTTGTGATATGTGACCTCTACTGCATCTCTCGCCATTTGAGATACATTTTTACGCTCACTTTCTCCCAATAATCCCCCTAAATAGTGCCTAAATTCCCTTTTTTGTGCTTTAGTTCTTAATAAATCATCAAACTTTTTACACCATCTATCGAAGCAGGGAGGCATAGCTGCGGGAGTAGTTTCTTTCATGACAGCGATCGCCTACAAGAACGATGTGAAAACTAACTATCATAAGCATCTTACCTTATTTTGACTTTGATAATTGTTTAAGTACCGTTAATTGATTCAGCTTGAGCAATGACTTGCAGAATTCTAGTTGCTTCTTCTGAAGAAAATCTTTCTAAACGAAATACTTCTTTGCGATCGCAATTGAATACTTCTCGTTTACTGTGCTTTTCAGCCCACCATTCTTTAATGGTTTGGTGGGCAATATACTATTTTGAAAAAGTTTGTATATTCTAGTGATTTTTTACCCATCCTACGGTAAATCTGTACTTCCCATTAAATAGCGATCGCATTCTCTCGCCACTCCACGACCTTCGTTAAATGCCCAAACTACGAAGCTTGTATTTTCATTCCCAAAATATAATCTAATGTTAAGAGCATAATGGTTTGAAAAAACACTCTACAAAGGCTAGATCTCTAGGTCTACTTTAAAAGATTTCTCAAAAAAAATAAATAAGATTATGAAATTTCCAGTAATACTTTATCAAGACGAAGAAGGTTGGTATGTCGTTGAATGTCCAACTATTCCAGGTTGTATAAGTCAAGGAGAAACACAAGAAGAAGCCTTACTTAATATTCAAGAAGCAATACAACTATGTCTAGAGGTACGTAAAGAAAAAGGATTACCTCTAACAACTGAATATTTTGAAGTAGATGTTCCAGTTAATGCCTAAATTACCCAGAATTTCAGGAAAAGATGCTATAAAAGTATTTAAAAAACAAAGATAACACTATCAAATGGAGTTAAATAAAATGGAAAGGATAATTAACTTGCATATTCAGAAGTTACCAGAAGGTTATTACTTAGCTACTACAGATGATTTGCAAGGACTTGTTGTTCAGGGTAAAACTATTAGCGAAACTTTAGAAATTGCCCGAGATGTTGCCCAAAAATTAATTGAATCTCAAGAAAACATAGCTTTAACTCCTATTGCAGAGTCTTTTGACTATCCTTTAGTAATTGGTCAATAATTGATTATTCATGGGAAGATTATCTGGATTTAAATATCGTAAAATTATTAAAATTCTAAAAGAGTTTGGATTTGAATTTCATCGGCAAGCTGCTGGTAGTCATGAAATCTGGTTTAATGCTAAGACAAATCGCTACACAACAATTCCTAAACATACAGGAGATTTACCTGAAGGAACACTACGGGCGATCCTCAAACAAGCTAATATTACTGCTGAAGATTTTCTGCAAAAAGCTCGTTAGTAATTATTTACCAAGCTCCCGAAGGGAGCTAAAGTAGCAAGTAAGAAAAGCTGCCCTAGTTGCGATCGCAATTTAGTACTTCTCGTTGACTGTGCTTTTAAGTTTAATGGTTTGTTGGGCAATATACCTATTATGAAAAAGTTTGTGTATTTTAGTGATTTTTTACCCACTCTACGGTAAATCTGTACTTCCCATCAAAAAGCGATCGCATTTACGGGCTACTCCACGACCTTCGTTAAACGCTCAAATTCTAAACTTATTTAATTAGGTATCGAATTGCGCGAGATAAGCAAGCCATTCTATCTGATTCATTTCATTATTTCCGCATGAGATTGTTACCTCTGGAAAAGTTGCAATATACTTTCCTGCTTCAACCCATAATCGTTGCAAAGCCGAATCGAAATTTCGTAAATGTAAAAAAAATCCTGTTTCTAATTTACCAATACTAAAAAACAAACCTTGTGGATTTTCATTTAATCGAGAACGAAGTTGAAGAAACCAGCCTGTGTAGTCAGCAGGAACTTGATGCAATGCTTTTTCATCACTGTAGTAATAACGCCAGACTACCTCCCAACCTTTCTGACGAAAATGATTAAGCCAATCTTCTGGAGTAGGCAATGAATGACAAATGAAGCGAGCATAAAAATCTCTAGAACTAAACCAAGACTCAACTAACTCCTCTCTATCCGGATATTGCAAGACTTCGATTGAATTGCAAACAATTGTTAAAATTTCAGGTACGTCAAGTGTAAATCCTAATCCTTGTTTAACTTCGATTAGTTCAATTCCTTGACAGCAATTCCCTGAGACAAATCCACCCTCTGTATTGATAGAGTAATTTCTTACATCATGAGCAATAATCTCAATGTCTCGCATCCACCGAGTTTTTCCCGCTTTATAACTTCCTCCAACTTGCAAGGTACATACTAGCCTAACTTGCTTTGGAAGGTTGCGATAATTTGTTGAAGGTATTTTTGGATAGGGATCTAGAGTATTAATCAGCACATCTTCTAACCAGAAATTAGAGTCCAACCATGCTTCAAATTGTGCTTTACTTTTGATCCGCATACAAAAAAATCTTACATAATATTTTACACACTAGACCGTAACAGAAAGGATTATTGTCGGGTGGACATAGCTAAAGCTAGAAAGCAAAGACAATAATCAATTTACATTGATGCCACCATTCTTGAGTTGAAATATTATTATTTGTGATTTAGTGGGCAATATCTATTTTTAAAAAGTCATTTTATTCTAGCGATGTTTGCCCAGTCTATAAAATTGGTTAAGGTAAATCTGTACTTCCCATCAAAAAGCGATCACATTCACGAGCAACTCCACGACCTTCGTTAAACGCCCAAACTACGAGACTTTGACCGCGACGACAATCTCCTGCGGCGAACACACCAGGAATATTGGTAGTGTATTGTTCATGTTCGGCTTTGATGTTGTTACGGGCATCTTTTTCTAGTCCGAAAGCATCTAGGAGGGGTTGTTCGGGACTGACAAATCCCATTGCCAACAGCACTAACTGAGCGGGGATTACTTTTTCTGTCCCTGGAATAGTCTGGGGAACAAAGCGACCATTGGCATCCCGTTCCCATTTGATTTTGGCGGTGTGGACGGCTTTTACTTGTCCTTGTTCGTCTCCTTCAAATTTGGTTGTCATGGTGAGATAGCCTCTGGGGTCATCACCAAATTTTGCCGCCGCTTCTTGCTGTCCGTAATCGAGACGGTAGACTTTGGGCCACTCTGGCCAAGGGTTATTGGGAGCGCGTTCTAGGGGAGGTTGGGGCATGATTTCCAGTTGTTCTAAACTGCGACAACCATGACGCACTGATGTACCTACGCAGTCAGTTCCCGTATCACCACCACCAATAATTACCACGTCTTTACCCTGTGCGGAGATGTTAGTATCTTTACCGTCTAAAAGTGCTTGAGTGTTGGCAGTCAGGAACTCCATCGCAAAATGGATGCCTTTCAAATCACGACCTTCAACAGGGAGATCTCGCGGTTTGGTTGACCCCGTACAGAGGATTATTGAATCGTATTCTTGTTTTAGCTTCTCGGCAGAGATATCTTTACCTATTTCGGTATTACAGGTAAAGGTTACCCCTTCCTGTTCCAAAAGCTTAATTCGACGCATCACAATTTCTTGCTTGTCCAGTTTCATGTTGGGAATACCATACATTAGCAGTCCCCCTGGACGATCCGCCCGTTCAAATACTGTCACCCAATGACCTGCTTTATTGAGTTGGGCAGCAGCAGAAAGTCCCGCAGGGCCAGAACCAACGACAGCCACTTTTTTCCCTGTACGCTTTTCTGGAGGTTCGGGTTTAACCCAACCTGATTCCCAGCCTTTTTCAATAATGGAATATTCAATATTTTTAATGGTTACTGGGGGGTTATGTATGCCCAGAACGCAAGAACCTTCACAGGGCGCAGGACATACACGACCCGTAAATTCTGGGAAATTATTGGTTTTATGCAAGCGATCTAGAGCCTCGTGCCACAGTCCACGATAAATGAGATCGTTCCACTCGGGAATTAGGTTATTAATCGGGCAACCACTCGCCATACCGCTGATATTGATGCCAGTATGACAAAAGGGCGTACCGCAGTCCATGCACCTAGCAGCCTGTGTTTTGAGGTTTTCCTCTGGCATAGGCAGATGGAATTCATCCCAGTTACGAATGCGATCGCTCGGTGATAATTCAGAAGGTTCTTCGCGGAGATATTCAATAAAGCCTGTTGGTTTTCCCATAGTCGTGTCGTTTGTTCCGAAAAAGAATTAATGATGAAATTATGAATTATTGGTAGGGGTGAACGGCCGTTCGCCCCTACGGTCAACTGAAATTAGCTACCGCTGATACGGGCAGCATCACGGGCATTGGCTTCAAAGGCAGCAGTTAAGGCATCATCTCCGCTTAAACCTGAGCTGATCGCCTCTTTAATGGCTTGCAACACCCGTTTGTAATCTCTGGGCATTACTTTGACGAATTTTGGTGCAAATTCTTGCCAGTTGGCTAGTACTTTAAATGCTTTCTGGCTGTTGGTATAATCGGCGTGCTTTTGGATCATCTGATAAACAGTTTCGCGGTCTTCCTCATCGAGGGTTTCAATGTCTGCCATTTGCGTATTGCAACGGGTCGCAAAGTCACCTTGTTCGTCAAGAACATATGCCACTCCACCACTCATGCCCGCAGCAAAGTTACGTCCAGTTGAGCCTAGAATCACGACTTTACCACCAGTCATATATTCGCAACCATGATCGCCAATAGCTTCCACTACAGCGTTAACCCCAGAGTTACGGACGCAGAATCGTTCTCCCGCAATACCATAAATATAAGCTTCTCCAGCAGTTGCGCCGTAAAATGCCACGTTGCCAATAATAATATTTTCTTCTGGCACAAAGGTAGAACCTTCAGGAGGATAGACAATGATTTTCCCCCCACTCAAACCTTTGCCTAAATAATCGTTGGCATCACCTTCTAATTCTAGAGTTACCCCCTGGGGCACAAATGCGCCAAAACTTTGTCCTGCACTACCTTGAAAATGGAGATGTACTGTATCCTCTGGTAAACCATCCCAGTGACGTTTGGTGATTTCATTGCCCAAAATCGTCCCCACTACCCGATTAATATTTCTAATAGGCAGGGTAGCCTTGACCTTTTCTCCCTTCTCAATTGCTGGTTGACAGAGATCTAATAAGGTAGTTATATCTAAAGATTTTTCCAATCCATGGTCTTGGGGAATTTGACAATAGCGACCGACATCAGCGCTAACTTTAGGCTGATACAGGATCGGGGAGAGATCGAGTCCTTTAGCTTTCCAATGATCCACAGCTTTCTTCGCTTCTAAGACATCAGTACGTCCTACCATTTCATTAAGGGTACGGAAGCCCAAACTTGCCATAATTTCGCGGACTTCTTGGGCAATAAACTTCATAAAGTTGACGGTATATTCGGGGTCGCCGATGAAGTTTTTACGTAATTCTGGGTTTTGAGTGGCAATGCCTGCGGGACAGGTATTCTTATGACAGACCCGCATCATAATACAACCCAAGCTGACTAAGGGGGCGGTGGAAAAACCAAATTCTTCCGCACCCAATAAAGTTGCGATCGCCACATCTCGACCCGTTTTCATTTGACCGTCGGTTTCCACGGCAATACGACTACGGAGGTTATTTAAAACTAAGGTTTGATGGGTTTCCGCTAAACCTAGTTCCCAGGGCAGTCCTGCGTGTTTAATAGAGGTTTGGGGAGATGCTCCTGTGCCACCATCAAAGCCAGAAATTAACACCACATCAGCGTGAGCTTTAGCTACCCCCGCAGCGATGGTTCCCACACCCACTTCCGAGACTAATTTAACGCTAATCCGCGCTTGCCGATTGGCATTTTTCAAGTCGTGGATCAACTCGGCTAAATCTTCAATGGAGTAAATATCGTGGTGGGGTGGAGGCGATATCAGTCCTACTCCTGGGGTGGAGTGACGAACTTTAGCAATCCAAGGATAGACTTTTTTCCCTGGTAATTGTCCCCCTTCTCCTGGTTTTGCTCCCTGTGCCATTTTGATTTGGAGTTCTTTGGCTTGGGATAAATATAAACTGGTAACACCAAAACGTCCTGATGCCACCTGCTTGATGGCGCTATTTTTAGAGTCACCCCGTTCGTTAGTCCAAGTATAGCGTTCGGGATCTTCCCCTCCTTCTCCAGTATTCGATCGCCCGCCAATACGATTCATAGCGATCGCCAGGGACTCATGGGCTTCTTGAGAAATTGAGCCATAACTCATTGCCCCAGTCTTAAACCGCTTCATAATTGCTTCAATCGGTTCCACTTCCTCTAGGGGAATCGGTTCGCGGTCTTTATATTCCAGCAATCCTCTGAGGGTAAAGTGTTGCTGATTCTGATCGTTGACCAGTTTGGCATATTGCTTGTAAAGTTCGTAATTACCAGTTTTAACTGCTTGTTGCAGGGTGTGAATGGTTTGGGGATTAAATAAATGAGCTTCCCCATCTTTGCGCCATTGATATTCTCCGCCAGCATCCAAGACATGTCCATTTACTTCCCGTTCAGGAAAAGCATGACTGTGGCGTAATATAGTTTCTTGCGCGATCGCTGCTAAATCTGCGCCCTCAATTCTGGAGGCTGTCCAGGTAAAGTAACGGTCGATCACTGAATGGTTTAGTCCAATGGCTTCAAAAATTTGCGCTCCTCGATAGCTTTGTAAGGTGGAAATTCCAATCTTGGAGGCAATTTTGATCGTACCTTTGGTTACGGCTTTAATGTAGTTCTTACAAGCAGTTGGATAATCCACCCCCACCAGTATTTTCTGCTCAATCATCTCCTCTAGAGTGGTAAAAGCAAGATAGGGATTAATCGCACCGCAACCATAACCTAGTAAGACAGCAAAATGATGTACTTCTCTTGGTTCACCAGATTCTAAGACAATGCCCACCCTAGTACGAGTACCATGGCGAACTAGATGGTGATGTAACCCCGCCACTGCCAGCAAAGCAGGTATGGGGGCATGATCTCGGTCTACACCGCGATCGCTCAAAATAATAATACTAGTTGATTCGGCGATCGCCTGATCCGCTTGACTACAAATATTGGCGATCGCTGTTTCTAGCCCCTGTACTCCCTCCTGGGGGTTAAATAAAATCGGTAGGGTAATGGACTGAAAATCCCCATCCAGGTGCTTGAGTTTGGCTAACTCGGCATTACTAATTACAGGGGTTTTTAATTTAATCAGGTGACAACTTTCTGGTTGAGGAGCAAGTAAGTTACGTTCGGCACCAATGGTAGTTACAGGGGAAGTAACAATCTCTTCCCTAATGGAATCGATGGGCGGATTAGTTACCTGAGCAAATAGTTGCTGAAAATAATCATAGAGTAGCTTAGGACGATCCGAAAGTACAGCTAAGGGTGTATCTGTCCCCATAGAACCCAGTGCCTCTACACCATTAAGTCCCATTGGTTGGAGCAACATCCGCAGTTCTTCAAAGGTATAACCGAAGGTCATCTGTTGCTGGATAGTTGTCGTTAAATCCCCTTGAGCAACAGGTGACATGTCATCTGCTATTTCTGGTAAGGATGCCAAATCTACCAAATAGCGATCCAACCATTGACGATAGGGATGTTCATTGATAATTTTTTGCTTAATCTCTTCATCGGCAATAATGCGCCCTTCTTCCATATTGACTAGGAACATCTTGCCTGGCTCTAAACGCCCTTTAAAAGCTACGTTTTCTGGGGCAACC
>CBDUCX010000232.1:0-9291 GCA_965365755.1 uncultured Pleurocapsa sp.
GATAAAAATTGTTTGTTCTCAATGGTTATGAATATTTCTTGGGTTTCTTACTCATTTGCAGTGCAGTCCCAGCCCTAGCTCTGACTGCCTCTAAACTATTAAGACTTAGTAGCGGTGGTCCTGAGCGGCAAACAACTTATGAATCTGGGATGGAACCCATAGGTGGTGCTTGGATTCAGTTTAATATTCGCTATTATATGTTTGCGCTGGTGTTCGTGGTTTTTGATGTAGAAACAGTCTTTTTATATCCTTGGGCAGTAGCTTTTAATCGTTTGGGATTGTTAGCTTTTGTAGAAGCCCTAATTTTTATTGCCATCTTGGTGATTGCTTTGGTATATGCGTGGAGAAAAGGAGCTTTAGAATGGTCATGAATTCCTCAACATTTGAACAACAGCAACAAGAAAAAATACTTAATCCCACTAGCCCGACTCAGGTAACTCAGGATCTATCGGAAAATGTTATTTTAACTACGGTAGACGACCTCTACAACTGGGCAAAGCTATCTAGCCTCTGGCCGATGCTATATGGTACAGCCTGCTGCTTTATCGAATTTGCAGCTTTGATTGGCTCTCGATTTGATTTTGATCGTTATGGCTTAGTGCCTCGTTCTAGTCCTCGTCAATCGGACTTAATTATTACCGCAGGCACAATTACCATGAAAATGGCTCCGGCGTTAGTTCGTCTCTATGAAGAGATGCCCGAACCCAAATATGTAATTGCCATGGGTGCCTGTACTATTACTGGAGGCATGTTTAGTTCCGACTCAACTACTGCCGTCAGAGGTGTTGACAAGCTAATTCCTGTAGATGTCTATATTCCTGGTTGCCCTCCTCGTCCCGAAGCTATTTTTGATGCCATTATTAAGCTACGGAAAAAAGTTTCTAATGAATCTCTTCAAGAGCGGGCAAAAGTTTTAGAACAAACTCATCGCTATTACAGCACCAGACACAACATGAAGGCAGTAGAGCCAATTTTAACTGGTAAATATGTTCAATCGGCAACTCGTCAGGCACCGCCGAAAGAACTAGCCGAAGCAATGGGAATGCCCCTGCCGGCAATAGAATCAGCAGAGAAGGAGGTGGAACGTGGCTGAATCAAAGAAAGAGAATCAGAACCCTGAAGCAAAGGAAGCAACATCGGAAGAGGCAGCATCGGAGATAATCCCTGCGGGTCAGACATCGACATGGCTAACGGAAAATGGCTTTGATAATGAAGCTTTAGCCCCTGATACTTCCAATGTTGAAATGATCAAGGTTGAAGCAGATTTACTATTGCCTATTGCTACTGCTTTGTACGCTTATGGTTATAATTACCTTCAGTGTCAAGGGGCTTATGATCTTGGCCCTGGAAAAGAGCTAGTCAGTTTTTACCATCTAATAAAGGTTGGTGATGATGTCGAGCAACCAGAAGAAGTTCGCCTCAAAGTTTTCCTTCCCAGAGATAATCCCCAAGTTCCTTCTGTATATTGGATCTGGAAAGCAGCAGATTGGCAAGAAAGAGAAAGCTATGATATGTTCGGCATCATCTACGAGGGTCATCCTAATCTTAAGCGTATTTTGATGAATGAAGATTGGATTGGTTATCCTTTGCGGAAAGATTATGTCTCTCCAGACTTCTATGAATTGCAGGATGCTTATTAAGTTTTAGCAAGCATAATAATAATAAAATGCAGAAATTATTATCAAACCTCTGCATTTTTTTTTGCTTATTGATATCAGTATCTGAATTTTAGCGGGCATTTCCCAGGTTGAGAAATAGAATTAGTATAAAATTGCTAGTTCGGTATTCGACTCCAGTAGTAAATCGAAAAAAACTTAGAACTTTCAAAACTGCGATCGCTGGTAGTTATTCTGTATTGAACTTTGTCTGTAATTGGTAAGATCAAAGTGCGATTGAATTTAGATTCATAGGTAATTTCATCATCTTTTTCCTGATCGCTGTAAAGTTCTATTTTTCCTTCACCGTTACTATTCAAACTATCGTTAAGACAGATAATTAGATTGAACTCGCAGATTAGGGGTAAATGAGGATGGGTGATGACACTACAACTCGATTCTAGTTTTCCTCCTGGTAAAATCCCACATAAACCAGCACCGTAAAGAGTAGGATCGCCAACTAAACTGTTTTCTTTTCGACCAATTGCTAGGGTCAAGGCATCAATAAAATCTGGAGAATTAAGCCAAAAATAGAAAGTGCGAGTAGAATCCGATAAGCGCCTGACTGTCTTAGATTCAAGCTTTAGATCTTTAGTGACTTGCCAATTTATTCCTGCTTCATCCCGTTTGAATAAAAAATCGTTTAGAAGACAATAGAGTATTTCAGAGTCAAATAATTCATCAACAACTAGATGAGGACAAGGAAAACCTTGTTTGTAAGACTGAGCTAGAGAGGCAGATTCACGAATCAGGCGATCGCGAGTTGGATTGAAGATATTCAATTACTATTCAAAACAAGTGTTCATCAAATAGTTTGAGAATATCCGATATTTATTGCAGATATATGTCAGTTTGATGTCAATTTTGACAAAAGACAAAATAAAGGGCAAGTATGAGAATTTTTTGCCCTTTAAGCAATCAACCAATCCCTTGAGAAACTAAAGTGTCGCATTTGAAGGAGCGAGCATTGACATAGTCTACTGCTTTTCTGAGAGCTTCAGTGCGATCGCCCAGCAGATTTTCAGGTAATACTTTGTTCATAATGCCCAACTTGTTCAGACGTTTTTCAGCTTGACTTTGTAAGCCCACGATATACACCTGACGACCTTTTTCTATTGCTTCAGCGATCGCATTTTCTAAAGCCAATGCCGAAGTTACCCCTAGCATGGGAACTTCAGATAAATCTAAAACCAGGGCTTGATAGTCATTAATTAAATTATGTTCGCGAGAAATAGCTTTTGCTACCCCAAAAATCATGGGACCGCTTAAATAAAATAATAGTACTCGACCACCAGCTTCTTCTAGTAAAGCCTTTTCTTGATTATTAAGTAAGATTTCCTCATCGTTATAGGTAACAGCTTTAACTTTCTCCGAACGTAACTTAGACAAACGTTCGATGGTTAAAATATTGGCAACAAATACCCCGACACCAACAGCGATTATCAAATCGACAAATACGGTAAGGATAATTACCCCATACATAATAAATGCTGCTTTAGGAGAAACTTTGTGAGCGCGCTTCAAAAAGCCCCAGTCGATAATATCAATCCCTACTTTAAAAGCAATACCCGCCAATACTGCGCTGGGAATACCTGTTAGATATTGACTCAAACCTAAAACAACTATCAGTAAAACTAATGCCCGAGTTAAACCAGATAATGCCGTGCGACCACCAGCTTGGATGTTAACCACCGTACCCATGGTTGCCCCAGCCCCTGCAATCCCGCCAAATAAACCTGCAACCAAGTTACCAATTCCTTGACCGATTAATTCTTTGTCTGAATTATGTTCAGTGCGAGTAATGCTATCGGCAACTAAAGAAGTAAGCAGGGCATCAATACAGCCCAACATCCCCAACACCAAACCATCAATAATCATTTTTCGCAATTGTAGGGCGGTGAAAGTAGGGGTTTGTAGCTTAGGCAGCCCAACCGAAATTTCACCAATGGTGCGAAGATTAGCATTTCCCAAGAAAAAGATAGCAATTAAAGTTCCCACAATTAATGCTAGTAATTGAGGCGGCATAAATTTCTTTAACTTAGCAGGGTAGAAAAAAAGAATCGCCACCGTTAAGGCTGCTAAAAAAGTTTCTACGGGATTAATATTGGCGATTAGAGTGGGTAAATTTTGGACTGTACCTAACGCGCCTCCTTTGGGACTAGCCTGACCCAAAAATGGAGCGGTTTGCAAAACAATTAGAATCAAGCCAATACCCGACATAAAGCCAGATATGACTGTGTAGGGCATTAAGGTAACATATTTGCCTAATTTGAATATGCCAAAGATGATTTGAAATATTCCCGCCAACATCACCACCGTAAACGCCATCGCTAAACCTTGTTCAGGGTCTGATGCGGTAAGACTAGCAATTACAGCAGTCATAACTACCGTCATCGGACCAGTTGGCTCAGAAATTAGAGTAGGCGTACCGCCAAACAATGCTGCAAAAAAGCCAATTAAAATAGCTCCCCACAATCCTGCCGAAGCTCCCGCGCCAGAAGCCACACCGAAAGTCAAAGCCATAGGTAAGGCGATAACCGCAGCAGTAATTCCGCCGAAGATATCGCCTTTTACGTTTCTAAAGTGTATTTTGTTGGTTATGCTCATTTTTTGAGTAGAATTTGGCAATTAAAGAGTTTAATAGGTTTGAGAAATAAATTTGTCTTGGTGAATTCTGAACAATAGCTTATAAGTTATCTATGTCAATAGAGTACGAAACTTATGACATTTTTGTAATAGAGGAAATTATTAAAATTGCAGTTATGAGAGGTCTCTATATTTTTTTGTAGGCAAAAAAAACTTAAACGTGCTACCTACTCCTAACTGACTTTCGACAAATATTTCTCCTCCATGCAATTCTACTAACCGTTTGCAGATTGCTAGACCAATTCCTGTACCGCCATATATTTGAGAACGGGATGATTGCGATCGCCAAAAACGCCGAAAAATATAAGGTAATTCTTCTTGAGCAATCCCCGAACCTGTATCTTGGACAGAAATCCAAATGCAATCTCCAACACTCCAAGCTTTGATAGCAATCGAACCTTGGGGCGTATGACGGATAGCATTACTGAGTAAATTAACTAAAATCTGTTCTAAGCGATCGCTGTCTACCATGACGTAGGGTAAATCATTGGGGCAGTCTAAACTTAGAAAGCGATCGCTATCAATTAACTGATCGCCAAATCTTGCGGTTAAAGGTTCCAGAATCTGACGTAAATTTGTCGGTTTTAAATTTAGTGAAAGGCGACCTGCTTCTGCTTGAGATAATTCTTGTAGATCATTTAATAAACGTTGTAAACGCTTGGTTTCGCGGATTAATCGGGAATAGATTTGCGGAGTAGCGGAAATAATGCCATCGGCTATTTCTTCTAATCGTCCGCGAATAATTGTCAGAGGGGTTCGCAATTCATGGGTTAAATCGTCAATAATCTCCCGTCTTCTCTCTTCCACCTCCTCCAAACTGCTGGCCATACGATTAAAACCCATTGCCAAGCGATCAAGTTCGGGAATTTCTAAATGGGACATCCTTTGGTCTAATTTACCGCTGGCAAATTGCTCGACAATAATTTCCATTTCATTCAACGGTTGAACAATTCGCTTAGCTAACCAATAACTGAGAATTGCTGCTGCCAATGTGCCGATTAAAAATGACCAAAAATTACCTCTCGCCCAGGCTGCTTCAAAGACATCTATGAGTTGAGAATGAGCCGTACGAATATTCAAGCCCTTTCCCTCTAAAGCTCTAACATGAATTTGAAAAAATCGGGGAGAAAAAAAATTCCCCACCACTGAAGATGCTGTCACTCCGACAATAGTGACTAAGATATGGGAAAGGAAAAGTCTAACTTGTAAATTAAGTTTATTCACTATAGGTTATAAGTTATAGGTTACAAATCATGAATCTTCAAATTTATAACCGACCCCGATAACAGTTTGAATAAATCTAGGCTTACCCGCAACAGGTTCGACTTTTTTGCGCAATCTGGCCATATGAGTATCTATGACTCGTTCTTCACCAAAAAAATCATCTCCCCAAAGCTTTTCAATGAGTTGCCCTCGTTCCCATACCCTACCTGGGTGTTTGACTAACAAAGCCATCAGCTTAAATTCAGAAGAAGATAAATCTAATTGTTTTGCTGGTTCCTCTGCAACGTGGCGACTGACACAGTGTTGAGCAAGATCAATAGTAAAAGACTTAGTTCTGATAAATGTAGAGCGTTCATCTTCCCGCAGACGACGGCGTAGCAACGCCCTGACCCTGGCGACTAATTCCCTGGGGCTAAAAGGTTTTATATAATAATCATCTGCTCCTGTAGACAAGCCAATAATGCGATCTATCTCTTCTCCTCTAGAGGTCAACATTAAAATGTAAGGGTCGTTGGCTACTGGTTTTTGGCGAATTTGAGTACATATTTCCAAACCATCCATTCCTGGTAGTCTGAGGTCAAGAATGACTAAATCTGGCTGATACTCGCTATATAAGCCCAAGGCAGAACGACCGTCATGACAAACTCGACAGTTAAAGCCTTCTGCCTCCAAGCATTCACGAATAATTTCTGCTATTTCTCGCTCATCCTCAACAATTAAGATTTCCATATTGTTAGATATTACTGATCCTCATCAATCCTCTCAGAATTCTGACCACTGTTTCTGAGGAGTTAGTCTACCAAGCAAAAAAATATGCATGATCATCAATATGATATAGGATCAGCGATCACCATACTGGGAAAATTAAACGTCGATTTAAAAGTCAATACATCACAAAAAATTTAGTGGCTTCGGCTGCTGAAAGTGCGGATTCGTCTAGATATGCCCCTTTTAAATTAGCTCCTTTGAGTTTAGTTTTGCTGAGATCGACTCCTGTTAAATCTGCACCCCGTAAGTCGGCATTTTGCAAATTAGTTCCTCTCAGATTGGCTCCTCGTAAATCTGCACCACCTAGATTGGCTCCTTTTAAATTAGCCTCCCGGAAGTTAGCATCCCTAAGATCAGCACCACTCAAATCACACCTAATCATTTTGGCATTGGTCAAACATGCCTGAATTATTTCCGCATTAGCTTGATTCTCTCGATTCAATCTAGCTTGACGAAGATAAGCTTTAGCAATTTTTTTAGTTTTTTTACTTAATTCTGCACCAGTTAAATCTGCTAAATGTGCGCCCATCAGATTTGAGTTTGTCAGACATTCGTGAATCAGAGTTATTCGACTAAAATCTCGTTGTCCTGATGCATATCGCTGGAGAAGTTCTTGAGCATTCATCTACTTTATCTCCTGAAATTAATTAATTTTTTATATTAGCCAACTAAGATTAATTAATTTATAGTAGTCAACTAAGATTGCAGAGCCATGACAGTTTTATGACAATCTTGACAAACATTTTCTCAACTATTAATCATGAGATCGTCCATAGTATAGCAATACATCTTGCATTAGGACACTTATTATATTTATATGCAAAGCCCTAAAGCGATTGTCTTAAATGTCAAATTTAATTTGTCTTTTGCAGGCGATCGCTAGATAAAGATTCTGGCGCTGGTAATTTAAGGAAGGGCGTAAGTCATTTTGCTATTCTAAATCTGAAGTAATGCTGAAGCACTCAATTCGATTACTGATTCATTATCTTAAGTTTTGGGATGTCCCAGTTCCTTATGTAGAAAATAATTTTCTTCCAAGCGCGATCGCATTATTTCGTTTTTCATACCCTAATTTATCAACGCCATGGTACAAATACAGCTTTTGTTACCCATATTTAAACTTTGTTATGGCGAAAGTGGTATGCGATCGCAGTCGGTTAGCTGGTTAGGATAGAGTCGCTATCTTCGATAATCTCTGGCAATCAACTTAGAGATTCTTAATTAAAAATAAAAATGTTCTTAACAGAAGTTAATATAGTATACTTTTGTTAACAATTGATTTTACATCCAAAGGACTAACAATGGTAGCTCAATTTCCCTGGCTTACCGCGATTATCTTTTTACCTCTGCTAGCTGCTCTAGCAATTCCCCTGATTCCCGACAAAGAGGGTAAAACTGTTCGCTGGTATGCTCTCGGTGTCGGTATTGTAGATTTTATATTAATGGGTTATGCGTTCTGGAATAATTACGATGCCAGCAGCGCGCAATTTCAACTAACGGAAAACTATAGCTGGATTCCTCAACTAGGGGTTAGCTGGTCGGTATCGGTAGATGGTATATCAGCTCCTCTCATTTTACTAGCAGGATTTGTAACAACTTTAGCGATGCTTTCCGCCTGGCAGGTAGACCGCAAACCTCGGTTATTCTACTTCCTGATGCTGGTATTGTACTCGGCGCAGATTGGAGTATTTGCCGCCCAGGATATGCTCTTATTCTTTGTCATGTGGGAATTAGAACTAGTTCCTGTTTACCTATTAGTTTCAATTTGGGGTGGTTCTAAGCGTCGTTACGCAGCCACTAAATTCCTACTCTACACCGCAGCCGCCTCAATATTTATCTTGGTAGCAGGTCTGGGAATGGCTTTCTACGGTGATAATTTAACCTTTGATATTGCTGCTTTAGCATTAAAAGATTATCCCTTAGCCTTAGAGATGCCTCTATATGCAGGGCTACTAATTGCCTTTGGAGTTAAATTGGCTATTTTCCCTCTACATACCTGGTTGCCGGATGCTCACGGTGAAGCTTCTGCCCCAGTCTCAATGATTTTAGCGGGTGTATTACTCAAGATGGGTGGCTATGGTTTGATTCGCTTCAATATGGAGCTATTAACTGATGCTCACGTTTATTTTGCTCCTTTGTTAGCAACCCTGGGAGTCATCAATATTATTTATGGTGGCTTTAGTTCTTTTGCCCAAACCAATATGAAGCGCCGTCTGGCATATTCCTCTGTTTCACACATGGGATTTGTCTTACTAGGTATTGCTTCCTTTACAGATATCGGTACTAGTGGCGCAATGTTGCAAATGTTGTCCCACGGTTTAATCGCTTCCGTTTTGTTCTTCCTCACAGGTGTAACTTACGATCGCACTCATACTCTATTTATGGATCGTATGGACGGAGTTGCTCTAGTTATGCCTAAAGCCTTCGCCTTATTTACCGCAGGTGCCATGGCTTCTCTGGCTCTTCCTGGAATGAGTGGTTTTGCCAGCGAAATTGCCGTGTTTGTCGGTATGACTAGCAACAGTGTTTATAGCCCCACCTTCTCAACTGTAATTGTTTTCCTGGCTGCGGTAGGAATTATCATGACTCCTATCTATCTACTATCTATGCTCAGGTTAGTATTTTTCAACTCCAACGAAGCCTTAGCATGTGATATTGATCGTGCGAAAATGAAGCAGCCTACCAACGATGCTGCGGTATGTTTTGGTAATAGCTGTGTGTTACCTGGAGAAGCTCCTTTTGATGATGCTAACCCCAGAGAAATCTTTATTGCAGCTTGTTTCTTGGTTATAATTCTCGGTATTGGTATTTATCCTAAGCTCTTTACTCAAATCTATGATGTGAAGACAGTGGCAAT
Organism: uncultured Pleurocapsa sp.; assembly: GCA_965365755.1. Taxonomy (GTDB): domain Bacteria; phylum Cyanobacteriota; class Cyanobacteriia; order Cyanobacteriales; family Xenococcaceae; genus Waterburya. Next base: position 9,151 of record CBDUCX010000232.1, read on the forward strand.
CAATGCTGACGTTCGTCAATCGCAAACAATTATTGCTCAACAGAAACAGCCCGCTTTGACTCAAATCGCAACTATCGACGATCTAGTTAAATAGATTTTGATAATGGCAACATTGGGAATAACTTAACAAGAGCCGAGTCA
>CBDUCX010000233.1:0-9231 GCA_965365755.1 uncultured Pleurocapsa sp.
GGAAAAATACCGTTAATCCTAGTAAAGCGATCGCAGGCAACAAAAATAGATATGGAATAAATTTTTGCTGTTTTAACTTTGCTTTTTTTAACATTGATGCTGATTAAACAGTAAATAATCTAGACATGATAGCAATTAATTAGAGTATTTTTACTACTTAGAGAATAATGACTAAAGTTTATTACTCTTACCACTAAGAGAGTCTATAATTATCTACGGTTGTAACTTTACAAAACTCTAGTCGATTAGAGTACTAAAAAATGTGGATATAAAACAAATAACTGAATTAATACAAGTTTTAGTTTCATTGATCAGTGTAATTTCTTGGCCTCTAGTTGTACTATTTATAGTAGTTTTTTTAGGTAAACCAATAAAAGAAATTCTAACTGGTGTCAGTGAGCTTTCATTGAAAGCGGGAGGATTTGAGGCTAAAGCAAAAAGACAAGAAATGGAAGTGGCTGCTTCTCTCGGTGCCGCAGTTGCAAAGAAAGAGAGCGAATCGCCGTCTGACAATCAAATTTTTACAAAGAACGAATTGTTTAAAATTACAGGCTTAGTCAACAAGATTTTTCAATCTAAAGTAGTTCGTAGCTTAAATAGTAAAAAAATCTTGTGGGTAGATGATAGTCCAAAAAATAATGTTTATGAAAGAAGAAGGGGAGCATGTCAAATATGTCGATACAAGTGAACTATAGTTACGGGTGTTAAGGGTTACAGTCGATAAATTAGCTGCATAGTTCAAGCGTTCTTACAAAACTGACATGCTCCCAAGAAGAAGTTTAGAAGCATTAGGAATTCAAATTATCATCAGCACTTCCACTGAAGATGCTTTGGAAAAGCTTCGTCAAGATAACTATGATGTAATTATTTCTGATATGGGAAGACCCCCAGACAATAGAGCAGGTTATACGTTACTGGGTGAAATTCAAAAAAAAGGAATTGAGATCCCCTTTATTATTTATGCAAGTTCTAATCTACCAGAACATAAAGCCGAAGCTCACAAAAGAGGTGCTTACGGAAGTACAAATATTGCAACTGAACTTTTAGAAATGGTCATCTTAAGTATTAGTTAAAGGTTGGTAAGTGAGCAAATAAATAATCAAATATTTATGCCTTTGGGCTGATAACTACAACCTAATAATAAACTAAGGTAATTTATTGTATATTTTTAAGTTAACCATCGACTTGCAATGGGCATCCGCCAACCAGTACCAAAGGCGCGATCAGTGATCTTAATTCCAGGAGGTGCTTGACGGCGTTTAAATTCAGCACGGGTAACTAATTTCATGACCTTACTTACTGTTTCCTTGTCGTGTCCAGCTTCGACTATTGCTGCGGTGGATTGATGCTGGCAAACAATGCGGTCTAGTATATCATCCAGTATCTCATAAGGTGGCAATGAATCGGAATCTTTTTGATCGGGTTTTAATTCTGCACTAGGAGGTTTAGTAATGATATTCACGGGGATAACTTCACCGTCACGATTTAACCAGCGACACAGTTCAAATACCCTGGTTTTAGGAACATCCGCAATTACCGCTAACCCGCCATTCATATCGCCATAAAGGGTACAGTAGCCTACCGCCATCTCGGACTTATTACCTGTAGAAAGCAATAAATAACCAAACTTATTTGCGATCGCCATTAATAAATTTCCCCGTATCCGCGACTGGATATTTTCCTCCGCAATACCAAACTCTGTCCCCGCAAACATCGGCTCAAGTATCTGATCATAAGCTTTCATCGCTGGTTGAATCTCGATCTTCTGACTGTTGATTCCCAAGTTATTTACTAAATCCATGGCATCACTCACAGAATGACCCGAACTATAGGGAGAAGGCATCAACACCCCTAAAACATTCTCTGCACCTAAAGCCTCTGATGCCACAGCCGCAACTAAAGCCGAATCTATCCCCCCGCTTAAACCTAGAACAGCCCGAGTAAAACCGCACTTCCTAGTATAGTCTTTGACTCCCAATACCAAAGCACTAAAAATCTCTTTATTAATTGACCCATTTTTCGGGGGGACTAGAGGCGACCGAGACATAAGTTGCTCCCACTCCACTATTACCAAATCCGTATCAAAACCTTTAGCACGACTTACTATTTCTCCCCCACTATTCAAAGCAAAACTATTGCCATCAAAAACTAAATCATCATTTCCCCCAACCTGGTTGGCATACAAAATTGGCTTCTGATAAGAGATAGCTGCATGATATAGCATTGCTTCTCTAAGTTTCTGCTTGCCTACGGTATAGGGAGAAGCTGACAGGTTAACAATGACATCTACTCCCAATTGCGCTAACTCTTCCATCGGGTTAAATTCATAGCTGCGTTTTCCCCAAAACTGTTCATCATTCCAGAGATCTTCACAGATGCTTACGCCAATCTTGATTTCATCTAACCTAAAGTAGTTAGCCTCATATCCTGGTTCAAAATAACGATCCTCATCAAACACGTCATAGGTAGGCAATAAACGTTTATGAAAGATTTGCTTGACTTCTCCCCCATCTAGTAACGCCATGCTGTTATACAGGGGTTTTTGTCCTTTAGAAGCTGCATGAGTGTTTGTTTCTACTGTACCTACTAAAACAGCGATGTTTTTCGGTAACTGAGTTGCGATCGCTTTTAATTCTTTACTCATCGATGAACTAAAGCCAGGATAGAGTAATAAGTCTCTGGGAGGATAGCCACAAAGGGATAATTCAGGTGTTAGTAATAAACGAACATTTTGCTTAGCTGCGTTGTTAGCAGCAGTTATTATTTGTTGGGCGTTGTTAGTAATGTCGCCGATGGTAGGATTGAGTTGTGCGATCGCTATTTTCATGTTTTATTTCGCGCAAAGACGCAAAGACGCTAAGGTTTTTCTGGTTTTATTTGAGGTTTTATTTGGAAGGAAGGGAAGGAGTTTGATTTAGTAACTACTAACTACTAACTAAATTATATAAACAGCAAAGGTTTATCTTTTAATGGTGCAAAAGCTTCTGAATCAAATTTGTACAAACTCGCAGGACGACCAGCACCACGGGAAACTTTTACTCCTGTATCTGATAAAAAGCCTAGCTTTAATAAGCGCGATCTAAAGTTAGAATAATCGGAGAAATTTTCACCTAAAATTGTACAGTAAAGTTGATAAACTTCGTTCAAAGTAAATTCTGTTGGTAAGACATCAAAAGCAATCGGACTATATTGTAATTTATTCTTAAGTCTATTCCAGCCATAATTAAGAATTTTGTCGTGATCAAAAGCTAATTGAGGAAGCTCATTTACCTTATACCAAGAAATCCCATGATCTGATTTATTATTAATGATTTTTGCTGCTTCATATCTCACCAAAGCAAAATAACTGACAGATAAATAACGTACTCCATAGCTATCAGGATTTTCTCTAGGATCTCGACCAAGATTTCCGAAAGAGTATAACTGTTCTAAATATAAATTATCGACCTGTATTTTTTCCGCTAAAGTACGATATGCAGCATCAGTTAAAGATTCTCCTTGACGTACTAATGTTCCTGGTAAACTCCAGTAATTCTTAAAAGGCTCTTTGTCTCTTTTACACAGTAAAACTAAGACCCGATTATAGGTAGTATCTACGGAAAATATTACATTGTCTACTCCGACTTTGAAGTCAGCTAAATTCTCTGACTTGTGATTAATAGGTTTTAGTTTAGAATCGGTTTCCATACTTTTTCTGACTGTCGCAGTTGCTCAGTTTATATCGCCAAGTTATATAGATTATGGTTAATGATGTAATCTTTCACGGAAGGAGTAACTAAAGTTTGGTCTTTTTGTGAACGGTAGGTACTTGATGATACTTGCGGCGGGTTTAAAGTTGCGATCGCAAATTCGCCTCCGATCTCTTTTAATAAGATTAAGTCTGCTTCTTTGATGCTATATCCTAGACGGGGTACAATCAAAACTTTTACCTGCGTCAATAACTCTTCAATGTGATACCAGCTAGTAATTTGCGATAAAATATCTGAACCAATAACTAAACTAAATTCAATCTCTTGTCCCCATTTATCTCTAGCTTTATTGACGGTAACTAAAGTATAGCGATCGCTTAATTCTGGATGCAGGTTAATATTATTACAGGGAGGGTTAATATCTGTAATCGCTAACTGCAACATTTTATTGCGATCATTTAAGGGAGTTTGATGTTGCTTAAAAGGATTATCTGATGCCCAAACTACCACGCGATTATAATGCTCGGATAACCAGCGTAAAATGGTTTGATGTCCCACTGTTGGCGGATCAGCACTTGTGCCAAATAGGGCGATTTTTTCCATTAGTTAATTTGTAAGTACATGGACAGGAATATTTACAATTAAATATTAATTATTGCTGACTCCGAACTTTGAACTACTTAGTTACAGGGTTTCGTTTGCTAATTGACTGCCGTAAAGCTTCTAAAGCAGTCGAGATATTAACAGGGAAGGAGTCGGGGTTATTTATCTGACGGATGTTAGTCGGCAGACTCGCTATGGAAGTTGCCGTGCTTTGTCGGATTTGTTCTAAAGTCAGCGATGATTGTCGTCTCTGACCATTCTGCATAACTATTTCTAATAAGCCTTGTTCCTTGTTGCTTAACTCTTCGTCATGTAAACCCAAACGATCTGACTGTATTTGCCCATCAACCACTGTACGGAATATCTGCTTGCGACCAGGATAGGTAAACTTCATGCTAGATTCTTTCATAGTGGGAATGTGATCGATTTCAACTAACTTATATACCCCGTTTACTGGTAAACCTGTGACTAATTTAGTGCCGATGCCATAACCATCTATAGTTGCACCCTGCTGTTTTAGTCTGGTAATTTCTCTTTCATCCAAGTCACCACTGGCAAAAATCTTAGTTTCCGGTAGCAGAGAATGTACTTGCTGAGATAATTCTCCTAAATCTCCTGAGTCAATTCTTACTCCCGTCACCTTCATTCCCGCTTTAACTTGCTCCCGTAACCGCCTAGCTGCTGCTACAGTGTCATAAGTATCAATTAATAGTGATGCGTTAGGAAAATAGTTCTGAAAAGCTCTAAAGGCTTCGTCTTCGTTTCCCGCTACAGCATTAATCGCCATCACTAAAGCATGAGCCATCGTCCCTTTGGGTTGTTCTCCCAGTTTTAAGGCTGCCAACACATTAGATGTGCCATCAAACCCTGCTGCTAAGGCTGCCCTAGCTGCCCAAACTGCACCTTGCGGGCTAAATGCTCTTCTTGTCCCAAATTCCAGAATATATGCTTCTGCTCCTGCTACATCTCTAATTCTGGCGGCTTTAGTAGCAATTAACGTCTGATAATTAATCGTATTGAGCAAATAAGTCTCTATAAGCTGTGCCTGCCATAGTGGTGCTTCAATTCTTAAGAGCGGCTCGTTAGCAAATACTGCCGTACCTTCTGGTACTGCCCAAACATCCCCTGTAAAACTTCCTGATGCCAATAGCTGCCAAAATTCCTCGGGTGCATGGTTAAAGATCCCCGTATCTTGCAATGCCTGAATTTGCTCTGCATTAAAGCTCAATTGCTCCAAATATTCCAATGCCTGAGTCAAACCCATAGCAATCAAATAACCAAAGTTCTCAGGCAAACATCTTACAAACAGTTCAAAGCTAGCTCTTTTATTGGCTAGTCCTTCCCCCGTATAGCACGCAGCCATTGTTAGTTGATATAAATCCGTTAATAAAGAATAATCCTGGGGCTTTATATTAAGCCCATCTTTTGCTATATTTATTTTCATAATAGAAATATATATTAATTTTGGTATTTATTACTAAAAGTATAACCACAAGAAGCAGCAAATTGTCAAGAATAGTATCTAAACATCTTGATATTTTTAGGTTATATGTCAATTTTCATTAGTCGGGGTGAGGGGAAAATTTCGTGGTGTAGATAAATCAATTCCCAATCCTCGATCATATATTTCAATGTCCCACTGTCCTGAGCGATTACCTTCAAAAGAGATAAAGCGCCCATTCCCACTAATGCTGGGATGACGAACTTCTCCGATAAAGTTTCTGGTTAGATTTTGGCTTTTTGCCGTTAGGCGATCATACAAATAAATGTCCGATTTACCCAACTGTTCTGAGCGATAAACAATGTAGCGCCCATCAGCACTAAGGTCTGCCTGGGACTGCATACTACCTGGTTGATTCAACCCAGGAAGTGTTATCAAACGCCGACGCTGTAGATCAAACAGGTATACGCTTCGTTTAGAGTTGCGATCGCTAGTGTAGATTAAATAACGACCATCATGGGAAAAATTTGCGTATTGCTCTGGGTTGGTTGAATTGAGGGTGGCAGCGATGGTTTGAGTTGGGGGAGTAATATATCTCGAATTCTGACAACCACCTAGAGGTAACCCCATGGTTGTCAGAATCAACTTCACTAAACATGCCTTAGGAAACCACTTCATTGTGATTTATACTCTGGCTGATCTCGGGTAGAGCGCAACAGTTAACATTATCGAGACAGACTTTTCCCCACTGCAAAGACCAACGCACTAATTCTACGCGGTTGACTGCACCTGTCTTTTTCAAAATATTGCTAATGTGATTGTCAACCGTCCTTTTACTGATCTCTAATCTCTGGGCAATTTTATGATTACTTAAGCCAATTACTACTAGCTCAACAATTTCTAATTCCCGTGTTGACAATAATGCTTCATGACTAAGTTTCTCAGCTTCCATCAATAATTACCCAGTACATTTACTTACTCTTCTATTCTAAAAGCTACTGTTGGTAATTGATTATCACTGATGTTATAAATGAATTATTCTTTAACAATTTCAATAAACTTTGTAAGTTATTCCTAACTAAAGTTGCAAATTATCAACATTCTGTTACCTTTGTTACCGAAAAATTGTAAGCTACAAGCACTACTTTAAAATTTCAGTATTGTATTAAAGTTTGATATTGATGGCTATGGTTGAAAAGTGAGTAAGTGCGAAGTACTAGACTGTAAATATTTGCTATTAGCAAGTTCGATTCTCAGCGTTCCCAAGTATTTGAATCGACCTATCAGCAAAAGATCATGTGATTTAGATCTTCGGACTTGAGATAGGAAACTCCACACTAAGCAATATGCAACCAAGCTCATTACATCAATAGGTTAAAAATACTAGGCGTTTTTAAGCAGATGCTTGACCAAGTTATCTTTAACCATCATTTGACGAAACATTTCCAATAAATATTCCTGAGCCTGTTCTTTACTTAAACCCTGAACCTGATCCTGAAGCACTTTTAATTTAAATTGCTGCTCCATACTCAATTGACTTGATAAATTCATTGACTTCACTCCTTGATCTAAAATAAGTACTCAGCTAGTAAGAATGATTTCTTGTGTACCTAGCTAAGTGTTAATTTGCAATCAATCTAGCACCGACAGTATAAAAAGTCCACGCTGTCAAGTATTAATTAATTAAAGCAACAAAAAGTTATAAAATACTTATGGAAGAATCGCGATTTTGGTGTATTTTGATGCGGAAAAAATATAAAAATAGACTATGCAGAAGAGATAGACACGATTTATCGATATAGTAATTATATAAGCGATAAATAAACATTATATGACGATGAATTCCATAAAAGACGCCAAAGAATTTTTTCAGCAAAGCGCAGGAAAATGGCGTTCGCAACGTACTACCCACCATCTACCCTTTAGAAGAGCAGAAAGCGGGGGGTCGGATATCGATGTCAAATTTCTCGATGCCAATGATCAAAAAATAGCGGCAATTTGTGAAATGCATAATGTAGATCCGCAAACTGCGATCGGCGGTGCATTTGTTAGCTGGGATGGCTCGATGGCATGGGACAAAGAAAACGAAGACCACAAAGGAACAACTGTCTTTGCGCTAATTCCTGACCCGAAAAATCCTCGCCAAGGAAAACTGCTTAGGGAAAGAGGCTATGCGGAGATTGTTCCTGTGGCAGGGGAATATCACATGGACGAAGAGGATGGACTAATCTTAATTACCGAATACGAAACCATGAGTATTATTGAACGCTTTTGGTTCGTTAGTCCTGATTTACGTTTACGAAGCAGCACCGTTAAAAGATTTGGGGGATTCAATACAGCAACTTTCTGTGCCGAATCCCGTATGAAGGAAACAGATGAATCAGAATTAGCAGCAGAAGATACTGATCCTAAAGCGTTTGCTATTTCAGGATGGTAACTAATGACTAAACTCATGTTATGTCAAGAAAATCAACTCATTACTCTGTAATATTTTGTTACCGTTGTTAATTTATAATCCCTGTCTAACGTATGATTGGGACTAAGATTTTTAATATAATTTACAATTAGGCGGAGGTTTTGACTTGTCTATCCCGTTATTAGGCTATAAGCCTAGATCCCAGAATGTTCGTGTCGCAGGATACGACATTGGGGGTGATGACCAACCCAAAATTTACTCGGCAGAGAATTTACCCTCTTTGTCTGAAATGAACGATTTGATTGAAGCAGCTTATCGTCAAATCTTTTTCCATGCTTTTAGGGCGGATCGTGAAAGATTTCTAGAATCCCAATTACGTAACGGTCAGATTACGGTTCGTGATTTTATTCGAGGACTTTTACTATCAGAAACCTTCTATAACAGCTTCTACGTCAAGAACAGCAATTATCGCTTTGTTGAGCAATGTGTCCAGAGAGTTTTGGGACGCGATGTTTACAGCGAGAGAGAAAAAATTGCTTGGTCAATTAAAGTGGCAACCAAAGGTATCGAAGGATTCGTTGACGAACTACTAGATAGTGACGAATACATGGAGAACTTTGGCTACGATATCGTACCTTACCAACGTCGTCGAGTACTTGCCAGTCGTGACCAAGGTGAGCGTCCGTTCAATATCACTTCTCCTCGTTACGACGAATACTATCGTGCCATCTTGGGTTTCCCTCAAATTATTTGGCAAAGCGAAGTCCGTCGTTACACTCCCCAGGAACAAAAGCCCAAACAAGGAAGTCCAGCTTTGTATTTAGATATGGCACGTAGTTTACCTAGTAGAGCAACTGCGCCTAGTAGTACTAACTCTGTTTCCAACATAGGCAATTATATGGATAAAGTTCCTTCTCGTTAAACAAACCAATGGAACTAGACACTAGAAAGTATTTATCTGGGTCAATTTAATTGGTTTTGATGAGAAAATCTCCAGAGGGAAAGTTTTAAATTAGCTTCATAGTTTGAGAATAAATTATGTTGTTCATTTGAAACCTCCCTCTTTTTGCATTTATCAGTCA
>CBDUCX010000234.1:0-9111 GCA_965365755.1 uncultured Pleurocapsa sp.
GCCTCGCTCGTGAAAGCTTTCGGCATATTGCTTGGTGGCATAGCTAGAGGTAGCTAGCCAAATATGAGTAGTTCCGTTGCTCAGACCATTGAGGCTCAAACGACCGTAATCCTGACCCTGATCGCGATCAAAATGTTGAGTGAACAGTAAAAAAGGATTCCGTAACTACAACGACCAAGTATTTGAACAAGGAAAGACCCAAGATAACACGTTCACTGTAAAAGATATCGAAGCCGTAATCAACCCCAAATTTTTCCAACAAGGACGTTATTACTTCGAGGGAGTTTGGGGACAAGCAGCACAGGATGTCTCAGGACAACAGAAGATAATCACCGCTTTAGCACTATATCCCCAAGGATTAACTAGAGAAAATCTGGCTGCCGAGACTGGTTTAGATAGAGAAATTATCGAAAAAGCGATCGCACTTCTGCTCCGTCATGATGTGATCCAGGAAGACAATGGTAACTATCGCATTATTGTCGAACTCTTCCGTCGCTGGGTGATCATGAAAACTGTTAAATGTTAACTGTTGAATGTTGATATACTTCCTGCGCCACCTCTGCTATCCGCTTCATTGCTTCGGCTATTTCCGTCTCTGTAGCAGTCAAGCTGATCCTTAAACACTCTTGCTTGTGTTGCCAATCTTCTTTTAATCCAGGGAAGAAACTACTTCCGGGGACAACAATTACTCCTACCTGCTTCAATTTCTGATAAAACTCCCAATCTGTCATTGGTAAATCTTTAAGCCATAACCAGGCGAACATCGCTCCTTCTCCCTGATGCAAATACCAGGGGATATCAGGCATAGCTACATCAAGAGTATGCTCTAAAAGTTTTATTTTGCGCTGATAGTGGGGACGAATAACTTTGATGGCAATATCAGCTAGTTTACCAGATGCAATTGCTTTAGCAGCGATCGCCTGTCCATAGCGAGCAGAATGTATACAGGCATTGGTTTGGAAGGATTCTAAGATCTGAATCAGTTGGGGATCACCAATAGCAATACCGATTCTCTCTCCCGGTAATCCTGCTTTAGACAAGCTCATGCAGTGGATAATATTATCGCCAAATTGAGGAGTCATCTCGGTAAAGTTCAAGGCGGGGAAAGGAGGGGCATAAGCAGAGTCAACTAATACGGGAACATCATAATTAGCAGCGAGATTAGCAATCTTAATTACTTCATGATCGCTAATTACATTTCCTGTGGGGTTACAAGGACGAGAAAAAATTACACAGCCAGTTTGTTGATTAATTTGTAGTTGACTAAAATCGGGACGATATTTAAACCGATGCTTGTCTTGATCAATTTCTAGAGTAGGTTTGTATGCCAACAATGCCTCTGGGGTTAAACTTACCCCACCATATCCCGTATAATCTGGGCTGAGAGGCAATACCACTTGTCTCAGTTCTCCTGATGCCGTATATCCACCAAAAGCATTGGCAGCATAGAGATATAAGACTTGTGAGCCACCTGTAATCAAAATATTGCGATCGCTCAAGTTCAAACCATAACGAGCATTAAAATCTTGAACTATTGCCTCAATTAAAGGGGCATAACCTTGAGATATGCCATAATGACAGATAACCTCGCCATATTCATCGCTATCTAATAATTCTTGGGTACAATCCCGCCATAACTGCTCAACTTCAGGCAAAATAACTGGATTTCCTGCACTAAGATTAATAAAATCTTTTCCTGCACTGTTGCTCAAGGTTTCAATAATATCTTTCATGATTGCCCTAACTCCAGTTAGTTGAGACATTTGCACACCAAATTGAGATAGAGTAGGGTTCATTGATAGTTACCTAAAGTTAAGCTAGAAAATATCTTATACTAAATCTGCTTTGGCTTTGGTAGTGTTTAATTTCTTCTATGTCAAGCCACCAATTTCACTAGCGATATTGAGTATTACTTTCATTATCATCTTACTGCTCAATCGTATCGAAAGTTTCCGTCCCCAAGAAAGTGAGACCTTACCAGGTGCGATCGCCGAAAGTCTAGAAACTTTCTTCTTCTCTGGCTTGACAAAATCGTCACTTGAAGGAGGACGAGATGAATTTTGTGAATTTTGCTTTAGTTGTTCTTCGATATAGGCTAATCGCTCACTCAATACTGTAACCACCGCTTTGACACTTTCTGGGGTGGCATCCCAATCTGCCACTCGGAATTTGAATCCCTGCGATCTCTATTTCTGTACTCCTAAGAAACAAATTAAATTTAGTTAGCTTGAGGAACAAGCTCAAAGCCTAGTTGGTCAGCTTTTCGCTGAAGATTGTCGAGAACTCGCTGCCGATATTTTTGCTCATAAACATCAACTCCAGGGTCGTGATATTCCCCTCCAGATGTCCAAAGACAATAGAAAATACGAGCCAATTAAGGAATTACCCTAAAAACTATAGAAAATATTAAAATCCTAAGTCGGCTTTAGCAATTTCTGCTGCTGCATAGACCTCTTCATTAGGCAGATCTTCCCAATCGGTACAGCCAATCTCACGATAAAACTGAGCATCGTAGGCGCGAGTACGGACGACTACAGGCATTGGTACAGCATGACCTAAGATCAAAGCCTGTTGTTTAGAATCTAATTTAGCTAAGACTGATTTCAAGCTAGCTCCACCAGAAACCCCTGTAAAGATAGCATCGATATCTTTTTCGTCATTAAGTAAACAGGTGACACGAGTACCAACCTGGGACATGACTTCATTATCGATTCCCGAGGGACGCTGATCTACTACTAGCAAGGTTACAAAATATTTTCGCATCTCACGGGCGATGGTACCAAAGATAGTTTGATGCACAATACTAGAATCGAGGAAACGGTGTGCTTCTTCGATGGTAATTACTAGCTGGCGGGGTTTATCGAGGGGATTTTTAGTCTGCAAAAAGTGATCAGCTTTTTTGACGTAGCTAGCATGGATACGACGGGTGATCATATTAGTTGCCAGCATATAGGACAGCATATTAGATTGTGAACCAAATTCAATGATTACATTTTTACCCGCAGCTAAATCTTGAATCAGTTGATCTATATAGTTATGGGGACAGGCGGAACGAATATATTTTAAAGTTTCAAAGCGCATTAATTTACGCTGAAGAGAAGAAATCGAACCTTGGTGTCCTTGTTTGGCTTCACAGAACATTTTAATATCTTCGTTGGTCATGTTCAACAGACGCATGATCCAGGACTTACCATATTCGTTATACAAAATATTGGCATTATCGATCGCCGCTTCGGAAAGACCTAATTCTGAGGAGACTAATTTCAAGTCGGCAATCTCAATCTGATCGTAGCTGAGATAAAGTTCCTGAGCGTCCCTAACACCTCGACGCTTAGTGGATTCAGGGTCGAGGGTATACATAACCACCTTACCGGGGAAAAGCTGACGTAAACCTTTAACTGTGCTGACTTGCTTACCTTCCTTCATTGCCTCCCAGCCATACTCTGAGTGCATATCAAACATCAGATTAACCGCTGCATCCTTGCGTATCACTCCCGATAATAACAGGCGGGTTAGGAATGATTTACCTGTGCCAGATTTCCCAAAAATACCGTTGCTTCTCTCCACAAAGCGATCTAGGTCGATACAGACAGGGACATCCATATCTAAAGGACTACCAATGGAAAAGTTACGACGAAAAGGATCGTCTTCCCAACCAAATACACTGCGGAAGTCGGTTTCGGTCGCTTCATAAACTTGACTAAAGTGAGCAGGAATTGTTTTAACTGGTAGTAATTCCATATCCGTACTAGTTTGAGGCTGTAATGAACCGAGACTAGTATCTTTACCAGGATCTATGGGGAGGGTGGAAAAATCGCTGTTAGTGGCGGTGGGGGTAAACATCAACATCGGCGAAAGAGCAACTGTCCCGTAAGTACCACTTCCCGCCAGGACATCCCGTAAAAAGGTATCTTCAATTGGCGGTGGATTAGCAATAATGCGATCGCTCGAACAGCCTAATGAGACATCGGTAAGTAGGCAAAAGAAACGAGATCTAATACCCTGCACCACCAGAAATTTGCCCACTCGCATATCTTCCACCGATATATCAGGGTGTAATCTTACTTCTAAACCTTTGGTTAAAGAACCTTGAATAACCGAGCCTAAGGGAAGTTGCGAGTTCATATTATGCCTGCATTAAAAATAAAAATTAGTTGAGCAAGAAAACGAGGAATCTGGATACCTCAATTGGATAGATACTACTATTTGAATATTTGACTAAACTTGAGATTTAATTTGAAAGGCTGCTGTAAAGAAATATCCTCATTAGACTTGTCATAAGTTTTGGTTTCGTACAAACCATCTTGAAGCTGTAAATGAACAAATTTTTGTTCTTGCGGATCGACAATCCAATAGTGTTCAATTCCTCTAGCCGCATATTCAGATCGCTTATATCTATAATCACGATTTCGATTCACTTTACCTGGAGAAACTACTTCCACTACTAAAATTGGTGGAGGCATGTCCAAAGTTATAGTAGCCCGTTGATACTGTTCAATCTCAATTAGCCCTTCAGCAGACAAGACGACTAAATCAGGAATTCTCGCATTTACCCGATTACCACTAGTAATAATTTCCGTTTTTAGAGAAATGCGTTCAAAGGGAATAACTTGGGCTATCTGCATCAGCAAATACATAGCTATCTTTGAGTTTTGCCAAGATTCAGGAGGCATTTCTTTTAAGAGTCCGTTTTCCAATTCATAAGTTCGATCTGAATCTATCTGAGAACAATTAAGATACTCTTCTAAAGTGAATCGATGAGATAGTTGTTTTTGAGTTAGCATCTTTATTTTTGACGCACTAGATCAATCTAGAATTTTGTTAATTCCGATATGGCTTATTGGCTTAATTATCGATATTTTTGCGAACTTTCGCCACTTCTAGCCGATTTAATTTTTAATATCCTATCAAATTGACATCATAAAGTTATCATGACAAGTACTAAAGAACTAATTTTACCCCGTATGGGTTGCGGGACTTGGGCGTGGGGAAATCGCTTACTGTGGGGTTATAACCAGAGTATGGATCATCAGCTACAGGAGGTGTTCAATCTCTGTGTTCGTAATGGGGTAACTCTGTTTGATACGGGCGATTCCTACGGTACAGGAAAACTAAATGGTCAAAGTGAGAAGCTGCTGGGAAAATTTGAGCAAGAATATCAGGGAGAAAATAAAGAAAAGATTTTTTTGGCGACTAAGCTAGCGGCTTATCCCTGGCGCTTAACGCGAAAATCAATGGTCAAAGCAGGAATGGCATCGATAGAACGAATGGGGAGAGTCGATCTGGCACAGATGCACTGGTCAACCGCTAATTACTTTCCCTGGCAAGAGGAGCAATTATTAGACGGGTTGGGAGACTTGTATGAACAGGGTTTGGTCAAAGGCATCGGACTTTCTAATTATGGTACAAAAAGACTGAAGCGAATTCACGCCAAATTTAGCCGTCGTAGTATTCCCATTACCACCCTCCAGGTACAATATTCTTTACTCTCCACTTATCCCGTAACTGAATTAGACATTAAGGAAACATGCGATGAATTAGGCATTAAATTAATTGCCTATAGCCCTTTGTGTTTGGGCATCCTAACGGGAAAATATACCGACCCTAGTACTTATCCCCAAGGCTTGCGGGGATTACTGTTTAAGAGATTAGTCCCCGAAGCAAAATCCTTATTAAATTGTTTAAAAGCGATCGCTGAATATCGCCATAAAACCATGGCGCAAGTAGCAATCAACTGGTGTATTGCCAAAGGTGCAATTCCCATTCCAGGAGCCAAAAATAGTCAACAGGCTGAGGAAAATATTGCCGCCCAAGACTGGTTATTAGATGCGGGGGAAGTCGCTGAATTAGACTGCGCAGCAGCAGGAATCGATAAACCGATGGTACAAAATGTATTTCAAACTAATTAGAGCTTACTGAAAAGTAGGAAGCAAAGAGAAAGATTGGGGTTGGGAAACAACCTTCTTTGATTCCTGATACCTGAATCCTTACGTGGGCTTATCCCCGTTGTGCTTCACGTAGGTGTCAAAACTCTTGAATTATTCTGTTGCTGTTGTCTAAAACATACTGACAGTGAGTCAAGTGATCAAACAAAAAAATGAGGAGATGTACAATCTCCCCAATATTATTGATAATTTTTTATGTTTTAGTGGCAACAAAAATTAAGCAAAAGGTGAAAATTTACATACCATTCAAAATATCGTTTGGTAATCCTTGATTCCATACTTCAGCGAGGATCTGGTTAAGGTCTAATTCAGTTCCTTTGATCACTGGCTGAGTCACTTCTGTAGTTGCAGTGGGCTGTTTAACAGTTGTAGTAATCATGATTTACTTCTTGTGGCGTTGGTGAATGCGTAATGTTTTTGATGCAAGTGTCAACAAAAAATCAACAATTGAGTGTTCTGATTTCTTGATTAGCATTCTCAAATCACCAACGCCACAAATTTTTTCAGAAGAAGAAGTATACGGATTTTACTACTTAAACACCTATGTCAAGTTGTTGCATTTAATCTTAGTGATAATTAACATAACTTATAAATACCCTAAAAATTTCTTATATAAAGGGTCGTAAGTTAGCTATGAAGGATTCCGAGCAACTATCTTTAGAACAAAAATTTGATTTAAGAACATTTGCCGATCAAGTGCAAACTCTCTCTGTTGAAGAAGCACAGGGTCTGTCGATTGAACTGTATCGACGAATGATGCTTAAAGACAATTTATACCAGGAATTATTGCAGGATTATTGGGGCATTAGTAGCCCAATACCTATGTCTATGTAGAGCGTTATTACAAATAACTGAAACTTCTAAAACTCAGGGGTTACCTGCTCAAATTAAACACTGGAACTGTGTTGCTGGCTTTAAGAAGCACTATCCATAATACCTTGTCACGCATTCTTAACAAAAATTACTAAATTTTAAATAATTGTTACAATAAATCAAGTAAGTGCAGTTTAGTAATTTCATCAAAACAAATCATGAGTAATTCCTCTAGCGTCATCCCTGAACCTCTAAAAGTTAAATCTCTCGTTTACGATTTGAAAAAGCGTCTTGATTGGGGAGAACCAGCTCTAACCATCATTGACATTAGAGATCGAGAAGCTTTCAACACTAGTCACATCTCAGGAGCTATTTCTCTGCCGATGAACGAGTTAATTAGTAGCGTCTCCAATAATCTCGAACTGGAACGCGATATTTATATCTATGGCTCTAATGACGAACAAACTGCCGATGCAGCAACTCAACTTCGTACTGCTGGCTATCAAAATGTAGCTGAACTTAGAGGTGGTTTAGCAGCCTGGAAGGCAAATAGTTTTCCCATTGAAGGAAACTTGGCTGTAGTTGCCTAAATCTAGCAGTAAAACCCAATTAATCCAATATTTTGATGATTAATTGGCTACCTGAATATATCCATCCTAATAAAATTACCAAGGACAAATCTCATGGAAAACCAAGAATCTAAATTTGGCTTTAGCAAATTTGCTGAGAACTGGAACGGTCGTCTGGCAATGCTCGGTTTCGTCATTGGCGTTGCCACCGAATTGTTAACTGGTCAAGGTATTCTGTCTCAGTTGGGTCTTCTCTAGTCAAAGAGTAGCTACTGCTGTCAAAAAATGAATCTGACATCAGTATTCTGGGCGGTAAGTAGTTCCTGCTACAAAGCCGCTCTAAATTCAAATTACAAATTACAAAATTACAATTTTCAGTTTTAGTCAGTCAATTTTTAATCAATGTTTCCTAATCTTCTTCAAGCAACAAAAGAATACTGGCGCCAGCTAGATGAACTAGAAGTTGCTTATCAGCAAGGTGAAATCCCTCTAGAGGAAGTAGATGCTAGAGTAGCTGATTTGATGGCAGAATTAGCTGTTGAACGTCGCGCCGCTTTTAGCTATTTTTGGCAAAGCTGCCTGCATTGGATTACCACACAAAAAGAGACTGTCATTGGTTTAGCTATTTTGGCGCTAATCGCTTATGCCTGGGTGTTGACCAGTGCGGTATCCTCAACTATGACGATTTCATAATCCTCTTCGTCTTTTAACAAGCTATGTTACAACTACCTGGTTTTAGCCAACACGAACTCAACACCAGCCTCGGCAAGATGACCTACTACACGGCAGATAGTGCCCCTTGGCTGCCAGACGAAGTTTTGGCAAAACCCCAAGCAACATTAGTATTTCTTCACGGTTTCGGAGGTGGTTCCTCAGCTTATGAATGGTCTAAAGTTTATCCAGCTTTTGCCAGTGAATATCGTATTTTGGCACCAGATTTAATTGGTTGGGGTAATTCATCTCATTTAGACCGTAACTATCAGATTGATGATTACTTGACTAGCATTACGGAATTCTTAGAGCAAAGCTGTGAAGAACCCATAACGGTTATTGCCTCATCTCTGACAGCCGCTTTCGTCATCCGTATAGCAATCTCTCGTCCTGAGTTGTTTAAATCCTTGATTCTCACTACACCGGCTGGACTTTCGGATTTTGGAGAAAATTACACCCGCAGTTTCTTTGCTCAGCTAGTTAGCACGCCAATTATAGATCGTTTCATCTATGATTTTGGTGTCGCCAATGAGTTAGGAATTCGTAATTTTTTGGAACAGCGTCAGTTTGCCAATCCTGAACGAGTCTATGCGGAAATAGTAGCAGCCTACCTAGAATCAGCGCAGCAACCGAATGCTGAATATAGTGCCCTTTCCTTCGTGCGAGGAGATTTATGTTTTGATCTATCTCAGTATATCGAACAATTGACAATTCCTACTGCTATCATTTGGGGTCAGGAATCTCAGTTCACTGGTCCTGAGATTGGAAGGCGCCTAGCAGCAATGAATCCGACGGCGATTAAGGTTTTTCAAGAAATAGAAGGAGTTGGTCTCACACCACAACTAGAACTACCTGCTGTTACTATTGGCCTGATTCGTAAATTTTTGAACTTTGAACTTGCTTAAAATTAATCTAATACCAATTTGCGTTCATAAGGGTAACTTTGATAAGTTCAGAACTTGAAGGTTAGATCGTCAAAAAAAGGACATCATCGCACTGAAAAACGCCTGGTTTGGGCTGTGCCTCTGTCTGAGTTTGGTGGTCTCTACAAACAAGAACAATGGTCAGGTCTT
>CBDUCX010000235.1:0-9002 GCA_965365755.1 uncultured Pleurocapsa sp.
GTCTCATCTTCAGAATTATCCGACTCAGACAATTCCATGTTGTCGAGAAGACTATTAATTTCTCCTAAATCTGTACCCTCCACTATATTGTTCTCAGTTAATTCGTCACGAATCAACTTCCCACCTTGCCTAGCAGAGGCTTTTAAAGAGCGAAAATAATTATGCCACTTAGTTTTCCATAAATTAGCATCTGGTTCGTTTAAAAGTTGAGATGCCTCTTGTAATAGTGTTTGCCAACCTGGCTCTAATTCTAATTCTTGGCCGATTTCTGTTAAATCTTCAATTAACTGAGTTGCCTGTTCGATAAGTGGTTCGGGAACTTGATCGGTTTCAGCCAAATCATTCAGGGCTATTTCGAGCTCTAAAACCACTAAATCAAA
The DNA here is from genome assembly GCA_965365755.1 of uncultured Pleurocapsa sp. GTDB lineage: Bacteria > Cyanobacteriota > Cyanobacteriia > Cyanobacteriales > Xenococcaceae > Waterburya. Next base: position 381 of record CBDUCX010000235.1, read on the forward strand.
GCCTTGTTCGGCAAACTCAATCTGAACTTGAGTTTGTTCGTTCCAGTCTTGAAGATAGCTTTGTTGAATATGCTTTTGAAGAACTTGAATGCGTTCTACCTTCGATTGAACATCAGCTTCCTGATTATTCAAGACGCTTGCTATAATTTCTCCTCCCTCCAGGAGTATTTCTTGAAGTTGACCATCTTCCAAAGATGGAATTGTTTCCAGATAACGTAATTCTGACAGTAAATCTTCCAAAACCGTAGCCACGTTTAGAATGGCATCTGCTTTAACGGTTACCGAACTTCCTTTAATGGTATGAACGGCTCGATACATTTTTTGGATATCTGCTGCCCACGAACTATCTTGGAGGTTATCAACACAGGTAAGATAGGTTTCTAGATCTTTCTGTGAATCCAACTCAAACATTTGAAGTAATTCTCGTTCGAGTTCTAATTCTGCTAGATCGAGAGGATCTGAAGGATGAGACATGGTTTAAGCTTGCAAGATGGAGGACGAAGAGAAAAAAGAAAAAAAATATTTATTTTCTAAAGATAAGCGACTATGAAGATTCTAATTTTGCAAAACTTTGAGTAGCATCTATTGTTTCAGGAATACTAGGTAGGCGGAAAAAGCCAATTGTGCTTAATAAATTCTGGGATAAATCTTCCATTTGTTGAGATTGTTCCAGAGTTTCCAAGGTCAATTTTTCCGTTTTTTCTGCTAGATCGGCAATTTCTCCCATAACCTCAGTAGTGGACTGAGCAGACTGGATAATTTTTTGACTGGATAGAGCCACTATTTGTCCTGCATTGGTGGCTTCTTGAGTTGTTGTCTGAACATTCTCAAAAATCTGGCTAGATTTTTCTACCACTTGAGTAAATTCTCGTACCAATCCACCTAAATTCTGTACGTTAGCATCTACGGAGGTAACTACATTATGAATTTGGCTACTACGTTGTTCTAGACTAATTAAACCGCCACTAGTTCTTTGAGCCAGACTACTCACCTGATTAGCAATAGACTCAAATTCTCGTGCAACCACCACAAACTGATTAGGATCTTTTTGTTCTGAAGCTCTCGCTGCTACCAGGGAAGCGTTCATTGCCAGTACTTGAGTCATACTTGAGATTTGGTTCTGCTCTTGGAGGAATTGATCCGTTAATCCCACAAATTCCCCTAATGTTTTCATTTGTTGTACGATTTGATCCGTCCCTTGTTGCAATACACCAATCCCGTTATTTAACTGCAAACTGGAGTCACGTCCTTGTTCCACCGTTGATTCTAAATTTTGCAGAGAAGCGACCGCTTTTTTAATTTGCTCCGAAGAGTCAAGAGCAGATTGCATAACTTTATCGGTTAACTCTAAAATCTGACGTACTGATTGAGCTTCTTTTTGCGCATAACCAGCTACTTGATTAGTTACGGTATCTAGTTGTTGTGTTCCTTGATTGACTCTATTAGTAGCTTGGAATACTTGAGATAATACTTCAGCAAGTTCACTGATCAAACGATTCAAAGTATCAGAAACCAAGCCTGTAACGCGATCACTGACAGGTGCTTCTACAGTAAAATCTCCTTCTTCAATTGCCGAAACTACATCTAATAATTGACCTACATCATCCTGTAAAACTTCACTTTCTTGGCGAGTTTCTAGTTCCTTAGCTGCTAGCTCTTTTGTCCTTTCTTCAATTCGTTCTTCTAAGCCTTGATTTGCTTGTTCTAGAGATTTCTGAATCAGACTTAAGCGACGAGTATAAGTATGCAGCAACATTAAGACTAATATCCAACTAAATAGCAAAATCGCCAAACTAACTCCTGCTAATTTCGCTGAGCCAGATAGCTGTTTTGCATAGATTGCTAATTGATCTTCTACGGATTTCTGGACATTTGCTAAGGTTGCTTCGACTCCCTGAGTATAGATTTGTTTTTGAGCACTATATTCTTGACCTAGAAGTAATTGCAGCGCCTCTGATGATTTTCCCTGGCGGACTAATTCAAAAGCCCTATCCTCCATCTCTATGAGCTTTTGGTTGGCTTCACTAGTTTGGCTGAAAGATTCTTTATGTTCTGGAGCAATGTCCACAAGTTCGTTAATTGCCTCATCTAAAGCCGGAACATTGTTTAAATAACGCTCTTCCCAATCTACGTTTCCCGTACTTGCCGCCATCCGTGCAGACATAGTCAGAACTTCATCCAAGTACTCAATATCACCACTTATATTCTGTAATTTAATGTTTGTTTTAATATTAGATTCAAAATTTTGATATACATTCCAAGTATTCTTAGCAGAAAAACCTACCATAATCGTACTTACAGCAGCTAAAACTGTAAAAGTTGGAATCAGACTTTTTTCAAACCTATTTTGTCCTGAGTTTGGTTGATTAGAAGCTAACATCATAATCTGTCAATATAGTTTTTACAATATAAATTTGCAATTTTCAACGCTGTGGCTGCCAAATTTGAGGAGGAATATCTGTAATCTGAAACTTATGTTCTTCAGATAAATCCTCGGCAGCTAAACTTTTCTCCATACGATCTACTATCAATGCCACTCCCCCAAGATATTCTGTTGAATCATTGAGTCTCACGGCAGTAAGAGTTGATTGCAGAAGGTTACTTTCCGTTATCCCAAGAACTTTTTTAGTTGAGATTAAAGGAATAATTTGATTTTGATAATGAACCACCCCTAAACAAGCAGCATCATAAAAAGGCAATACTAATATCTGCGATCGCTCTATCATTAAAATATCCCGCACTAAGTTAGCAGCAAATGCAATTTTCTTAGTACCTAATGCAGCAATTAAATACCGCTCTTGTAAAATTAAGGGATAAGTTTTAGTATCATTATCCATTTATCTAAACCTTCTGTAGAGCTTCTTCCAGACTTTCTTGATTGACTGGCTTAGTGATATAGTCATTCGCCCCAGCTCGCTTAATTCCATAATTGATTTCTATTGGTGTTTTCTTGCTAGAACAGAAAATTACATATTGATTAGCGGTACTAGAATTACTTCTTAGCTGTCTTAAAAACTTAAACCCATCTTGTTCTGGCATTACAATATCCACAATTACTGCTGCATAATTTTCTTTTGCTACTTTTTCTAAGACGTTAGAGGTATCTTTTTGCTCATCAACTTGATGACCCATTTTTTCCAACATGGAAATAAGAAAACGTCTATCAACAGAGCTATCATCAATAACTAAAAACTTCATGATTTATACCTTAATGATTATTTTTGAAACAATAGTTTTTTTGATTTTCCAGGGAATTGGTATTAATTAATATACCCAAAAAATAGCTTGAATTTTTACCTATGCCAATGATATATCTACTTAATTAGAATGCGTTATTGGTCAAAAGTTACTTACGTGGAGCTATACTGTACAATATATCTTTTAGCTCTGTAACAAATCTTTCTCTATCTTCTAAGCTAAGAGGCTTACTTAAAAACTTGCTTTTTGACCACTTGGCACGTTGTTGATTCATCATAGTTTTTTCAGCAGTAAGAATAACTAGTGGGGTTGATGAAAGTTGAGGTTTAGTACGAATTAACTTCATTAATTTAAATCCTGATAATTCAGGCATATTAATATCAATAAAAATTACTTTTGGTTCGTGCTTTAGCAACAAATCAATTGCTTTAAGTGCATCATCACAACATTCAACTTCATAACCTAAATCTCTAACTACGGATGAAAATTCTTTCAGAAGAACAGAAGAGTCATCAATAATTACAAGTTCAGCTTTAGAGGATGCTGATATATCTTTATTAGGAGATTCTGATACATCTTGAGAAATTGAAGGTTTAACGATTTTGGGAAAACTATTCCCATCAACATCAATAAGTACTAATTTTTGTTTGATTAATTTACTAAATATTTGAGCAATTTTTAAACTATCTTCTCCTAATTTATAACGAACCTCTTCTAGAGTATTACCAGAAGCAGATAATTTTTCTATTTTGTTTTTTTCTACTTGGGAAAGCTGCTTCCATTGAGGAGATTCAGTATTACATTGAATGTGATAGTCAAGAGAAGGAATAACCGTTTCTATTTTTTCCCATTCACTTTTACGCATCACTATTCTTGAGAAAAAATCCTCTATTTCTAAGCCAACAATCGGACGTAAATCATCTATTTTAAGATCAGAAAATATTTTTACTTCTTGAGCATTGCAAAACAGATGTTTTTCGGCATCTTCAATAATATGAGATTCAATAGCTTCGATAATTTTTGTAGAATTTAACGTTTTGATATTCGAAGCTAATTCATCAAGCAATTCTGCAATCAAAATATCTTTTTCCACATTTGCTCGGTGTGTTTTTTTTTCAAGTTCTTCGGAAGAAATAATTTTATTATTTCTCAAATTAGGGATATAGCTCTTCAAAGCACTTAAGATATCAGAAAAGCAAATTAATTTATTACCTGAAAAAACAACTTTGCCTTTAGAAAAAAACAAATACCATATTTTAAAAGTATTATTTTCGTGGTTATTGTCTAACTTGATTTCAAGATATCCTGAAAACTGTAATTTATCTACATTGATCGTTTTAATTATAGATACTAATGGCTTAGACAACAAAGTATGTTTACGTATATTTATAGGCTCAGATTGTTCACCAATTAACATAGTTTTATTTCTTTCTATGATTTAGATCAGATAAATGAAAAATATACTACTGAGTGCATCCCACTTCTGTAAAATCTCCTGATTTTTAGATTTTTCATTAGACCATTTGAAAGCATTTGAAAGTGGCTATTCTGAGACAGATAGTTGGTATTTATTATATAATTGGGATGAACTCAATACACTTGAATAGTAAGCTAACTAGTCTAACTTTAACATCAGAAAAAATACGGATTACAAGCAGAGTAAATGATGAAAATTAGTAGCTAGATAAGTTATCTTTTAAAGAAATGAAAGCTTTGAGAACTTTGACCGAATACCTTGATTGCCTGATACAAGTACTTGAAAGCACTGATAGATGCTCACTTACAAGAAAATGTAATTGGCTTACGATGGCAATTAGAAGTTTTACATAAAGGGCGTAATTTATTTTCTCCTCTCCTATCTCTTTTTTTTCAAGATCCTCAACCTTGTTGTATATCTTTAAAACTATACCTTACCCATAACTACGGAAAAGGTTGCTATGAATGTATTCTAGTCATCAAAGAAGAGATTACTTTGAATGTTATTTCTGCTACTGAAGACAATCCTCCGACGGGGGAAACACCCATTAATTGACTCTTACTGACTGCTTTAGAAGTTAACAACTTCTCCGAAGCTGTTCTCTGTATCTTTTGGTATACTTACCGTTGGCTAATTGAACGTTATCATTATGTTCTCACGCATTGGTTGTCGAATTGAGCAACTTCAGTTAAAGACTGCCGAACGAATTAAGAAAGCTTTAGCCTCTTACACCATTGTTGCTTGGCGATTGCTTTGGCTGACTTATCAATCCAGACAAAATCCTGACCTTCCCTGCGATACCATCAGTTGAAATGTTCTAAAATTTAGTTTTGCTAAGATGTGTCAGGCAGTCACAGATTACTCCGCCGTAAAACAATGGAGACGGCACGGACCGTTGGTCAGGTTTCAAGCTCACAAAGGAATTTTCATGAATGATATTTTTTCTGAACCCTTGCATTCTTGAGCCTGTGTAACCTATACTAATATCCAGTTCACTCATGGGCGAGTGGCGGAATTGGTAGACGCACCACACTCAAAATGTGGCGAGAAATCGTGAGAGTTCGAGTCTCTCTTCGCCCACTAAGATGTATACGCACAAATAGTTTCAACGATTCTAGCAATGGTCGAATTGCTTGTTTTTGGCTGGACTTTATGAATTATACAAGGATTTAGACCCATTTTTTAGACCCATTTTATTATTTCTATAGGAAGTTGTGTTACAAGATTTTGTGAGACTTCCCATTAATAATTCGGCTAATAGTGCTTCTTGCTACATCAAAATCTCTAGCAATTTCTGCTTTAGTTTTACCTCCGCACTCAAACATCCAAAATATGGTATGAATGTCCGCTTCGCTTAGTTTAGCCTTCAAACTCTTTCTTCTGTTACTTGCCTGTTGAGTAGGGGTTGCCCAACGACAATTCTCTTTACTTTATCCTCGGTCATTATCAATCCTGTCTAACGTTGTCCCGAATGGACGTTCTCCCATGTCCGAGACGAAATTCTCAAAGTCCAGCCAACGTTTATCATCTAAAGTTATTCCGCGACCCAAATAGTCTTTGTAATCTTTATGGTTTTGATTTAAACATCTTTTTTTTCATTGCCGACCAAGTATTGTATGTTGTGGTGCCAGTAAGTCCATGATTTTTTCTTTTGGCACTCTCTCTAGAAATACATCCACAATTGAGAGGGTTTATTTTATCTTTTCTGAGAAGACTTTGGTAACCTCTCTCTATCTCTTCACCGCAAGAGCAACGGCATAAATATCGATAGTTCTTTCTGCCATTAGAGTAAATCTTAGTTTCTAATTCTTCGACAACTGTTAACAATCCTATTTGTTTTCCAATTAAATCTTTTTTATGAGCCATTAAAAATAGTTTTTAAAATATCTCTCACTATTTTATTTTGCTCTTAATGTTTACCTGATGGTTTTGATGCACGCTAATTTATTTTATCTGGTTAGTTAATTAATGATCCGTCCCAGCTTTAATTATCTTAAATAATTCTTTTTTGTCTTAATAAAAAGACTGTAGAGTCATTTAGCTTGGGGAGTCATTCTCAAGAATTTCTGATTAATGAGAATGAGTCTCCCTAAATCAATTGGTTAGCGTAAAACTTACGCTAACTAGCTCTCCCCTCGATCAGATTAACTTTTTTGTTCAAGATTCAATCCTGCTTTTTGAGCTATTTCTTTTATATTTCATCTATGTTGCTAGTGGATGTGGGTTTAATTCACACTAAACGTACAGTAGGCAGCTAAAATTTCTACACAGTTAGCGATCGCACCTAAGTGAGCAATTTCATAACCATGGGTATTCTGAGTCGGAAAACTGAGACAAGCACCCCGAGAAACATGACCAAACTTCATGGCAATGGAGGCATCACTGCCAAAACCATCAAGCACCGCCAGTTGTAGGGGAATTTCGGCTTTAGTGGCTGCGGTACGAATTTCGGCGTTCAGCAATTCATCGTAAATGCCGTAGTTATCTTGAGATAACAACACGGGAGCAGTACCAGATTCAATGGGGTATTCATCTGCTAGGGGACAAATCTCTAAGGCAATTAGGGCATCTAGCTTCTGGTTTTGGGTAAAGTACAGTGCGCCAATTGCTCCCACTTCTTCTTTGGCAGATGCTACCAGATAAATATCTACGGGGGGATTAACTATCTTCTCCGCCAGAGCTAATAAGATCGCCACAGAAGCCTTATTATCTAAGGTATAGCTAGCAATGTAGTCTTTGAGACGGAAGGGCTGTTTACGATGTTTACCAATTACTAACCTTGTACCAGGGCGCACTCCTAAAGTCGTTAATTCTTCTAGACTGCACTTAGTTTCCACCCAAGCATCTTGCCAGATCAAGGGAGTATCTAGCTGTTGTGCTTTTTGGGGGGACTCATGAGAAACATGGCGTGAGCCAAAAGAAAGAATGCCACTAATAACTTGGTGATCTCCTAAGATATCAACGACCCCTTCACCATATACCCAAGGAAATGAGCCTCCAAGACGACGCACCTGGAGACAACCATCATCAGCGATCGCTTTAACGATCATGCCAATTTCGTCTTTGTGAGCAGTAATAGCGATTGCTCTATCGGGATTGTGACCAGGAATTTTAGCGATCACGTTTCCTGCTCGATCCTGCCAACTGTCTAATTTCAAAGCTGCGAACTTTTTTAATAATACTTGATCTATTTCTATTTCTAGTCCACTAGGAGAGTGACATAAAACCAATTCTTTAATCTGAGCGAATAGGCGGTCGTAATCAGAAGTAGCCTTCACACCATCAATTTGCATAATTTATCCGACAGTTTAACGTTATGAAGAGGAATATATCACCAAAAAAGTAGCTGCCTCATCAAGGTTTTAATGGCGATCGCTGATAAATATAAAATCTAACTGAACAGCAATATACTACGGGGAAAAGTGCGATCGCTTGTCTTTGTTTACAACTATGTTTATTTTGGGAACTAACTACTAATTACTGATCTAGTTAAATACCATCTTCCATAGGGGTTATATAAACAACTATCTGTTTCATATTCGTAATCTGGTATCCATTTGATCTCATAAGTAGGAGATTCAATATCAGGTCGAAAAGTATGTCCATCTTGCAGGATTGCGCACTCAGTTAAACGATAGTAGTTAAATACATTCATCACATAAATTGCCAAGCTCATTTCTTCAGTAACGGCAACTGCCACATCGGTTTTACCAAAGTTGTGCATTCCAGAGGAAAAATAGTAATTATCTCCTTCGAGCAACACTACATATAAGGAATAAATATCAAATAGATCATCTAGATCATCGCAATCATAGTCTGTCCAGTCCATTTTTTACTCAGAATTTTAGCTTGATCTTACTAATACCCATCAGATAAGGCTAAAAGGTCAAAGCAGAAGTGTTGATTGTCAAGAAAAAAGGTAATAAATAGACTAAAAAATAGTAAAA
>CBDUCX010000236.1:0-9000 GCA_965365755.1 uncultured Pleurocapsa sp.
GGCGATACTTATGCAGAAGCACTGAAAAATGCGGAAGAAGTATTAGAGTTATTAATTAAATCTGCACTAAAAGAAGGTGAAGCATTGCCAGAAGTCAGAAAGTTTGCTGTCTCTTCTTAAACTATAGCGATCGCATTTCATAGTTGTAGTGTAATACTCTGTTTAATACTTACAAAATCAACAAATTTTTAGATTACTTCGCTAAAATCTAACTACCTGCTAATTATCAACGTATTTGATACATATTTATAGATAAATGTCTGATCGACTTCAGTTTTTTCGGGAACAAATGGCAGCTTTTGAAGGGACTTCTGATCCACAAAAAGCTATTGAAAAAGGTTATTTTATTCAACAGCCAAGAAATTCGTTGGCAAGTACTATTGCTAATAGAATTGCATTGCGCCCTTCATCTTCTCATTTATTAACTGGTGGTATTGGTTTAGGAAAAACAACACAATTACTGATGGCACGCGATCACATTAATGAAATTGGTGATACTCATGCTGTTTATGTTGATGCCAGTTTATATACTGATATTTCCGAAATTCAACCAGGGGCTTTAATTGCGATCTTTGGTTTGGTTTTGTCTGACATTATACAAGATAAAGAATCGTACAATTTTTTCAAAAGGCAATCATATGGATACATAGAACCAAAAGAAAGAATAATGCCAGAAGTATCTATTAGTAACTTTGGCATATCTGAATTAATAAAACCACACGTAAATATTAAGCACGAAGGAGTCTTAAAGAAGAAACCAGAGAATAAAAAATCGAAAGAGATAATTCAAAATTTACGCAACATTAATAAAAAAACAAAAAAGAAACCAGTTATAATTATTGATGGTTTAGACAAATTAAATGATACTCTATCTTTTTCTAACTTAGTTGATAATGATATTCCACTAATTACTGAATCTGGTATGGGGATTATTTTAATCTGTTCTTTATCTACAGCTTATAGTCAATATAGAGTAAATATAGAACAGCAATTTAACTATTGTTATCATCAACCTTGTTTTGATGTTAGTAAAGATGGAGAGGCTTTGGACTTTTTTAATGATATATTAATCGCCAGATTAAAACAACGAGATTTTATTGATTCAACAACAAAATATAATCTTATTAATTATTCTGGAGGTATTTTAAGAGATTTAATCAATTTGACTCAGGCTGCGATCGAAGAAGCTTATATCTCAGATAGCGATAATGTTGAACAACAACATGTTGAAAGAGCAGTTAATTCATTTGGTAGAGGAAAAATATTAGGTACAACAGATGATGAATTGAAAATTTTAAAAACAATGTGTCAAAAAGATAATAATAATTTTATTCCTCGAACTCAGGAAGATATCCAATTGTTAGCATCACAACGTATCTTGGAGTATCAATATCCTAAGAAAAGATATGTAGTTCATCCAGTACTAAAAAAAATATTACAGGAAGCTAATATTTAGTTCAAAATCATGGTTATTAATCAAATTATATCTATCGATGAATTTATTCAGAGAATTGGGATGCAGCCATTTGGTAATATTTGGTCTGTATTAATAGTTGAGACTCAAAATATTGAAGGAATTATCGAAGAACTCAAGGATACAATTGGTATTTTTGCTGAATGTGAAACCAAAGTAATATCTGGGCTTAATGGAGTCAATAAATTAATCGAACAAGTTCTAGATGCTACTGAAGATTATTTAATACTTTATCAGCTTAATAATTGGCAGGAAAGAGATTGGAAAAAGCTTGATGGTTATCGCAGTAGATTAGATAAACATAAGTTAGGTGGACTATTGATTTTATCTCAAACTGCTGCTGTGCAAATGGTAGCTAATGCTCCTAATCTTTCTAGTTGGCTTGGTTCAAAAATATATAACTTGGAATTAGATACTGAACTATTAAATGAAGAAGAAAAACAGTCACGATTGGCAGCCTTAAGAAAATGGTCTAATCAGTCTGATGCAGAAATCATCGCATTAGCAGAAGCTAACAAATTACCATCTGATTCTGAGTATGGAGAATGGTTGATTTTACTAGATCGGGGGGATTTAGTTGAAAGATAAGGATAATTGGCAAAAGATTTGTGAAGAAATTCAAGATCGAGTTTGGAAAGTAACACCTCATACATTTAAAAACTCTAGAACTTTAAAAGCCGAAATACTTAAATGCTTAACTGCTGCTCATAATCAAGGTAAACTAAAAACTAAACTTCATGAAATTCGTCAATTATTAAGGCTATGTAAATCAGAAAAAAATGGTAAGAATACCTGGGAAATTACAGGAGGACAGCGCAATTTTAAACGCCTTAGAGAAATCCCTCACTTTGAGAAATATGATACATCTTGGTTTGACTTTGCTATTTTGATTGACGAAACTCCTAAACCCGCAGCAATTATTGGTTTTAATTTTGAGATTAGATTTCCTGATGATTATCCGACTAGGTTTATTAGATATGATCTAAATTTGCCGAGTCATAATAATGAGCAAAGAGGTCTGCGTTTTCACCTTCATCCTGGTAATGATGATTTTATGATTCATAGCCCTCCGATGTCACCTTTAGAAATTCTCAACTTGTTTCTTTATGGACTAGAAATTCCCCAACGTCCTCGTTCAAAGTAATTTTATCTAAATCGCTCTATTGAATGAGATCTAAAAGTGCGATCGCTTTATCCCTAAATCTTAAATATTCTTACTCTCTCCCCCACAACAAGCGTAGATCGTTAATAATGAATACCTGTTTACTGATAACTGTTGACTGTTAACTGAATCTATGTCTTTTGTTGGCTTACATATCCATAGCGACTATAGCTTGCTTGATGGTGCATCCCAGATACCCCAGTTGATTGATCGCTGCTTGGAATTAGAGATGCCAGCGATCGCCCTGACGGATCACGGGGTCATGTATGGTGCGATCGAACTAATTAAAGTTTGTCGCAAAAAGGGCATCAAGCCGATTATTGGCAATGAGATGTATGTGATCAATGGAGACATTGAGGTCAATATTACCGAAAAGAAAAAGCGTCACCGCAAGTATCATCAGGTGGTATTGGCGAAGAATACCCAGGGATACAAGAATCTAGTTAAGCTAACCACGGTTTCTCACCTCAAAGGTTATCAGGGTAGTGGTATTTTTGCTCGCCCCTGTATTAATAAGGAATTATTAGAAAAGCATCACGAGGGGTTGATTGTCACCAGTGCTTGTCTAGGAGGAGAAGTACCCCAGGCAATTTTAAAAGGGGATTTAGCCCATGCGGAGAAGGTGGCTAAATGGTATCAAGATGTATTTGGAGAGGATTATTATTTAGAAATTCAGGATCATGGTTCACCAGAAGACAGGATCGTGAATGTAGCAATTGTCAATATTGCCCGCAAGTTGGGAATCAAGATTGTGGCTACTAATGATTCTCACTTTATTTCCTGCTATGACGTGGAAGCCCATGATGCTTTATTGTGCATTTTGACACAAAAGCGGATTACCGATGATAAACGCTTACGCTACAGTGGGACAGAGTATCTTAAGTCTGCGGACGAAATGCGGCTGTTGTTTCGCGATCATTTAGAGGATGAGGTCATTGAGGAAGCGATCGCTACTACTGTGGAAGTGGCGGATAAAGTTCAACCTTATAATATTTTAGGGGAACCCCGTATTCCTGACTATCCTGTGCCTGCGGGACATACTGCTGATAGTTATTTGGAAGAAGTTACTCGCCAAGGATTACTGGAAAGGCTCAAGTGTCGCAACCATAGTGAAGTTCCTCCTGAATACATGCAGCGGATCGAAGTTGAACTTCAGGTCATGCAAGAAAAGGGCTTCTCTACCTACTTTTTAGTCGTGTGGGACTATATTAAATATGCTAGGGATAATGATATCCCAGTAGGGCCTGGTAGGGGATGCGTATTAGGTAATACCCAAGTAATGTTATCTAGTGGTCAAGAGATAGCAATTAAAGATATTCAAGTAGGGCAAGAGATAGTTACCCACCAAGGAAATCTACAAACAATTACTCATAAGCACGAATATGATTGTGATGAAGAAATTGTCAAATTAAAAGTCAGTAATTTAGAATTATCTTTGACTCAGGATCATAAAATTTGGGCATTGACAACCGAAGATTGTGTAGTTAATGGTGTCAAGAAAGCAACTGTTTGTAAGCCTACTTGTACTAGATACTGTAAGCCAAAGCCTTATCAAGATTATTCTTTACAATGGATTGAAGCAGGAAAACTTAAAGAAAATGATTTTGTGGTTTTTCCCCGAGTTCCTTCTGTTGAATCAGAAATTACTTTTGACTTATTAGATTTTATCGAACAAAAAGAATATTTATATTTCGATAATGAATATATCTGGTACGAAATTGGTACTAATCATTTAACAACTAAAAAGATTCCTCGCTATATTCAATTCAATGAAGACTTTGCCAGACTATTAGGCTACTATATTGCTGAAGGATGGTCTAGATTGGGAGAAAGAGAATGTGCAGTAGGTTTCGGCTTATCAAAAGATGAAACTAATCATGCTAATGAAATTGTCTCTCTACTTGAGCGTATTTTTGGTTTAGAATCATCGATTATTCCTCATCCAACTCATCATTCTCAGCAGGTACTTTGCTACTCCCGAATTGTGGGCGAATTTTTAACTGCTATAGCAGGTAAAGGAGCAAATAATAAACAGGTTTACAACAAGATTATCACTCATGGTAAATCAGAATATATCAAGATCTTAATTGCCTATATGTTTCGTGGTGATGGTCATGCAGGGAATAAAGAAAAAACTCTCTGTATTAAATACACAACCACATCTAAAGTCTTAGCTTCTCAGTTGAGATTATTACTAGCAAGATTTGGTTACTGGGCATCAATTATTATCAGCAAACAAAAACAGAATAGTAATTGGCATCCAGAATATTCCGTTAAATTAGCAGGCAAACAATTATTAGATTGGAATGCTGATTTTCTCGATTTTCCTATTGGTATCAAACAGCAAAAGTTTGATCGCAACGATAGTTTTTTTATCGATGACCGCTATATTTATCTCAAGATTAGATCCGCAACTAAATTCCACCATACAGGAAAAGTCTATGATATTACCGTTCCTGAAGATACTTCTTATGTCGGAAATGCGATCGCAATTCACAATTCCGCCGCAGGTTCGTTAGTAGCATACTGTCTCAAGATAACTAATATCGACCCGATTCATCACGGGTTACTGTTTGAGCGTTTTCTCAATCCTGAACGGAAATCAATGCCTGATGTGGATACAGATTTCTGTCCTGATCGCCGTGCTGATATGATTAAGTACGTTACAGAAAAATATGGCGAGGCTAATGTTGCCCAGATTATCACCTTTAACCGCATGACTTCCAAGGCGGTATTAAAAGATGTGGGACGAGTATTAGGCGTGGACTTCGGCGATCAAAATCGCATTGCCAAGATGATTCCTGTAGCGCGGGGTAAGCCAGCCAAGCTTAAGGTAATGATTTCTGATGACACTCCCGAACCTGCTTTTAAACAGGCTTACGAAACTGAAAGTGTACCAATTTATAACGACAATAAAGAAGAAGTTGGTTCCGTTAAAATCCGTAATTGGGTCGATATGGCAATTCGCATTGAAGGTACTAATAAGACTTTTGGGGTTCATGCTGCGGGAGTGGTAATTTCTTCTCAACCTTTAGACGAAATTGTGCCCCTACAAAGAAATAATGACGGGTCGGTAATTACTCAATATTATATGGAAGATGTTGAGGCAATGGGTCTATTAAAAATGGACTTTCTCGGCTTAAAAAACTTGACTACTATTCAACGTGCAGCAGGATTAGTTAAGCAAACCCAAGGAGTGACTTTAGATTTAGATCAAATACCTTTGGATGAAAAGAAAGCCCTGGAAATTATTGCCAAAGGTAAGCAAAAAAAACTACCAGCGGATATTCAAGAGACACATAAACTATTCCGCGCAGGAAATTTGGAAGGTATCTTTCAATTAGAATCTGATGGTATGAAGCAGATTACTAGAGACTTAAAACCCTCTGGTATTGAAGATCTTTCTTCGATTTCTGCTCTCTATCGTCCAGGGCCATTAGACGCAGGATTAATCCCCATTTTTATTGATCGCAAACATGGTAGAGAAAAGGTTAGTTATCAACATCCGATCTTAGAACCAATCCTCAAAGAAACCTATGGTGTAATTGTTTATCAAGAGCAAATTATGAAGATTGCTCAAGAATTAGCAGGTTATTCTTTGGGTGAAGCTGACTTACTTCGTAGATGTCTGTCTGGTTCCACAAAGGTTGTTGATACTAATACAGGTCAATTAGTAACTTTAAAAGAAATAGCTAGTAACCCCCAAGATTGGCTCAATAAACAGATATTTACCCTAAATCAAACCACTCAAAAAATAGAGTCACAGTCGATTGAAGCAATCTATCCCAATGGAATAAAAGAAGTTTGGGAAATAACAACTAGAACCAATCGTAAAATTAAAGCTACTAAAGATCATCTTTTTTATACTCTTTTAGGTTGGCAGAAATTAGAAGATTTTAGTTTAGGCGATCGCATTGGACTAGCGAAAAACCTGCCCCTAAGTCATATCAGTAAAGTCTCTGAAGCAAAGATAAAGTTAATTGCCTATTTAATCGGAGATGGACATTTATCTACCAAATCTCCTGCTAATAGTTATTTCTGCAATAGCAATCCACAACTAATTAAAGACTTTAATCAATGTTGCCACGAGCTTTTTGGTTCATTAGCACCCGTCGATTGTCAAATACATCCCAATAAAAAAACAGTTAGCTATGTCCGAATTGGGTTTTTAACTAAGTTTAATCAATGGGTAGATAGTAATGTTAAACGTGCTCATTCTAGAGACAAAGAAATTCCTCAATGGGTATTTAATTTATCTAAACAGCAATTGCAATTATTTTTAGGAACTTTATGGTCAACTGATGGTAGTTTTGATAATAAAACAGGTCATACTGCCTATAATTCTACTTCTAAAATTTTAGTCGAACAAATACAACATCTCTTACTACGTTTAGGAATTATAGCTTTATTTAATATTAAACAAATTACTTATAAAAATAAACCCCATATTTCTTACCGCGCTCAAGTAACGGGAAGAGAAGAAGTAACAAAGTTCTATCAACTGATTAAACCCTATCTCAGTCTGGCTAAATCCCAACAAGCAATAGACTGTTATCAAGTTGTCAAAAACAAACTAAAGTGTAATTCTAAGCATACAATTCCTCAAGATGTCATTCATTTGATCCGTGATGAAAAATATTCTAGTGGCATGACTTGGAAGGATATAGATAGGGTCGTTGGTGTCCCCAGAGGAACAATGTCATCTGGTTTGAATTTTCAACAACCCAGTCGAAGTTTAGCACGTCATAGAGTGCAGAATTTCGCAACAGCTTTTAATAGTCAACGATTAGATAGCATTGCTAACTCAGAGGTCTTTTGGGATGAGATAGTCAGTATTGAATATGTAGGCAAAGAAGAGGTATTCGATCTCACTATTCCTCATAATCATAATTTTATTGCTAATGACTTTATTGCCCACAACTGCATGGGTAAGAAGAAATTAGCGGAAATGGAAAAGCATCGAGAGAAGTTTATTGATGGTTCAGCTAAAAATGGCGTAAGAAAAGAATTAGCTAACGAACTATTCGATCAAATGGTTTTGTTTGCTGAGTATTGTCTCAGTTATGATACCGAAATTCAAACCGTAGAATATGGCGCATTACCTATAGGAAAAATAGTTGAAAAACAAATTAAATGCAACGTTTATACTGTAGATAAAAATGGTTTTGTTTATACTCAACTAATTGCTCAATGGCACAATCGAGGTATGCAAGAAATCTTTGAATATACTTTAGATAATGACACAACTATTAAAGCCACTAAAGACCATAAATTTATGACCACTGATGGGCAAATGTTACCTATCGATGAAATATTTGAACGAGGTTTGGATTTATTAGAATTATCACCAAATGAATTAAAAGCTGTAGTTACGAATTAAATGGTTTAAAAATCAGTATAATTAAGTTTATCTGCAATTAAGTAAGTAGAGCAAAATAAAGTTAAATAGGTTAAAAAGCACGAATCTGATTAAAGTTATTACCACTAAAGACTAAAGACTAAAGACTAACAACTAACAGTCTTAACAAGTTAATTTTATGAATACCGACCTACATAGTTCTTGATTACAGAATGGGTGAATTTTACAGGTTTGAAAACAAAGTAATGGGCTATTCCCTAAGTCTTTATGTCCCTAAGTCTTTATGTCCCTACTTCCATAGCCAAAACTAGTAAATTTTTACTCATCGAACTTACCTTTTTGTAGGGTGTATTCTGGCAATACCTATGCCTGTTTTTGCTCTCTCTTAACTGCTGGGTTGGGATAGGCGATCGCTGAAAAACGGACGAAATAACTCGCAAGCCAGACTTGCCTGCTCTCCTTCTAGGTGAACCAATCCCATTTTTTCCAACTGTGAACCTGAGTATAATCCTATTTCTACGGGTTTGGGGTTGCTCACAATTTGAGTAAAGATAGGGAGCAATTCAGGGTATCGTCGCAGATTCCACCATTGTTGTTGTAGATGTTCGCCATAGATAGCCAAGGTAATCTTAGAATTGCTTAACAATTCTTTCAGGGTGATAGTCTGCTGCTGTAGGTGATAAAATGCCAACTGCAAGCGATAAGGATGTCCCCCCAGCAGGGTCACCAATTGCTCGATTTGTTGTTCGGTTAACTCTTCTCCATAGCGATTTGCCAGATCCTGAACTTGAGCCGAGGTAAACTCAGGTAAATTAATAACCAACGCCGTATTCAAGAGAGAGGGATTGATAGATAGAGGCAGCAAAATTTCTGTAGAATTAACCGTCACTAGTCGCAGTTTTTGCCAAAGATTATTCTCTAACATCCTCTCCTTGGCTTTTTCCGACCAAATTCTTAACAGCAAGAGAAATTCACGAGCAATGTCTGGATAAGCAAAAAGCTGGT
>CBDUCX010000237.1:0-8990 GCA_965365755.1 uncultured Pleurocapsa sp.
GATTCCAACGACGGGTTTGGTGACCGAAGTGAACCCCAGATTCTAAAAGTTCTGCAAGAGAAACTACTGGCATATTATTTTTTACTCCTGTTTCGGGTTAATCCTCCATTCAGGGACATTTTCTGGCTCAGAAAACACCCGAAATCCTGAATGTGTGAATTTTTTTAGTGCGTTTATTAGTTTAACACTATCGGCTAACTGTAGATTAAGGCTTTTTTGATTTAACTAAAATACTGACTTGCTCCCATGGTACTAAGTATCATCAATGTGCCAATCAATAATATTAGTTGATTCAAAAAATAATCAAAAAAACTGCCTTTGTGAGTTTAAGACAGTTAATTAGAATCTATGCTGTTAAGCTAAGAGTTGGAAAACTTAAATTAATCTGTACTTAATATAAGCCTCGCCAGTGTCAACAATTTCTAAACTTCCCCAGGACTCTAAATCTCTTAGGTAATTTAGGTTTTGCTGAGTATTACGAATTTTGCCCAACAATCTATTTTTGCTTTTGACAGCGTTATTTCTAAGAACGTAGATATTCATTGATTTTTACTTTTTTAGACTAGATAATCGTTACTTACCAATTTATTAGTATAAAGACCAATAGTTAAGCAATGGAAAATTATATTTACTTGGTAGTTATTGAACTAAAAAAGCTAAGAAATAAAATTACTCCAGATATCAGAAAGCTTGGAGATTAAAAATAATTTAACCATTGTTGGGGAGACAATTTTGAAATAATTAAAATTCAATTTTGGTATTTTACTCCACTAAATATTCTTATTTTGTTATAAGACTATCGAAAGAAAATAACAGTAAATCAATAAAAATCGGTATTGTATCTAGGTAATCATCGAATGAGATGGGAGTAACACGAATCGCTTGGTTATTTGGTAGCCGAGAGGAAAATACTGATTCAAATCAACCTGAATTTGGTAGTTTATTTGTGTAGCATTATAATCAATAACGTTGTACTTAAGCACTACAATAGATAGCTGGGATTGCTGTAATAATTATTTCCATATGCTAAAGAAAAAATAGTAAAAAAAACAGTAATTACTTGGCACCGATAAATTTAGTGACTTGCCAGAGAAACCTCTTGTTGATTGATTCCGTCTTCAGCTACCATAATCCCCATCTATTATTTTCCTAGCTAATGAACCGTAATACTATTTTGGGAACTTTCGCTGTGAGCTTGCTTTTAATCTTGGCAGGGATAGTATCACAAGAAGAAGTTGGCTCGATAAATTCAACTAACCCCTGGAATAAACAGCTAACATTTCCTCCTTTGGAAGCTTCAATTCAGAACCAAATTACTGCTCCTAAATTGATAGTCAGTTCAGTGGCTACAGAGACAAATATGAGTCAGCTAGTTAGTGCCAGTAACCGTTTTGGGTTTAATTTATTTAGCCAAATTCAGGCACAGCAAGAATCTGAGAATAAGAATATAGTTATTTCCCCGAACAGTGTGGCGATCGCTCTGGCAATGATGCGTAATGGTACTGCGGGGTCAACTTTGGCAGAAATAAATACAGTTTTGGGGTTAGATCAGTTGGCAAGTGACAGATTACTCCGCCGTAAAACGACGGAGACGGCACGCACCGTTGGTGAAAACGTCGATCCTAGCTATGCCAAACTGATGGAAGCACTCACAACTGCTGATGCTGATGTACAGTTGGCGATCGCCAATTCTTTATGGGTTAACCAAGATATTGCTTTAAAAGAACAGTTTGTTAATAATAGCCAAAACTTTTATCTGGCAAAAGTAAGCAATCTAAATTTTGCTGATGCCTCGGTTAAGCATCGGATTAATCAATGGGTGGCTCAAAATACGGCGCAAAAGATTCCTAAAATTGTTGATTCTGTCTTTCCAGAAGATGCCTTATATCTAATTAATGCTATTTATTTCAAAGGTAGTTGGACAAAAAAATTTGATGCTGATGCTACTACCCAACAGCCTTTTTCTCTTCCGCCTGATCAGACAAAACCTGTGGCAATGATGAGTCAGACAGGAGACTATCGTTATTATGCCAATGAACAATTTCAGGCGATACGCTTACCCTACGGCAAAAAAGCCGAACTGGGGATGTATATTTTTCTTCCCCAAGCAACCAGCAGTCTCCAACATTTTAATCAACAGCTAAACTTGGATAACTGGCAAGAATGGCTGAGTCAAATGCGATCGCAACCAGGCAACATTACTCTGCCTAAGTTTAAGCTGGTATACGATGCCCAACTAAAAGATATTTTGAGATCTCTGGGGATACAGCAGGCTTTCAATTCTCAGCAGGCAGATTTTTCACCGATGACTGATAGTTCGGTGGTAATAGATAGGGTTAAACATAAAGCCGTAATCGAAGTTAATGAAGAGGGAACAGAAGCTGCGGGGGTTACTTCTATCGGCATTCGTATTACTTCTGCTACCCCTGAAACTCAACCATTTCAGATGAATGTTAATCGTCCTTTCTTTTTTGCCATCCGCGACGATATTACCGAAACTATTCTCTTTATGGGTAACGTTGTCGATCCTGAGTAGTAGTTTAGTAGTCTAGTAGTTTGTTAGTCACAAAACTTGATTTTTTTGACTTTTCCATCGTCCAGTTTGATTATTTGCACCTTTACTGCTTGTCCTTCTGATAACTTATCAAAGAGTTTAGGTTCTTTATTAGTTAGTTTGATAGTTGTATTGGCAATGGTGTAGGTTACTTTATTGCCTTTAGTACTTTTTCCGCTGACAATGGCATCGACAATTTGACCTTCAGTAAAATCGTTGTCAGCAATCTGTTTTGCTATTTCTTCTTGTCTTTTGGAGACTAAAGGCTCTGTATTTCCTGATGAGGAAATAAAGTCTTCTCCTACAGGATTTTCTTGATAATATTTAACTAATCTGGCTGCCCAACCTAGTATTTGCAACATTATGGAAGTATCTGCTTGATAAGCCACTAGATAATCGTTACAAACATCAAAAATATCCTGATAATAATGTTTAGTTCTTTTACTATGACCAATCCTATCTCCATTTTTGGCTAAGGTGTTGAGGTACGAAAAAAATCTTTTTCCCGCATTATCTTGATTGCTAATTATCCTCAAATAAGCGATCGCTTTACGAAATTCGTTGACATCCGTTTTCTGTGCCAACTTAATAGCTATTTGGTGAGCCGATTGCCATTGTGCTGCTGTTAGTTCTTCTTCTTTAATCATGACTGTTTAGTAGATTTGGGTACAAATAGAGATACAATTTGTTTAACTTGAAACCCTTACAGTATTTGAATTGTTAGTTGTTACTTAAGCGTAGCGGCATTAGTACATTCCTTCAGGGGGTTTTTCAGTTGTAGAATATTTAAGAATATTTGCGATTTCTCTCATTTGAGTGGATTCAATTAAATTTTGATGAGCAGTTTTAATAAATTTATCAATTAAATGTTGTAATTCTTGAGCTGAAACAACATCTGAAGAAGTATCGTATTTTTGATAGCGATCGCGTATATTTTGATAATGTTCGAGTTCAGTAACCTCTGTAGTAACTGTCCCCATCCCAATTGGTTTCCCTCCACCAATTTTTAAGGCGATCGCATTATTTTTATCTTGTCCTAAAATTACCAATAGAGTGCCTAATTCAGCTTCAGTCAAATTTTTATATTGAATTTGGGTAGTAAAAATATACTTTGTCCCCGCTTGTTGTACGGGAATACCTCGATTTTGACCCTTATCAACTGCTCGACTGAAATTGTAATAAAACTTTCTGCCAGCTACATACTTGCCTTTATAGTAGGCTTTTCTTCTGGTATCGGGGGCATAAAGAGAAGGCATAAACCCAATCGCAAACTGTCTTTTTTGGCATTTGGCATCGTTAAAATTGATTAAGCCTTGCCAATCCATTGCCCCAAAAACTCGACTGGCAGGACATAATTTTGTTTTATCTCGACAAGGAAAGCGATCTCTGGGAACTCGACCTTTTTCTCTGCCGACAACTCCTAAAGTACTATTGGTTATCGCTTCGTAAACCGAACGAACCACGCCTTTTAAGGAACTACCTGGAATAATTAACTGTTGAGTATCTCTGGTTTCCATTGTTTTAATTAATGGAATACCTCGTTTATTTACATCTTCTCCCATTGCGACAACACCTGTTGATATATGAAGAGAGGTACAAACAGTAAGTTCTAGATGTAATATTCCATGACAGTGTTGTGGTAAGTATTTATCGTGTCCTGCTGGTTTTTTACGAACAATTGGCTTTTGGGGAAAGCTAACCATTGCATAGGGTTTAGGACTGCGTTCGTCTTGTTGTTGATTCCTTCTTATTGGAGGAGTTCGCATAATATTTTGATTATTTGGGGAATTTATAATTATGAAATAGAAAAAAGATTTATTAGGCTTTAACAGTTAATGCCACGAAGTGAACAGTTGCAGTTTGGCTATCTAAAAAGTAGCGTTGACCAATTTGGGTAAGATTATGACTAAATCCTTGAGGGAAACGAGTTTCTTTAGAGCGAATTTCGCGATCGCTTATTTTCTCATTTGCTTCATATAACAAGGCGTTGCGATCCTCAGTTTTCCAATCAATATCTTTACGATTTTTACCAATGGGTTCAAATTTCCAATCAGGTTTAGGCGCAACAGTACTCAATAGGAATAGTTCATATTTTGCTCCCTTTCGTTTCCAGCGTAATTCCCATTGAGAGTTAAATATTTGTCCTTCTTTAGCAGAGTTTATATCTTCTGGTAAGTCTGGTTTGATACCACTAACTTTGTGTGGCGATCGCAAAAAATAGTAATTACTATCTTGTTTTAGATCTGTTAAAAACTCTTTTAATTCTTCGAGAGAATTTATATTCTTCGTACCAACAAAAGCCATTATGCAGCAACTCCTACCTCTAATAATTTACTCCAGGCTCTAACCGCAATCAGAAAGAGATTGGGAACCCCTGTTTCATCGCTTCCTAACCAATTTTGTTGTACTCCAAAGCCATAGATCATTGATTCTGCTGTCACTGGAGTAATCTGACAGTCAGGTTTGGGAAAACCATAGTTTTGAGCTTCCTCATCGTTTAAGAATTCTCCTGCACCTAATAAGTGATTGTGAGTAAACTTGCGCTCTTGACCAATCAAATTAAACTCTTTACTTTCTTCAATTAACTGACACCCTGGGTATTGCACCGAAGCCGAATTATATTTAATCTTGACCGTGCCTAAACCGCGAGACTTGGCAAAACCTAAGCCAAACCAGCCTTCATTCAAGTCTCTTAGCACTAAGCCAATTAACCCTAATTGCGCCAGAGAAAAGTTTTTGAGGTGAATTTTAGTGCGGAATTCCCCTGAAGTACAGACTTGATAATCGAAAGGACCTACAGCAACAGAACCAAATACCCTGTCTATGGCTACACCATTACGTTCTTCCAGCTTAAGGGGTTGTTCTGGATCGGGATAAGCATCTTCGATTCTAATTCTACTGGCGATCGCAGTACTGCCAAACATTTTATCGGTAAAAGAAGACAGTCGATGAATATCAGTAGGAGATTTATCTTCTAAATACTGGTAACTATCTAAATCTAAGGGATTACCAGCCCAAAGTAATTCAGGGTTGTTCGGATCACGTTTGCTTCTTCCTACAGTACGGACTATCCGTTCTGCATGAGCGCGAATAGCACCTTTTAAACCGCTTCCAGGTAGATAAATAGTCTTACCTCCTTGATGAAAAGTTTCCACAAATTCCATCTGGGGTTTAGTCGGGTCAATACCTTCTTGACCTGATTTAACTAAAATTGGCCCTTCAGGAATAATTGAGAAATCGATTGTGCAATGATTGACTAATCTTTTATGCATAGTTTTATAATGATGTTAAGTATAATTTATGCTGCAAACACTTGCTCTGGAGTGAGTTTTAATTCGGGAAAAGTTTTAGATTTAATTAGTTCTTGATCTCGGTAAGCTTTTGGTTGATAAATTCCGTTATCATCAAGTAAATAAACAAAGACTGTTGATACTTTAGGATTGCCTAAATAACTTCTACTAGCGATCGCTAAATAATCGACAATACAATATTCAGGTATACTTAAACGCTGATACTCATCTAACTTATCTACATAATCATCTTCCCAATTAGTAGATACTACTTCGACAGCTACTTGTAATGGTTCAAATAGTGCTGAATAAAAGGTTATTTTCTGTTTGGGTTGATTAGAAGTTATAGTCATTGCTAATTTATTTTGCTTGATTAACTATTAGCTGGAGTTGTTTTTATAGTAGATAGTTGAGTTTGTAAATAATCGATTAATTTTGCTACCCATTGGTCTTTAAAATCAGTGGCATCTTCATAAGCAGATTCATCATTTCTAACTATTTTTTGCAGGTATTCTAAAAGCAAATCTGGTCTATTTTTTGGGTAATCAAACCATTTCATCTGATTGATTTCTAGCTTGACAACTCCTAACCCACGAGAACTACCTCCACCCAAAGGAACTTGTTCACTTTCAAACTGATGTAAACCAATTACTAATAAACCTAACTCCCGGTCTTCTGCGTTTTCTACAACAGCTTTAAATTCAAAAGATGTCCCCGCAGGAACTACTTGAAAATCGTAAAGTTTTCCATCAGCAGCAATTTCCGTATCGCGATCAATCGCTACTCCATCTCTTTCTTGATATTGTCCAAACCAATCATCAGCAACTACTGTTAAGTCTCGTACTTGGAATTTACTAGCCAACCAAGGAGAACCAAATAAACGAGAAATTAAATCTGTTTGTTCTATAATTGCATTAGTTAAAGTTTTATCATCTGCAAATTCTTCTTGTAAATCTTTAATTTCTGTTGATGTAATTGACCATTCTTCATTATTAGCAGGATTAGCAACTAAAGAGCGATCGCTGCCTAAAATACCCCTGAGAAAACTTTCTAAACGCGATCGCATTGCACCTTTAAAACTTGAACCAGGAATGTAAGGACGATCTAAGGCATCTTTAATGACAGGCAAATCTGAACCAGTGGGTTCTGGATCGCTTCCCGCGCCAATACGTAAAGCGGTAATTGTTGATAAAGTTCCAGTTATTTCTAATCTATTTCTAAAGGTATCAAACATAATTAATTTTCTACTTACTATATTTTTCAGCTAGATGAATAGCGATCGTATTTGTTTCTTCCAAATTACGTCCTGTTGTTTGAATACATATACCCAAACCCCTATCTGTATTAGTCAAGACAAAATAGACAAGTCCGTTTGCTTCTGTTGATTTAATGGAATTATTTTGATAACTACTATAAGCCAAGGAATTAACTATTTTTACTACGTAAGGATCTCGTCGAACTTTTTCAGAAAATTTCTTTAAAACATTATTGCCATGATGGTCGTCACTTAATTTAATTGCTTTCTTTTTAGGATCGGTACTGTCTTGAGGAATTAATGAAAGCAAAGTAGTTTTTTGTTTGGCAAATTGTAATCGAGAACGTTCATGAAACAAAACTCCCATTGCCGACAAATAAACAATCGGATCATCATCTTTTTCTTCAATTATAGTTTTGATATACTCATTATTTAAATCTGCGTCTATCTCGGATTTATTAACATATTGTTCTGTTTCAAGTAGGTCAAAAAGTCGATAATTTTTTAACCAAAAAGCCAAATCTAAAGCAATTGGTTGAGGTGGTAATTCAATTATTTCTGAAAACTTCTCGAACAGATAATAAACAGGAATTTCCAAGGCTTGTCCAATCATCCCTGCAAAAGAAATTTGTGCCTTATAACCACCTGTCGCATTAATTGAGATCGCTTCTGGTGAGAATTTTCTTACTTCTGTACTTATTTCTTTAACTAGGTTTTTGAGTCCTTGTTGCTTGAAAGCTTTGACATCATCATCTCTTAATCCTTCTAGCACTCTGACATCAACTTTCCTAAAGCCTATAGGATTAGTTGAGTTTTCATAATATAGCTTGAGTAGTTTTCCAATTTTTCTACCATCATCAGTATCAGAAACTAAAAAAATCAATCCGAGTTTCTCATCTAGAAAATCTTGTTTACAAATCCTGGTAATAGAATTTATTTCTGCTCCACATATTCTTTCAGTATTTTCTTTGTTTAATAAAAGCAGCGCTAATTGATTTAAGTTATTTTTTTGAAATGCTTTTTGAATCGATTCTTCAGAGGAAAATTTTAAGTTATTTAATAGACTTGTTCCAACTGTACAAATTAGTGTGTTTCTCATTTTTTTTGATTCGTTGCCGATTTATTTTAATTACTAGGTTGAAGATATTTAAGATGTCTTGCACCATAGCCTAAGTAAAGACGAATCAACTTAATATGAATTGATTTAATATCTTCAGTATTGGCATCGGTAGCAATATTTGTTGCTTTCTCTTTTAACAAGTCATCAATATCATTAATAATATTTTCAGCTAAAGAATTTTTACCTCTACCCCACTTGTTATCTCTTCCTGTTTGATAGCGGAGAAAATTTTTAATTGCCTCTGTACTTTCGGTACTGTCAGCCACACGAACTAAATTTCTAAACTGGGATTCTTCTAAATTGCCATAAGTAGTTGTTTTGTTTAAAGCATCTTGTATTGCCAAAACAATATCATCTTCAGCTTGCAAAATGCCTCTTTGTATTTCTAAGGCAGATTTCTGTTTAGTGGATAAACTCATAATAAAATTAATTATTGTCTAATAAACTCTCTCGAAACTTAAGATGAAAAGGATCGCAGATTTTTACTCGTCCAAAACCTTCACTTGTTTTTTCGCCAATTCCATTTAACTCTAATTTTGCCAAGGATTCTATACAGTTATCTAAATTATTAATACTAAATAAATAAAGTCCTCCTTTGTTAGTAATTAATTCCAGATCTTTCATTAATCCCCAAGCATTATTCCAACCTGATACATAACCATAGCTGCTATATGCTACTTCTAGTTTCAATATCTTACTCTCAATATTCGTAACTAAAGACAACATATTTTCAGAAATAACTGTGGTGCGTAGCCAATTTTCTTGCAAAAT
>CBDUCX010000238.1:0-8797 GCA_965365755.1 uncultured Pleurocapsa sp.
TAGAAACTAAGCAAGTTGAGCAGGAAGTGTTTTTGCATTATATAGTTAAGAAATAATTAGTTGTTAGTTGTCAGAATCATAGTAATTTATATACCATTTTGTTAAATTACGATACCAATTGTTTGCTGCTTTTCTTTGATTAAGTAATTTTCTATTATTATTTATACTTTCTCTATTAACCTTCTCATATCTTATTTGACAATTGACTTTGTAACCAAGTGGAAAGCTTTTCCAATAAACACATTGAAAGGGAATGATTTCATTCCATATTTGTGTATTTAATACAGGACAAGTAACATTATAGCTATCATAATTAAATAAATGATATTTTTCGATAAATCTTCTGATCAAGGTAAAATTAGTCCCAGAAACTTCAATATATCTCTCTCTTATTTCATAATTAATCTTTTTCTCCCATTTTGGATAAGAAAAAGATTCCCATAACTTTCCTCCTTTTGTAGTCAAAAAATAGTAAAGTTGTTCGTTGTTATATATCCCTTCTATGTCTTGTTGTTTTAAAGCATTTTTAATTTCTTTTAGAGAAGGTATATATCCTTTTTGATTTAGTAAATTTATGTTTAATATTTTTTGTTCTTCAAAATATAAAAAATTTAAATCCAGAGGAGTTATAGCTAACATAGTACCTTCTTGAAATAAGCGTTCCATTGCAAACGCCATGTCGGCAATACTGATATTTAATGGTTCACGATTAATTCCAATCTCTCCTATTTTATTAGGAACGATCCAACTAAAACCAATTACATCTTCTATGGCAGAGTCAAGGAACCAGTAATCTATTTTATCCATTGCTAATTTATTTGTAACATTGTTCAAATATGCAACAATTTGTAAAATATCATGTTTTTTTTGCTAAAAGAATGTGATGGATAGCTATACAGCTACAACCTCCAGCATATTATCCTGCAACTAAACAAATATTTTATAGTCCTAGATCAACTGCGACGCGGTGTCCACAGCTCATTCCAGAGAAAGCTACGGCGTTCAAACCCTGACCAGGAAAAGTACTGTCTCCTACGCAATATAGCCCAGGGATACTGGTGCGGTTAAAGGGCATACCTAATAAACCCGCTAATTTACGACGGGGGATGGGTCCATAAGTGCCATCTTCTCGACCGAGGAATCGACGATGAGTACGGGGAGTACCTACTTCTTGATAGTCTAGCCCTGCGGATAGTCCAGGGAAAATCGCCTCTAAACGATTGATTAACTTAGCTGCTGCCGTTTCTTTTTTGGCTTCATATTCTGGGGTTGATAATCCTTGCCAGTCTTCCATCCAGCTAGGAGTAAAAGTATGCACGATATGATGTCCTGGAGGAGCCAAACTAGAATCTAGCAGAGTGGGAATCGAAACAAAAATTGTACCTTCGCTTGATTCCATTTTGTCCCAGCTTTCCAGCAAAATATGATGACAATCAGTACCTGCGGGCAATACACTGGCCTCAACTCCTAGATGCAAACTGAGGAAACTCGGCGACTTTTGATATCTCTGCTGCCATTTCTGCTCTTTTTTGGGCATATGTTCGGCAGGAAGTAGTTTGCCGAAGGTATCCCAGCGTGTGGCGTTGGAAACTATCTTTTTAGCGCGATATACGGTATTGTCTGCTAGTTTGACACCGACTGCTTTACCATTCTCTAGGATAATTTTAGTTACTCTGGCTTTATATTTAATTTCTCCCCCAGCTTTAACCAAGCCATCGGCTAACTTCTGGGCAATCTGTCCGACACCGCCTTTAGGATAGTTAATACCTCCATAATGGCGATCGCTAAATACCATGCCGGCATTGATCATCGGGGTTTTATCAGCGGTGACAACTGACCACAGATAACATTCCATATCAATAAATTGAAGCAGCTTGGGATCACTGATATGTTTACGAGCAATATCACCAACGTTTAGGGGTAAATATTTGGCTAAACCCAGGCAAGACCAAGGTTTTTGGAAGAATACTCGCATTAAATATCTGGGTTCTTCTAGTGAGAGCAATTCCATGGAGTTGAGGTAATTAAATACTTCCCAACATTTGCCATAAAATGCGCGAATCCCTTGTTCTTCGTGGGGAAAGATAGCAATTAATTCTTGTAAAAATGCTTCATAATCACGATGGACTTTGAGTTCTAAGCCGTCTGGTAAATGGTAGTGAATCTGTACGGGATCAGCAAAGGTTTCAATTTTCATATCTACCGCATCTAAAGCCCGAGTCAGCAGATTGGTTGTACCCTGGTCACCAAAGCCAAAAATCATCGATGCACCCACATCAAAGCGATATCCTTCTCGCTCAAAATATCCACCACTACCACCGGGAATTAAGTATCGCTCTAGAACTAATACTTTTGCTCCTTTAGCTGCTAATTGAGTAGCTGTTACTAAACCACCAATACCAGATCCAATAACTACCACATCATAAGCTGCCGTAGAAGAGGTCGTTGTCATCGAGTTCATAAAAAGAATTAAAAAATGAGCTTAAAAAAAATCAATCAATATTTAGATATATACTTTACCGTTGATCCTCGGTTTTAAATTAAATAAATTAAAATTGCATGTTTTATATCGTCATGGGAGTCTCTGGGACAGGAAAATCGACTATCGGTAAGCTTTTGAGCGATCGCACTGGCTGGGCTTTTTATGATGCAGATGATTTCCATTCCCCAGCAAATATCGAGAAGATGAATCGTGGTATTCCTCTGACAGATAGCGATCGCTTGCCTTGGCTAGAAAAGTTGAACCAATTGATTACCAATACTTTGAACAGTAATCAACAGGGTATTTTAGCCTGTTCCGCACTCAAATCTCAGTATCGTCAGATTCTACACAACAATCACACCAATGTTGTCTTTATCTATCTTCGTGGCAGCTATGACTGTGTTCAAAGCAGGATTCAGCAGCGCACAGGACACTTTATGAGTTCTAGTCTACTTCAAAGTCAGTTCGATACTTTAGAAGAACCCCAAGATGCTTTAATAGTTGATGTTTCTCTTACTCCAGAAACTATCGTCGAAGAGATATTAAGGCAGATTGATTACTAGTTAAGTAGGTCAGTATAAATAAAATTAACTTGTTAGGAATGTTAGTCGTTAGTCGTTAGTCATTAGTAGCAATAGCTTGAACCTAATTCATACTTCTTAATCTATTTGATTTTATTTCGCCCTACTTACTTAATTTTGAATTTTTAATTGATAGTTTTGAATTGCATTGCCTCAAACTGCGAAACTAGAAATCAAAACAAACGAAATATAACTATTTACTATAAGCATCAAAGCAACCAGAGATGAGGCTTGGGCTTCAGTTATGTTCAGTAATTGAACATAGCCAGCCTGTAGAGTTAAGACACTGTACGAACAGCCCAAGAGCACTAAGGGAATGATCAACGACAGAAGTGATAAGGAAACGAATCCGACTAACATTGCAGATAATGCCCAAGGTGCAATTGCTACTCCCGCGATAAAGATATCCACCGCAAAATTGCCTCGATGATGCCAGAAAAGTCGCATTATACTACCCGTAACTATCAAACTGATAAAGGGAATCATCCCCAGCAAAAATAACTGCCAGATGGATGAGGAAAATGATAATCCCATCATAAAATAGCTACAGACAAAGCATACACTGGAGAATATGCCGTAGAGAGTCCCAACCTGTGTCAATTGTTTGTCTTCCAAGCGAGAAAATGCTGGCAATAGCCCGCCTCCAGGATCAAAGAAGGAAAGACCCAAAGTCGCCAGGAAATTATAAATCAAACTATTTTTTCGACCCATGGCACCATGTCTGGTTAACTCATAAACTGTTTTTTGGGTACGACGATAAGCATCATAATTTTTTTGTGAACGGAACAACTCCGCAGCCTTCGTTAAATCACTGACAGCAGCGGTAAGACTCTGCTGCTCTTTGTAGGCAATTCCTCGATAGTAATGGGCTTGAGGATAATTACTATCTTTGGCGATCGCTAAATTATAAGAATCAATTGCCGACTGAGTATAACCTAAGCTGAACCTTGCTCTGCCCTGATAATAGTGTGCTTTGGCTACCGTAGGATCAATACTGAACACCTCATAGCAGTCGCTTAAAACTCCCTGGTTATCTCCCAGTTTATAGCGCATTTCGCATCTTTTGAGATAAGCATCGACAAACTTGGGGTTAATCTTAATCGCTTCGGTGTAATCATCAATTGCTTGGCGATATTCTCTGGCTTGAGTTCTTTGTAGACCCTGATTGTAAAAATCTAACGCGGTAGTAGGATTAGCTTTAGTGGTAGTTTTGTAAGATTTTCTAGTTGTTCGGGTCTGGGGGGCAGGGATACGGCGATCATAACGGCGACGTTTACCATTGTCAGATAAGACATCATAAGCTTGAGAAATCTGTTTGAATTTCTCTGCTGCAATTGGATCATCAGGATTCAAATCAGGATGATATTGACGTGCTAATCGACGAAAAGCTGCCTTAATTTCTTTGACGCTCGCGTTTGGGGATACTCCCAAAGTTAAATAATAATCTTCCGTGTAATTTTCCGCCCTTGCCATTGATTTTTACTATTTTCTCTTATCGCCATTGATTCTATTGTCTGACATAGGTTCAAAAGCGTTGTTAGCAACGATCTCTCTTTAGGTGATTTGACACCAACCTTGATCAGCCCCTTCCCAAGACTGTTTTAGAATTTGCCGTTTAAATACAGGTTACTAGATATAGTAATTCTAATTTCCTCATCTTAAATTAAGTAGCCGATTGTATGTAAGTATAATTAAAAATTTCATCTTGGCGAAACAAAAAAGATTGAATTTCACTCGATGTCAATGATGGCAAATGTCATAGAGTTCGCTAAAAATAAAACACTGCGTACTGTGATTGTAATCTTGAATAAAATTTAGGTATGGGGATTTAAACTAAAGTTTAAAAATAGATCCATAGCATGTAACGTTTAGCATAAGCTGAATGTTCAACTTGGTCACATTAAGATCATTAGAGTATACTGTTGAAACTTTGTACAGATATGTACAGATGTCAGTAGCTACAGCTACCAAAGATTAACTTATTAGCTGTTTATGGCTAAGGTGGCTTTAATCAAATTTTATTTATTATTGGCTAATATTCTATAACTTTATATTTAATGCTATATGCAAACTTTTTTTATCGTCTGGGTCGGGCAAGTAATTTCTCTACTGGGGACAAAACTAACGGAATTTGCTCTGGGGTTTTGGATTCTAGACCAAACCTATCAAGATACAGGGACAATTACTCAATTTGCTTTGACCATCCTATTTATGTATCTTCCCAAGGTGATCATTTCCCCTCTAGCTGGGGTATTAGTGGATCGCTGGAATCGTCGTTCTGCAATGATTATGAGCGATTTAGGAACTGGATTAGTAACGATCGCTCTCTTATCCTTGGTCTGGTCAGATAATTTAGCAGTTTGGCATATATATTTGGCTCTAATAGTTGCCTCTAGTTTGAATGCTTTTCAACAGCCAGCTTATACAGCAGCGATCGCTCAGTTGGTGCCATCAAATAACCTCAGTCGGGCAAATGGCATGGTACAGGCTTCCTTTGCGATCGCCAAAATTGCCGCACCAGCGATCGC
The DNA here is from genome assembly GCA_965365755.1 of uncultured Pleurocapsa sp. Taxonomy (GTDB): domain Bacteria; phylum Cyanobacteriota; class Cyanobacteriia; order Cyanobacteriales; family Xenococcaceae; genus Waterburya. Next base: position 5,592 of record CBDUCX010000238.1, read on the forward strand.
AGGTTTACTCTTGAATTATTTTGGATTAAAAACAATCCTATCCATTGATATTGTCACCTTCACTGTGGCGGTAATTACCCTAATTAGTGTGAAGTTTCCTGATTTCAAACGATATACCAAAGCCAAAAGAAAAGTAGTTAATCAGGTAATTATCGATGCTGTTGCTGGTTGGAATTATATAGTTCTCAGACCTGGTTTAGTACGTTTGCTTTGTTTTATTGCCATTAGCTACTTCACCATGGGAATGATCGAGGTTGTTCTTTGGCCCTTACTATATCAACCAGGATCTACTGAGCAACTAGGCTTTATCTTGTCTGTGGGTGGCTGTGGAATGCTATTGGGTAGTGTCTTGATGAGTTTGTGGTCTGGACCCAATAATCGGGTGAAGGCAATCATTGGTTTTGTTGGTTTTCAAGGATTAATTGTCTTTGTGGGTGGGTTAAAAATTTCCCCCGTGATCTTAGCTTTTGGCATCTTTGGTTATCTATTTTCCCAGCCAATTATTGTTAGCTGTAATCAGGCAATTTGGCAGAGTAAAGTTCCCAGTCGTCTCCAGGGAAGAGTTTTTGCCCTCCAGCAGACTTTAGAGCGATCGCTAGCGATCTGTGCTTATTTATTGGCCGGCCCTCTGGTAGACAACGTTTTAAACCCCCTAATGGCTGAGGGCGGTATCGTGGCTCAAATAATTGGCAAAATTATCAATACGGGGATGGGTCAAGGGGTTACTCTGTTACTGGTTTTACTAGGAATAATTAATCTTATGGTAGTGGCGATCGCCTGTCGTGAACCACGTTTGCGTTATTTGGAACGGGAATTACCCGACCGCAATCAATTAAATAAAACCAAGCCCAAAACCGCTTAAGATAAATATTCCCGAGAAATTCGTTCCTATTGGCTAATTAACATACTTCCACTCTCGGCTTATGTGATTTAATGTCAAAGATCGTGTCGTCGAATTTCCCCATCATCACTAGGAATTGCAGTTGGCAGTTGTTCTAAAGATATTAGTTTCCATGTCTGGGCATCGTAAGTAGTGTAAATAAGCTGAGATGTAGCTAGCTCTAGATCAACTACTGTAACAGTTTTATTCGGAGGTAAATCACTATTAATCAGTTGTCTTGCACCCTGTCCTAATGCTCCAGCATGAAGTAGTTCTAAATCCTGAATTTTGCCTGGATAGTAAGCATGATGATGTCCGCTTATGTATAACAATACCTGATTCTGTTGTAGACGCGATCGCAATTTTGTTCCGTTGGCTAGATATTCTCCAGGCTTATTCTTGGTTTTAGCCACTGGGTACAAGGGTAAATGCCCGATGACTATTTTAGCAGTTGCCTGTTGTGCTGCTGGACTATTGAGGGCTTGGGTAACCCAGTCTAATTGCTCCCCAGTGATATTTTGCGTCGAAGCATCCCAAACTAAGAAAAATAGGTCATCTTGTTGAAAACTATAGTAGAAGGGGAAATTAGCCCGATCTACAAAATCTAAGCCCAATTGCTGCTGTTGCCAATAAGCCTTGGCGAGTTCTCTTTCCTGCTGAAAAATAAAATCTTGATTTTTGATTGCTCCCGAACCATCATGATTACCAATGGTAAAGCCAAAAGGAAGATCCTGTTCCCTTAACGGGGCCGCAACATGACGCTCAAAAGCTGTCCACATAGACTCGATCTGAGATTTAGTTAGGGAGGCTTTTTGTCCAGCAATCATATCTCCACCACAGAGAACTAAATCAGGTTGCCATTGAGGCATTAAAGCGATCGCTTGTTCTACTTCTGGATCATATTCTGTTGAACCGTACTGACTGTTAAGATCACTAATGACTACAATCCGAAAGTCCTTGCGGGGTGGTAGATATAAACTATCAGCAATGCTTGCTTTAGCTGACTGTCGGTGATTTTCTGACTTGGGTACATTCTGATTTACAGCAACACAGCCAAAAACTAAACTGAAAACAAATCCGATAATTAAAAAGCAAATAAATCGCTGTTTCATCTATTCTTTAGTTATCAAAAAATTTTAAATTTTACAAAATGTCTATTTTACAGAAGATACTATTAGTGTAGATATTATGGATAGCAGAACCATTACTGTTCCTTTGGCTTGGTATCCCAAACTGTTAGCAGCAACTTCTGAGCAAAGAGCTAATGTACAAAGGGGAATTACTATAAAATGTCTACACATGATATTGATAATGAGCAGAAACACCCAATAAATACGCCTATTTGCAGTATTGAATAAGCCCACTAAATACTGGTAGTACTAAGGATGCAAACAAAGAGAGATGAAATTTGTTGGAGTTGATTTTGGTTGGTCATCTGGTGCAAGTGGACTGTGTTGTTTGGTATGGCGTAACAATAACCTAGAAATTTTAGATATTACGACTGTTCTAGAAATAGAGGATATCTTAGCTTGGATTGATAATCGGGTATTTCCTAACGCGCCAGCTATGATTGCCGTTGATGCACCGACTATCATTAATAATCAGACTGGAATGAGGTTGGCTGATAAGTTGACTCATAAATATTTCGGACGCTATCATGCAGGATGTTACCCTGCTAATTTAGGTTTAGCTTTTGCCGATCGCACTACAGGTTTTGGTCATAGTTTACTTGCCAAGAATTATCACCACGCTCCAACTATTGAACCGCAACAGCTAGGGAGATATCAGATAGAAGTTTTTCCCCATCCCGCAACTATCAACCTGTTTGGTTTAACCAGAATTATTAAGTATAAAAAAGGTAAGATAAGCGATCGCCGTAGAGAGTTAAATAAACTGCGGGGTTACATTACGGATATTCTACCTAAGTTAGAACCTGCCCTTAGTTTGACTGCCGTTAGTCAGATACCTGCAATTGCCGAAAAACAAACTGGCAAAGAATTAAAAGCGATCGAAGATCAATTAGATAGTTTAATTTGTGCTTATGTTGCTGCTCATTGGTGGTATTGGGGAGAAGCAAAAAACCTAGTCTTGGGTAATCTGGACAATGGTTATATCGTAATTCCCAATCCTTTTCCCCATAACTTAAATTAACTAAATTAAATTTAACTGTAATATTTAATCAAAGTTGCTATTTCTTGACTACGCCCACAAAAACTAAAAACATCCATAACTGTTTCTCAATCTTGATGGGAATTAAAACCGTGTTCAGATGCTTGGTTGAAATTTGATATTGTTCGGCAATTCTCAGCCAGTTTTTTTTAGTAAC
>CBDUCX010000239.1:0-8631 GCA_965365755.1 uncultured Pleurocapsa sp.
CGATTCAAGCAGTTCCTACTTTAATTTCTAAAAAACCAGATTTAATTTTCTTGGACATTGGAATGCCTATTATGAATGGTTATGAAATATGCACTCAAATTAAGCGAGTTTCTCAGCTGCAAGATATTCCAGTAGTTATTCTGACAGGTAAAGACGGCATTATAGATAGGATGCGAGCCAAAATGGTGGGAGCTACAGCTTTCATTTGTAAACCAATAGATGAAAACAAAGTTCTCGATCTAGCTAAAGAATTAACTACTGATAAACTCAACCAAAATCAACAGAATTTAATGATGCATCTAGAATCTAATGACAACACTAATCTGGCTTTTGGATAGATATGACAAAATTTTGAGCAAGTCGCAAACAGAAAAATGTTTGAACCAATGGAGATTGGCATAAGTTTAACAAAACTCCTTCATAGTATTCTTGATCTTTATGAAATCTCTTCTGATTTAGAAACCTTCCAAGTCGTGTAAAAATATAAATTGTCATGGTTTTGTGATCTGGGAATTACTTCCCAATTGTCACTTTTAATCTCACGCTAAAATAGAATAAATTAGCATGACCATTACCTGCGACCAACTTCTGGAAAAACACCCGATAGCCTGGCATGCTGCTACAGTGCATCCATTTCTGACCCAGTGCCAATTAGGAACGATACAGCCAAAGCAATTTAACACCTGGCTGGTACAGGACTATCTGTTTGTTATTGAATTTACTCGGTTTATAGCACGAATCTTAGCCAATGCTTCTACCCATCATTTCGATATCCTATTAAGCGGCTTGAATGCGCTATCTGATGAACTTATTTGGTTTAAAGCCAAAGCAGAAGAGCGACAGCTTAACCTATCTGCCGAGCCACAACCAACTTGTAGTCAATACTGTGAATATCTGGAATTGGTAGTGTCTATGCCTTATGCGGTGCAAATGACTACCTTGTGGACGATTGAACTAGCCTACAATCAAGGTTGGCAATTACCAGGCACTATGCCAGAACCCTATGCAGAGTTTGCCAATCGCTGGGGCAATCGAGATTTTACCGAATACGTAAAACTTTTAGAACGACTAGCCGATGAAGTTTTGTCAACGGCAGATGAAACGATACAAACTCAAGCAGAATCTGCTTTTTTAAAGATTGCCAGTCTCGAAAAAGATTTTTGGTCGATGGCGATGGCAAATATCTAAGGCTGTGGCAATGGTCGAGCGATCGCCCTAGTCACTCGTTTAAAGTTGATCTGGAAGTTGTCGAACAAAATCTTATATCTATACTTACTGAATATCCAAGAAATTAACCTAGCTACTAAAACTATCTTCCAGGCGGTCGAGCAGTAAATCATCGGAGCTAGGAGTGCGCCAAAGCTGATCTAAACCACTGGCAGGAATAGTCAAGTAAAGAACATCTTGGGGTTGCAGACAGGTTTCTAGTAACTGCCATCCGTGTAAAGTCTGATGCTGACGCTCTAAATATAGAGGAACAAAATCAGCTTGAATTGCTGCATCCTGCACAGTTTTATTACAGAAGGGATGTTTAGGAGTAATCATAGTTGCTAAGGCTACCCACAGCAAATCCTGAGTCATGCCATTACCCAATATTCTGCCCCCTAAAGCTGCTGCGGCAAAGGAATGAGTTGCTAACTCCACAGGTGACAACACCTGATCGAACTCAAATACTTCCTGCATTGATTGAGCAAATTGAGGATCACCGCTGCGGACTATAATTTTAATATAAGGTGCTAAAGCCTTGGCGGTTAGACTGATTTCTAAGTTAGTCGTGTCCTGGCTGGTAACAGCAATTAAACTATGAGCTCGTTTGATATTAACTGCCTTGAGGGTAGAAGCCATACTCGCATTCTCAATGATCACGGGAATTCTCCGCGAACGAGCAGAGCGGAGAAAACGATTATTAGGATCGGATTCAATGACTACCACTTCATGTCCCTGAGCATGGAGTTGACGGGCAATCTTAATTCCCAATCCTCCTAATCCACAGACTACGTAGTGGTTTTGTCTGGGGATTCTGGCAGCATCTAAAGTTTGCCTAAAGCGACTACCTAAAACAAAGTCATTAATTAAGGCATAGCAAATGCCAATTACCCCTGCACCGACAATCATCATTACCGCAGTCAATATCTTGATGAGATCGGAAGCGTTTTCGGCAACTTCTTCTTTCCCGCCTGCGCCAGTAATCATCCCCACAGAAAAATATAGCGCATCGGCGATGGAGGTTTGCAAATTGACGCTGATATAAATCAGGGTTGCTACAAAGATCACCCCTAATAAAGCCAGACTAACTAAGGCTACAGGGCGGGCATAGCGTTGATAACGAGGAATGTTTAAAATTGCTTTGAATAGCTTCTTGAGCCAAGAGCGACGCTGAATAAAAACTTGAGGTTTAGTTCCCACAATCAAACAATCTCCTGCTTGAAGGCGCTTACCTTGATTAATAGCTGAAACTAAATCAATTTCTCCTTGGGTCGGCAAATAGTAAATTAGCATGCGGTTGGGATCATCCCACAGTTGCCTTAATTTTTTACCTAACCAAGGATGATCTGCATCGATAATTTCTTCTTGTATTGGCCAGGTACGATTAAATAGCTTAAGCTGACCAATTGCCTTGTTACCCAGGGCAGCAAAAGTAAATAAGGGTGCCGACAGGGTTGCCACACTCATTGTATAGTGATCTGGCAGGGTAAGATCCAGGCGATCGCCCAGGGTATGATTGAGAAGACGGTTGATAATCCGAATTTGTGGATTCAACACCCGAGCTTGAGTTAGAATCGCTAAATTTAGTGCATCGTCGTCGTGAACCAAAACTAAAGTTTTTGCCTGTCTAATCCCAGCTTTGATCAAAGTGGCATTATCTCGCGGATCTCCTACTATAATATGCTTGCTAGGGGCCGCTTTTATTAAGTTATGACTGATGGCTACTACTTCTGCTCCTTGCTGCTTCAGTAGGCTGTAAATTTTAGAGCCTGTGCGCCCTAAACCACAAACAATAATTTTTGGTTGCATAAGTGTCTGATTAAGGTGCCAAGATATACTGATCACACCTACTTCAATTGTGTGTAACCGCTGCATTTAATACTGTATCCTTAAACACGATCTCATAATTTCTACAGTTTTCAGCTTAGTAATCTATTAGTGCTAGGCTAGCTGTTTTGACAGCTAATATTGAGCGATCGCCATGAGTAAACAATTTAAATTATTTGAAGCTAGAGCAGCCTACCGAGTTGAGCAATCAAGAGAACCGATGAGTAAGGAGGCTTTAATAGCTTGGAAATCAAGGATATTCACTAATCAACAACGTACCTTAGCCAGTAAGCCGCCAAAGCAAACTAGCCTGTTCGAGCCACCGAGAAGTCACTGTGATAGTGAATTGATTAATCCTTTTCAATTAAAGTTACACTCCTCCACGTTTTATCGCTCCCGTCAACATGGCGAAAAAATTTGTGTTTATTTCATCATCGATAATACTTTGCCCCTGTTGCTATATATTGGCGAAACTATGCAAACTGCCAAACAAAGGTGGAATGGAGTACATGACTGCCGTGACTACATTGCGAACTACATTGAACTGCATCGCAAGTATAATTTAGAAGTTAAAATCTGTAGTGCCTTTTGGTACGATACTCCAGAAAATAGAACTGCACGATTGAAACTAGAACGGTCATTAATTTTACGTTGGCAATCACCATTTAATAAGGAAAACTGGAACAAGTACGGTAAACCATTTGGCAAGATTTAATGCCAGATGTTATTCCAGGGCTTTAAGTGTCTAGAGGATCGCTGATAATGCCAAATTCGAGTAAATCCTGGAGAAAGATTTGTAAGTCTTTAAGCACCTGAGAAGCTTCAACTTCATATTCATTGATAATTTGCTGGACTACAGGTTCCAGAGGCTGTTTATTTTGCAATGCCTCCCAAAATGGAATACTGCTTTCATTTAAGTTGTAGTAGGTTCCTGTAGCAACATGAAGCAAAATCGCCTCATTTTCAATCTGACTCATGAGAATGTCATCTGCTACATTGAAGCTTTTTGATTCCCGTAAGACTGCTGCTATATCTAGGGAGCTTTTTGAGCGGTTAGGCATAAAATGGTAGGCATAAAATAAATTTTAATGTTTAAAGTATATTATTTTTTGTAAGTCCATAGTATATTCTTCATAGACTCTATCAATTATTAACCATTCAAAATAAGTGTTACTATGACACAAGAACAGAATACCTTACAAAAGAAAGTTTACACTCCGATTAAAGTATCTGCATTGGGCAGTATCTCAGAATTGACTCAATCACGAAATTTTTCTGGTTACGGTGGCGGTAAGAAGCGCTGGCGGAGGAAGAAAAATAAATTGAAAAACAGATGGAAGAATAGATGGAAAAATAGATAATAGTAAAACTCTTCGAGATCGAGAAGTATCTTTTTATTTATTGTCTACCAATTACTAGCTAACGTCTCAAAAAATCAACTAAAAAACTGTTAATTTCAAAGTTTACTTGGTTTTTCTCTAACAGTACAGAAGAATATTTAGATTAAATCACTATTGAGAAAATATATTTTAGTTCTATTAGCTCTATGGATATTTTAGAGACTGTTTCACAAGAATTAACTCAAGTCACTGCTAAGGTTAATCTGGAAGTTGAATGTGTTTCTAATTTACCCTTTGCCAAAGGCGAAGATCGTTTTCGACGATTTTATAGAGAAGATATCTGTACTTATTCTTATTGGATTCCTTGGACAAGGCAAATTGGAGCATGGATCAATCATGATGGCTTTAAAGTCTCGGTTGTGATTCGAGAAGATGTTCAAAGTTCCGAGATTAAAGAACTAATGTTAGGCTTGGCGTCAGTAATTACTGGTGTTTGTCTTAACTTGCAGGGCAAGATTGCAATTCATGCTAATGCCATTGCTTTAGAAGGATTAGCCTGTGCCTTTGTGGGTCATTCTGGTATGGGAAAGTCTACCCTGACTGCCTATTGTACGAAGGAAGGTGCAGATTTTATCAATGATGATGTTTTGATAGTTGACGAGGGGGGTTTAGTGACTCCTGGTGACTCTCGTCTTAAGCTCTATCCCCATACGGGAAAAAGTTTGGGTTTCAATGCCCCAGAAGCCATTGGGTATCAAAAAAATTGTTACGATATGGGACAGTTAGGGGCTAAATTTCATTCTGCTCCTCTGCCTTTAGGCATAATTTATTTGTTAGCAAAGGGAGGAGAAGATCGTATTTACTCCGAACAACTTCCACCAACTCAAGCTGTATTCAATCTCTTAACCCACAGCTACTACGCTAGCAAATTAATCGAAGATAATCCCTCTATTTTTAATACTTATATTAATCTGGTTCGCCAAGTTCCTGTAAAAAGGCTATTTTATCCCCGTAACTTTCAACTATTGCCTCAAGTTTACGATTTTTTATGCCAAGAAGTTCATCAATATCTCCCTAGATGAACTATAGTTTAAAACGCAAAATCCAAGAATCTCTACACCTTTTGCCAGCTATAGGTCTTGTCTGGCGCGCTGCTCCTCGTTGGACGATAGTTCGCCTCATCTTGATTTTAATTCTGGGTATATTACCCTTAGTATCTCTCTACTTAACTAAATTAGTTATCGATACCATAACTGCCAGCATTACTGCTATTGAACTAGAAGCAATATTTAATCAAGTCTTAGTTTTACTCATTTTGGCTGGTGCTGTCACTCTGGTAACTACTATTTGCAACTCTATAGCAGAGTTGGTCGGTAATATTCAAGGACAAAAGATTATTGATTATACTCAGAGTGTTATTCAAGCTAAAGCCATTGAGGTAGATTTAGAATATTATGAAAATCCTCAATACCACGACACCCTAGAAAGAGCCCAGGAAGAAGCAGACTATCGCCCCAGCAAAATTCTCGAAGATCTGATTCAAGTGGTTCAAAACACTATCTTATTAGTCACCATGCTGGGTCTATTGTTGTCACTGCATTGGGGAATTGCTGGTGTCCTTTTTGTAGCAGCGATTCCTGCATTATTGGTGCGGATTAAATATGCAGAAATTATGTATTACTGGTACCGTCAGTGGACATCAATGGAGCGACAAGCTGAGTATTTAGATTGGCTGGTTACAGGAGATATCTTTGCCAAAGAAATTCGTCTCTTTAATTTGGGTAATTTATTTCGCCAGCGGTTTCTTCGTCTGAGAAGGCAAATACATCACAAAACCATTCAAATAGACACCAAACAAGCTATTGCTAGTTTAATTGCTAAAGCGATCGCTGGTGTATTAATTTTTCTGGCTTACAGTGTCATAGTGCGTCAAACAATTCAAGGAGTCCTCAAAATTGGAGATTTGGTTTTGTATCACCAAGCCTTTCAAAGAGGGTCTAGCGCACTCCAGGGTTTACTGGGTAGTCTTTCGGGACTTTATGAAGACAATCTGTTTCTCGCCAATCTTTATGAATTTCTCGATTTTCAACCCCAGATTGTTGCTCCCCCTAACCCCAAACCAGTCCCCAAGCCGATGCAACAGGGCATCAGATTCGAGAATGTCAATTTTAGCTATCAAGACACTACTCGTCAGGCTTTAAAGGATATCAATCTAACTCTTAATCCAGGAGAAACCATTGCTTTGGTTGGGGAAAATGGTTCTGGAAAGACTACTCTAATCAAACTCTTGAGTCGGTTATACGATCCCATATCTGGCAGAATTACTATTGATGACATCGATCTGCGTCAATTTGAGCCAGAGAACTTACGCAGTCAACTGGGCATCATTTTTCAAGATTACGTCAAATACTATTTCACTGCTAGGGAGAATATCTGGCTGGGTAATACTGACATCCCTTTAACTGATACAAGTATTACGACGGCGGCACAGCAAGCAGGTGCAGATGAGGTAATTATGAGTTTGCCTCAAGGTTACGATACAGTCTTGGGCAAGTGGTTTGACCATGGAGAAGAATTAAGCGTCGGTCAGTGGCAAAAAATCGCTTTAGCGCGGTCATTTCTTAGAGATTCTCAAGTAATTATTCTCGATGAACCTACCAGCTCTATTGATCCCCAAGCAGAATCGGAGATATTTATTAAGTTTAGCCAATTGATTGCCGAGCGAACTGCTATTCTGATTAGTCATCGTCTGTCAACTGTTAAGATGGCAGACTGCATCTACGTCCTACATCAAGGGTCAATTGTCGAAAGTGGCTCTCATGATCAGCTAATTCAATTGAATGGTCTTTATCGCCAAATGTTTGAGACTCAAGCTAAAAAATATCAATGATTTCTTATTTACGTTGATTCAGACAGTAATCAGCATCAGACAATTAATTAAATTCCTAATGAGAGGAATCACTGTCAAACCAATCTTAAACAAGCCCGTGAAGTTATTGAAGCTCTACAACTGGCTGAACTAGATAATTTTTTTCAAGATACTTGTGTAGAATCTCAACCCGTAATTGTTGATAATTTAGACCCGAATTCGGCAATTATTTACAATATTATTCTGCCTAATAGATTAGAACTATAGCACTACGTATTTTGGTTAGGACACTTATTACTTATTACTCATTACTCATTACTTACCCTGAATCCAATAAACTTGTCCTAACATAACTTTGTACGGCTATAATTGTGGCATTTCCTGGAGAGCCTTTACGTAACTATAAATAGAAGTTACCACAGATATAAATTGAACAAAAAATTACCGAACTAGTTGAGCAACTTTCTAGGGGTCAATATAAAAAACCTCAACCCAAACCAGAACTTTTAGCATTATTAAACCAATTCTATACTTGGTTCATCAAGCCGATCAATGAAGAACTCAACCAGAAAAATATTCAAACCTTAGTCTTTATTTCCGATAGTCTCTTACGCAATATTCCCCCCGCTAGTTTTTATAACGGCGATCGCTACTTAATCGAACAATATAATATTGCCGTTGCTCCTAGTTTACAGTTGACCGATACCCAATTTTTAGAAAGATATTTAAACAACAAAAATATTGTTTAAGTATTTTTGAATTATTTTGAGCTTAAATTCTTGATAAGCTTAGTTTTTGTCGAGTAAGTTAAGTTTTTTCAAAGATCTATTTTGTGGTCAATTTTGAAGATTACTATGAGGATATCTGGAGAGCAAAAGTTATGATGCAAAAAGCAAAAATTCAGGTCAAATTCTCTAGTTAAAAGCTAAAACAGATGCAATCGATAACCGAAACTACTCAAGTTAAGCAAGAAAACAAACCAGCAATTGATAAACGACTCAAGGCATTAAACATTGCCATGAAGCGCAATCACTATCGCCAAGATGCCCTAATTGAGATTCTGCATAAAGCACAGGAATCTTTTGGCTATCTCGAACCAGAGATTTTAGAGCACATAGCAAGACAGTTGAAATTGCCTTTAAGTCGGGTTTATGGAGTAGCTACCTTTTATCATCTATTTTCCTTGAAACCGAGTGGTGTTCATAGCTGCGTTATTTGCCTGGGAACTGCTTGTTATGTTAAGGGTGGAGGAAAAATAATTTCCGCCATAGAAGAAGAACTAGGTATTCATGCTGGCGAGACTACATCAGATAAGCAAGTTTCCTTAATGACAGCCAGGTGTATTGGAGCATGCGGTATCGCTCCAGCCGTAGTCTTTGACGGTACTGT
>CBDUCX010000240.1:0-8631 GCA_965365755.1 uncultured Pleurocapsa sp.
AACATAATTGCTAAATTTGCAATCTGGATATTCGGAGTTCGGAGTTCGGAGTTCGGAGTTCGGAATTCGCCTTTTAGTTTTTAGTTATCCTGATTTTGGTTATAACGTACGATCCAAGCAATTGGAAAATATATCTCGAACCTTTTTTGCTGTCTTGTCCCAGCTAAAAAGTTGCGATCGCTTTATTCCTTTGTGGCGTAAACTTTCTCTTAGCTCGACTTTAGTTAAAATTTGATACATTCCTTGGGCGATATCATCCACATTGTAAGGATCAATATACAATACACTATCTCCGCCAACTTCAGGAATCGAAGTAGTACGAGCAGTAATTACAGGGCAACCACAAGCCATTGCTTCTAATATGGGAAGTCCGAACCCTTCATAGAGGGAAGCAAATACTAAAGACTGAGCCATTGAATATAATCCAGGGAGATCTTCAGTGGGTACATAGTCGAGAAAGAGGATGCGATCTCTAGCTGATAGTTGTGCAGTTTGACGTTCAATTTCAGGATAGAAAAAGTCGTCTTTTTTACCAGCGATCGCAAATTGATAATCTTTAAGGGGTAAGCGATCAAAGGCTTCCAGGGTGCGACTAAGATTTTTATAGAAGCGCATGTCTCCTACATATAGCAAGTATTTATCCAGGTTATATTTTTGGAGAATTTCCTTATTTGGTTGGGGGAAAAATAGCTCGCGATCATATCCGTTATAAACTACAGCAATTGATTCTGGATGAAGTTGGTAGTTGCTTACGATGTCTTGCTTGGTATATTCGGAAACACAAATAACGCGCTGAGACTGTTTTAGTAGAAAAGGTAAAGCATAAAGATAATAATATTTCCACTTGGGACTCAATTCTGGATATTTCAGGGGAATCAAGTCGTGAACAGTTACGATCTGTGGAACATGGGGGAAGAAAATGCCTTCATATACAGGAGAAAAAAATAGGTCAGCTTGTTGACGTTTTAGTTGTTGATTAAGCGCAGTTTGATACCAGAGAATCCGCTGGATATGTCCTGCAAAACCTCGATCAGGTGATAAAGCAGAATCTACAGTAATACTTTTGTCTGGATACTTGGCTTGAAAAGAATCTGCATAGGAATAAAGTGAAAAATCAAAATCCTGAGCGAGATTCATTAGCTCAGAAATTAAATTATGATTTACTACTCCTAACCCACTAGCTTGTTCTTGAATATAAGTCCCGTTGATAGCGATTTTTGGCAGTTTAGACATTAAATTTTGGTCGTTGTGTAAGTTCAAACAGGTATCTACAAAGTTAGAGCTGTCAAATGTAGCGTATTCTTCTCTTCTTCTAAAATATTCTATCCACTTACTATTAAGCTATTTCAGATTCAATACTCTGCAAATTTCTACTTAAAGCATTACCTCTTCCCCAACGCCAAGTTTGCACATAATTTCCTCATAATCTTTATCTAGTTTAAAAGAAATAGTTAAGCTATACGCTGAAAGGAGATTTCTGATGTCTTTAGCCGATTATGCTGCCAATCTAAGCAATAAACGTAGGGCAACCGAAGAGGACTTAGCAATGTATCGCCAGCTCGAAGGCGGTCGAGGAGCTATTGTTAAGGGTGATTCCGTCTTTATCTTGGATACAGAGGAAGAAAATGATCAACTGGATGCTTTAGAGCATGAAGCCTCTGCACAAGACAACCCCTTCTGGGATTTTGATAACAATGTCCCAGAGGGAGTTACAGTTTTACCAGATAGCATAGATTACCGTCACTTTCAGACTCCTATCAAAAATCAGGGTTTTCGTGGCACTTGTGTTTGCTTTGCCTCTCTAGCCAATCTAGAGGCAATTCTCAAACGTTCGACAAACACAGACTTTGATTTATCTGAGCAGTATGCTAATTGGCTCTATATGGGCTTGCAGAATAGAAACCAGTGCGATGATGGACTGAGGACAACTCTTGCAGCACGATATCTTTCCCAATATGGCGTTTGTACGGAATCCTACGCCCCTTATGAAAGCAAATCACAAGTTCAACAGCACTGCAATGCATCTCCTTCTGATAAAGCAAAATCTGATGCACGATATGGAATAGACAGTTACACGCTCATTGACCGCATAGGGTTTAATGGTCCCAGCATTGCCAACTCTGACTACCTTGAAAAACTCCTTTATGAAAAATACGACATTACGTTTGGAACCCATGTTGCATGGGGTCTTCCTGATCCCAATGGTGTTCATGACGTTATTCTGGATCGTTTTGGAAACCCACTTAAATCTCGTGGTGGGCATGCCATGTTGATTGTGGGATATGATCGAAGCCCAAATGCACCAATCCCTTACTTCATCTGCAAGAATAGTTGGGGAACTGCTCGTGGAGTCAATGGCTACTACTACCTCTCCTATGATTACATTCGTACTTACGCAAAATATGGATATATTGTGACGAAGATGAACTCTAACAAGGCTGGAACGCCCTCTTAGAATCTCTATATAATCCTCCTCTCCAGAAACAAAATTAGTCACAGAGGGTGAGACGGTATCGAGCGGTTTCTTTTCGAGAGGGTTAAATCAATCTTTCGGTACTGCAAGATAAAATAAGATAAGTAAAATAAGGAGGACTGGTAATGGATCAAAAAGAAGTCAACGAAATTAATAATCTCTTGAAATCAACTCCCGTCAACCGAAATTACAAAGTCAAAGTCGGAGAAACTGTCAAGATTGATTTGCCCAGCATTCCGCTGACGGGAGCAACTGAGTTTTTGCAGCTTGAGCAAGAGATTCATGGAGATCAAGACAGTCTACTTCCGGAAGCAGCTCCTTTAGAGGGCGAGGGATATCTTTCACCCAGGCAAGTCATTAATAGAGCTGTTTGTCCAGGGAAAGTCAACGTTGTCGTAAAGGCTGTAAATTCCCTATCTGGAGAGGAAATTCAAGGTATTGATCCCTTGAATATCGAGGTGGACATTGAAGAAAATTAACTAACATAGTTTCAGCCATTAGGGTAGAGACGAAGCAATTGATGTGGCTATTACTTCTCAAGAAAGTGCATTGTCCTCAGAACGATTCAGGCGATTTTTTCTTCGGCTAATGACAATATTGCTTTCAACCATCATTTTATCTTCTTGTGGTTCAATGGGCAGTGGGAACAGCAAGATTATCAGTCCTTCCACGGCAAGCGATCCCTTTTGGGGTTCTGTCCCCCAGCAATATTCCTTGGCAGTTGGGGAAACAGTGAGCATTGATTTACCTCAGGTTCCCTTAACTGGGAAAACTGAATATTGGCAAATTAATCAAGAAGTTCTCGGATCTCAACATTGCTTAGTTGAAGATGCTATTGCTTCTGAGGACGAGGGGATTTTGTCACCAACCCAGATTTCTGTACAGGCTGTTTGTCCAGGAGAGTTTCATATTATTCTGCGTGTGGTCGATTTAATCTCTGGCGAAGAGATTCCAGATGTGAGACCATTAGATATCTTCATTAACATTGAAAATTAGAATTATTAAATTCATAGCGATCGCTCAAATATAACAAGCTAATTAGTTATCTAAGACTGTTGATTGCCTGTGGCTGTTGCTGGAAATTTCGCCAAGATTCTTGGAGTGCAATCGGGGCGGGATTTTGAGTATCGTAAACTAAAATTACATTAGTTAAGGAACGTCCTGCGGGAACTATAATTTTATTGCGGTAGGCAAGGGATCTGGATGCTCCTCCGTCTAAATTCATTGCCTGATGACAACCTATACCTTGCATTAACTTGGCTTCATCTTCTAAAGAGAGAATTGAGAGGAAGGTAACTAAATAGATCTTATCTCCTGATTGGGGATAACCGATCGCAGTTCGACCACCAGTATCAAATACATGAGGATCCCGAAAGCCTTCTAATTCTGGTTTGAGCCAAATTTTGCCATCTTTGAGTAATCTGGGACCACAGGTGAGAGAAAACCAATGTTGTGACCAATCGGGTTGTCCTTCTTCTCTGGCTGTCACCATTTCTATTTGATTTCCCGCTTTAATACCTAAAGTCGTGGCATAATTTTCCCATTGACTATATTTGAGAAATTTTCCCCCAGCGACCATATTACCCATGACTCGCTTTTCTTCGTCCTTGCTGAAGAATGTCCCGTTAATTACTACCGCGGCTTGAGCGCGGTTAACCATCTCTGCAAAAGCTTCGTCGCCATAGGATACTTTGTTACTGTTAGCTTGAGGAGCATCATTAGCTAAACCGATAGTGATAAAAGTTTCAGGATCTTGGAGGTCAATAGTTGTTTGATGAAAAGATACCCCAAACAGGGTTTTAAGCTCAAATTGTTTGGGCATAGTTAATTAGACAGACACGAAGCTCAATATATTTCTAGTCTACCACTTGCATTAGTATATGGTAGAATAGTCAGATGATTCTAAATTACAACTATAGGATATACCCAGATAGGCAACAAATTGAGCTACTGTCGGAGTGGCTCGAAACTTGTCGTGTTAGCTATAATTATGCACTAGGGGAGTTGAAAGACTGGATAGTCAGTCGCAAGTGTCCGATAGATAGATGTAGTTTGGAATCAGAGTACATTATGGCTGCAGACTATCCGTTTCCTGGGTATCATCAGCAGCAAAACAATCTGCCCAAAGCAAAAAAACAATTCCCTCGGCTTAAAGCCGTAGCGTCTCAGGTGCTTCAGACTAACATCAGGCGGTTGCATGATGCATGGGATTTCTTTCAGGGCAGGGGATATGGCTTCCCTCGGTTCAAGAAATACGGACAGATGAAGTCTTTGCTATTTCCTCAGTTCAAGACTAATCCCTTAACCGATTGGACGATCCAGCTACCCAAATTGGGGAGAGTACAGATTAATCTGCACCGACCAATACCAGAAGGATTTGTGGTCAAACAAGTTAGGGTAGTCAAAAAAGCAGTAGGCTGGTTTGCGGTGTTAGCCATACAATCGGATATCGAACTCAAGAGTCCCGTACCTCATGGTCATGCAATAGGTATAGATGTCGGTTTGTTGTCTTATGTGGCAACCAGCGATGGATATACCGAAGCAAGACCTAAATTTTTCCAGACAGCCCATCGTCGGCTGAAAGTGCTACAAAAGCGTCTGTCGAGAAAGATGAAGCGAGGTCAGAACTACGAGAAAGGGAGGGTCAAAATAGCAAAACAACATAACCACATAGAGTTCAAGCGCACAGATTATCAGTTCAAATTAGCTCATAAGCTATGCGATCTGGCAAATACAATCTACATTGAAGATTGTGACTTCCGCATCATGGCAAAAGGAATGCTGGGTAAGCATACGATTGATGCAGGGTTTGGAAAGCAAAGAACCATTTTAGAATATGTAGCGAGAAAGAGAGATGTATTTGTCGGACGAGTAGATCATCGTGGCACATCTCAGACTTGTCCTAACTGTAGAACCATAGTGAGAAAGGATCTCAGTGTTCGGTGGCATGAATGTGGAGAATGTGGTTATGTGGTAGATAGAGATATTGCTTCGGCACAGGAAATCTGTAACCGAGGAATAGAAACGTATCGGGGGACTCCCGAAAAGCAAGAAATTGGCTCTCAAGTCGTACTGTCGGGGAACTTGGTTCTAGATAAGTGGCGCAACTCACCGTTAGGTGTCAGGGGAGCAAGATCCATTGGCGACGATGGAAGCCCTCGCTCTACCGCTTTGCGATGAGCGTCGGGAGGATGTCACTGAAACTTGTTCAACATATACAAAAATCATGCCACTAATTACTACTGGAAAATCATTTATTCGCGCTTTAGAAAAAAATGGTGCATTGGGCTTGTATATTCCCTTGGAAGGAGGCGCAGAAGGGCGCTATCAACGGCGTTTACGAGCTTATGGGTACAATACGATTAATATCACTGCCAGGGGATTAGGAGATTTAGCAGCCTATCTCACAAGAGTACATGGGGTTCGTCCACCTCACTTAGGGAAAAAAACTATTGGGCAAGATGCCTGCGTCGGTCAAATTTATTACATCCCACCCATCGCTAACTATGAATTGAATTCCTTACCCCCTAACTCTAAAGGACTAGCGATTTGGATTATTGAAGGACAAATATTATCCCTCCAGGAAATTCAGTATTTGGTCGATCTAACTAAGGAAGAGCCGAAAATCAAGGTTGTTCTGGAGTTAGGTGGCGATCGCTATGTCAACTGGAAACCCTTGGCAGATACTTTAGCCGCAGCATAATTCAATAATTAATCAAATCAATCAAGATTTAACTAGCTATTAGATATTAAATATCGTGAATCGGTTTTGGGGTGGTATTGATGTCGGATAAAAATATGGATGATTTATTGGCTCAGCTAAAAAATGAATTTGCGCCTGAACAGAAAGTAACTCCGAAGAAGCGCAAAGCGCATCCACCCCAATCTGTATCTCAAAAATCGATGGAAGAGATGCTATCTGAGTTACGAGAAGAACTAGAGTCGGGAACCAGAAGACCAAATACTACATCCAGTCAATCGCCAGAGTCAGTTAAACCAAAGCAGAACAAGCAGAATGCTGCTCAAGAGCGTCAACGCCTGAACGCCTTAATCGATGAGGATTATCAGCAGCAAGCACAAAAGAGAGAAGCAAAGTTAGCAGAAATTCAACGCCAAGAAGAAGCAAGAATTGCTGAACAAAAACGCCGCCAACAGGAATTAATTGAGGCACAGAAAAGAGCAGAACTCCGCGAGCTCAGGCGCAAGCAAGCCCTAAGAGAAAAAGCCCAACAATGGCTCAAAAATTTGAACCTGCGATCAGAAGAAGGAAAATGGTTTGAAGAGTTTTCTTATTCTTATGAAGACAAGTTACAGGCGGCGATCGATTACTTAGAAGCAATGCGGGAAAGTGGTCTGTGACAAATTAAAAAACTTGAGCGTCATATCGTTCATAGGTATTGCTATATATCCCTAGATAGATGACTTTTTTTAAATTACACAAAAATTCACATTATCGTATTTTCTTAAGATTTTCTTAAGATTTGGCATTACAATGTTTATATTGTTTTGGGTAATAGGGATGAATTTAGAAATAAAGATTATCCGTATGATATGGGCTATGGTAGAGAAATCGAATCCTTACAGTCTAATACAACTTTCTGATCGCGAATTAAGCCAACAATTAATTAAGGAAATAGAACGGGCATTTTCTCTCAGTCCAGAAGACAGTCAAAACGTCTCTAAATATATTGGCTCAAGAACAGTATTGATTAGAGACTTAGCTTACTCCAAAGTCGATTAGGGCAATATATAGCCGTACAAAGTCAGATTGGCGGTGCACCCAAGGCAACGGGTATAAACGACCCCGTGTTATCCTTTAGGACAGGCGCAAGGGAATGCGCGAGAGGTAGTAGCTAGTAGGTAACAGTCCTAAAACCTGAATAAAAAAAGAGGGACAATGCCCCTCCAAAATATGTGAAAATAATTGTTGAATTAATCTCTAACCGACGGAAGAGAAATAAACTTTAGACTTAACGGGATCTGGATTCATAGTTTTATCGCCTTCTTCCCATCCAGCAGGACATACTTCGTCAGGATTAGCTTGTACGTGTTGAATTGCTTTCAGGGTACGTAAAGTTTCATCTACGCTGCGACCAAAGGAAAGATTATTGACAGTGGAGTGTTGAATTACACCTTCTTTGTCAATAATAAAGAGTCCTCTTAAAGCTACTCCCGCTTCAGGATCGAGAACGTTGTAGGCAGTACTAATTTCTTTTTTAATATCAGAAACTAGGGGGTATTCAATATCACCAATACCACCTTCTTTTCGATCGCTTTGTATCCAAGCTAAGTGAGAAAATTCGCTATCGACTGACACTCCTAAAATTTCAGTGTTGATCGACTTAAACTCTTCATAGCGATCGCTAAATGCAATAATTTCGGTTGGACAGACAAAGGTAAAGTCCAAAGGATAGAAAAACAAAACCACGTACTGACCACGATAGTCAGATAATTTGACAGTTTTAAATTCTTGATCAAATACAGCTGTAGCTGTAAATTCAGGGGCTGATTGCCCTACTCTTAAACATCCTTCACTGTTCATACTAATTAAACTCCTTTTTTAGTAATCGGAATAGCCATCTGGCAGAATATCCCGTTGTTTTGCCAATAATCAACTTACCAAACTTTCGCTTGACCTGGTTTTTGTTTAACGAACCGACGCTTACATTACTGTTCCAGCTAGCTTTAAACATAGTCTCCATTAACATCAATTGATTAGTCAATTCTGCGCCATCGATGTAAGGTTTGAGATTACTAGATACTATAGAGCGCATGGAGTTCAAAGCTTTTGACTGGGTTTTGATTGCTAGCTGCTGTTGCCTCAATTCGTTATCACTTTTAAATTGTGTAACCCAAGCATCGTATTTATCACAGATGATTTGACCAACATTTGAT
The DNA here is from genome assembly GCA_965365755.1 of uncultured Pleurocapsa sp. Taxonomy (GTDB): domain Bacteria; phylum Cyanobacteriota; class Cyanobacteriia; order Cyanobacteriales; family Xenococcaceae; genus Waterburya. Next base: position 8,369 of record CBDUCX010000240.1, read on the forward strand.
TGAGGACGATTAACTTTTTTAGCTACGCTAGTTGTGACCCATAGATAAAACTCGGTTCGACAAAGCTTACTACCTCCTTTGAGATGCATATTGACATCACCTGATGAATTATCGTCTTTGGCTGCACCAATGCGCTTTTTAAATGCTGCCATAGATTCAAATTTTTCGATAGGATAAATTTGAGATAGTAGTAACGCTCTGAGGGTCAGATTAAAGTTGAACTGGTCAAAGACTAGGTTATATTGCTCGAATGCGCGATCATA
>CBDUCX010000241.1:0-8574 GCA_965365755.1 uncultured Pleurocapsa sp.
GCTGATTATACACACATCAAAGGTAGAAATAATGTTAGATCTAATCAACCTTTATGCTCATGGTTTTGTAGCTATACCTGTGATTCTAAGTTGTAAACAAAAAGGTTTTTTCCGTGTGCGGCAACAACAAGCCTCGTTAACTTTAAAGCAAATGGTAGATTTGTTTAATGCTAATTCTGGACACTTGCAAGTAGCTCTAAGACTAATGCAATCCCTTAATTGGCTTTCACAAAATCAGATACATTCCTATTCTTTAACAGAAGAAGGAAAAATTTATAACTCAATCCCCGAAGACATTCTCGATTTATATCACATACCAATAGATTCTTACTTGTTGGGAAAGCAAAAATCAGGATTTCTCAAAGTTTGGATTGAACGTTCTCGTCAAAGATGGGGTATTGACAATGCCTACATAGCCAACTTTTTAGATGGGGTTCTGATCGTACCTATTTTATTGGGACTTAAAAAGAATAACCTGCTCCAGGAAGATGAACAAAAACATCTTTTCTCCAAATTAGATTCCTCTGTTAAGGAAGAATTGTGTGAGTTCTTTGTTAATAAACAATGGGGAAATATTAAAGAAGATTCTTTTGCCCTTAACGATGCGGGTAAATATATATTTGATCGGGCTTTACTTTTTGGGACAATAGCTTCTTACACTCCCATGTTATCTCGTATGGATGATTTACTATTTGGCGATTGCCAGGCTGTATTCACCCGCCATATTGTAGGGGACGAAAATCATGTAGACCGTACCCTCAATGTTATCTCCAGCGGATTTCAACACCAGAAGTATTTTGCTGAAGTTGATGAGATGATTCTGGCTATTTTTAATCGATTACCATTTGCCGAACAACCTAAATATGTTGCTGACATGGGGTGTGGGGATGGGACTCTTCTGAAACGAGTTTATGACACCATTCGGATACTGTTGGCGAATTCAAAAACAGCATTTTCAGGCGATCGCTAGTTGAAAAATCCAATAATCTTGTCCGAATGCCAATAATCTAAAATGAATTCATCGGGTAGTTGGTGAGCATATGTGTTTACATCCTGAATTAATTCCTGCCGTTCCAGAAACAACAGCAAAAGTAGCAAAAGCAGCATTCCCGCGCATGCAATAGATATATGCGTTTGAGAGATGAACTGGGAGTGTTCTATAACGATGAAGAATTTGCCGAACTATATCCAGAGCGTGGGCAGGAGCGCGATCGCACCCTGGCGATTAACGATGATCCTGATAATGCAGTTTCTGGAAAATCTTTCAGATCGGCAAACAGCAGATGCAGTCAGGGGAAGAATTGATTGGAAATACGCTCTATCTCTAGAATTAGAAGATGATGGGTTTGACTTTTCTGTTTTGAGTGAATTCCGCGCGCGCTTAATTGAAGGTGGCAGAGAAAAACAAATCTTAGACAAAATGTTATCTCGATTCGGTGAACTGGGACTACTTAAATCCAGAGGAAAAGCTCGAACCGATTCAACTCATATACTTGCTGCCGTCAAAGAACTAACGAGGTTAGAACATCTCGAAGAAACTTTAAAATATGCTTTGAATACATTAGCTGCATTTGCTCCAACTTGGTTAGAAGCAATTGTAACTCCTGAATTTTATGAACGCTATGGTCAAAGAGTAGAACATTCCAAGAGAACCAGAACTGCTGCGGAAAAAGAAGCCAAGGCGATCACTATTGGGATTGACGGATTTTATTTACTTGATGCTATCTATGGTGAGACTACACCTGCTTCAATTCGTGACCTGAGAGCTGTAGAAGTCCTTCGTCAAGTTTGGCTACAACAGTAGTCAGAGAGATTATCAAATTGATTTGTTTGGTCCAGTGGCAGAAAATGCCAAATGGCAAGCTAAAGAAGGGAAAGGCTTTGATATGTCTCACTTCAGGGTCAATTGGAAACGCAAGGTTGTTTATTGCCCACAGGGTAAGCGCAGTCGTTTTTGGAAAAATAGTCATGATTCTTATGGTAAACCAGTGATTCGGGTTGAATTTCGTAAAAATCATTGTTTGGCTTGTCCAGTTCGTCGAAGATGTACCCGCTCCAAAGATAATCCCCGTGGGCTAACTTTGATGATTCAAGAGGATTATGAAGCTCTTGCCAATGCCAGACAAAGGCAAAAAACGGCAGAATTTAAGAAAGAATATTCTTTGCGTTCAGGGATAGAAGGAACTATTTCTCAGGGGGTTCGTGGTTTTCATTTAAGGCAGTGTCGTTACATTGGATTGGCTAAAACTCGTCTACAACATATTCTGACCGCAGCAGCGATGAATTTAGAGAGAATTTATGCTTGGCTTGAAGGAGTTCCTCTTGCTCAAACTCGTGTTTCTCACTTTGAAAAAATGGCTCATCAAAAATTAGCGATCGCCTGAAAATGCTGTTTTTGAATTCGCCAACAGTATCGTCAACAGACTGGAGTAATCTGGGAAAAGGCGGTGTAGCAGTACATCAGATTGAGGGCGATCACTATACAATTGTCCAAGAACCTCAAGTCAAGAATCTAGCAGAACAATTGAGAGCAAGCCTAAATAGCACTTTTGCCTAATAAGTTACTTAAACCGCGTCCATATTCAATAAGTCGATTCGACAAAGGGCTTGCCAGCATGTTGCCGAAATAAATTCGGCATCGCTCGACTTCAAAACTAGAGTTTTAATTTATCTGTCAGCTTGGGCTATTTTATTGGCGATCGCTTTTACTCTATTATGAACCTATATGAAACAACAATGTTAATTAACTTCAAACAAGTTCAATATATTCATTTACAATTTTCAATTTTAGTAAATAAAACTTTAAAATATTACCAAATATTTTGAATTAATTACATTGTTTAATATAAAAACAAATAATTTTACTAAATAATGTGTCTCAATCAGAGGAGATGTAAATATACTTAGAGGTGAGGCAAAAAATTTGTCTCAAAATCATGCAAAACATATTCAGCTATACATAATCTATGACAACTACTATTCGTCAAGGTGGCAATTTTAGCCCCTGGGAGAAATTTTGTCGATGGGTTACTAACACAAACAATCGTATTTATGTCGGTTGGTTTGGCGTGTTGATGATCCCTTGTCTTCTCTCCGCTACTATCTGTTTCATAATCGCCTTCATTGCAGCCCCCGCTGTAGATATTGACGGTATCCGCGAGCCTGTTGCTGGTTCACTGATCTACGGAAATAATATTATTTCTGGCGCAGTTGTTCCCTCCAGTAATGCTATTGGTCTGCATTTTTATCCTATTTGGGAAGCAGCATCTTTAGATGAGTGGCTCTATAACGGTGGCCCTTATCAACTAATTATTTTCCACTTCCTGATTGGTATCTTCTGCTGGATGGGTCGTCAGTGGGAACTATCATTCCGTTTGGGAATGCGCCCTTGGATCTGCGTAGCATACTCTGCTCCCGTATCCGCAGCAACAGCAGTATTCTTAATCTACCCTCTAGGACAAGGTTCCTTCTCCGATGGTATGCCTTTAGGAATCAGTGGAACATTCAACTTCATGTTGGTATTCCAAGCAGAACATAACATCTTGATGCACCCCTTCCATATGTTGGGAGTAGCAGGTGTCTTTGGTGGCGCTTTGTTTAGTGCTATGCACGGTTCACTAGTAACATCTTCTTTAGTTCGTGAAACAACCGAAGTTGAATCACAAAACTACGGTTATAAATTCGGTCAAGAAGAAGAAACATACAACATCGTGGCAGCACACGGTTATTTCGGTCGTTTAATCTTCCAATATGCATCCTTTAACAATAGTCGTCAATTGCACTTCTTCTTAGGGGCATGGCCAGTAATCGGCATCTGGTTCACAGCAATGGGTATTTCTACCATGGCGTTTAACCTGAATGGATTTAACTTTAATCAGTCCGTAATGGATTCGCAAGGTCATGTAATCAATACTTGGGCGGATGTACTTAACCGTGCCAATCTTGGTTTTGAAGTAATGCACGAACGTAATGCTCACAACTTCCCTCTAGATTTAGCTAGTGGCGAAGCTGCTCCTGTTGCGTTAACCGCACCAGCAATTCATGGTTAAGAAAATTCTTTAACCTCAATTAGTTAAGTTCGGTTTGATAATGCTCTTCTGCGGAAGGGCATTTTTTATTTCTTGTAATGTTAGTAAGCCTAATCGCTTTTCCAGCTAATATCAAAAAATTCTATCTAAAGAAAGAAGAGATAGAAACCGAAAATGCAGCATTATAAGGTGCTGTTAATTTTTTATTCAGCTTTTAATTATGTAACATTGGATATTGGTGATTAATATTTTAAATAAGTAAACAATTATGATTCCTTCCTGGCTGGCAATTGGGGTTATTACTCTGGCTGTTCCTTTTACTTTTAATCGTCTAATTAGTAGTAGAGATTTTCGCTGGTTCAAACGTTTGCGTCGTCCTGACTGGTTAACCTTTGAATGGGCAATTCCCATCATTTGGATAACGGTGTTTATCTGCGGTGCTTGGTCGGCTTACAACGTTTGGGAATCTAACCTAGATAAGACTTCTAGCTGGCTGTTAATGGGTTTATATTTACTGGTAGAGATAGCGATTTCTTTGTATACCCTAGTTATGTGCAAAACTCGCAGCTTGAAGGTGGGAACGATTATTGGTGCTACGGGGTTTTTCTTGGGGGCAATCTTAGCGGTGGCAATATTACCCATATCTACTACTGCATTTTGGTTATTAGTTCCCTATCTGCTTTGGAGTCCAGTGGGAACTTTTGTTACTTGGCAGATGATGCAGCTAAATCCGATTGATGCTTGAAAGGCTAAATTCGCGATCGCCACTTTTATTTACAAAAACTTTTTAATAACCAGCCATGATACCTATATTTACTGCTACCCCTAGATATGCTATTCGCCTCAAGTATTTACTCAGAACAATTAATCGCAAGTTCGGTCTGAAAAAGCTTTGGCATCAGGATAATGGCGACTGGAAATGGATCAAAGAAAAAGCAACTCCCATCGCCAGTCTAAATCGTAGTTTATGGCGTTTGTCTGTTCCGACATTTAGTTTTCACTTTATGTTGGTATTATCAGCAATTATTTCCACTTTGGGACTACTGGCAAATAGCGTAGCCATAATTATTGGAGCGATGATTATTGCACCGCTGATGGGGCCAATTATTGGCATGGCTTATTCTGTAGCAATGGGTAATCGCAAACTATTGCGTCGCTCTAGTTTTACCCTATTTAAAGGTATAATTCTGACTGTTGCCGCCTCGTGGTTAACGGCTTCGATCATTGGCTTAGAAACAATAGATTCAGAAATACTTTCTAGAACTAACCCGACATTAATTGATTTTGGCATTGCTATGGCAGCAGGGCTGGCAGGGGCTTTTACCCAAACTCGTCGCAGTATTGCCGATGCTATCCCAGGAGTTGCGATCGCAGTAGCTTTAGTCCCACCTCTGAGTGTAATCGGAATTGGTTTGGGATTGGGATTAAATGAGATTGCTTCTGGTGCATTTTTATTATTTTCCACCAACCTCATTTGTATTATCTTTTTCGGCAGCTTAGTATTTTTATTTCAGTCCTACGGTAACCTTGATCGTGCTAAGAAAGGACTGGCAATGTCAACAGTTGTGATGTTTGCTCTTGGTCTACCTTTGACTTTATCTATGCGAGAGTTAATTATTAAAAAGAATGTAAGTTCTCAAATTGAAACTTTGATTGTTGAAGAAACAGATGCTTTTGCTAATGCCGATATTGAACTAATTACGGTTATTCCGCGCCAAAATTTGCTACAGATCCAAATAGAAGTTGCTGCTCCTCTATATTCTATTTCTCAGAAAGATATTGATGGCGTGAGACAATTACTAACAAGAAACATTAATCAACCAATCGATCTCAGAGTAGAAATTATTCCGATGCGAGTTATTGAATCTCCCCAAGAATAAATGGCGTTAGTTGAAATTAAGTCAGATAGAGACAAGACAGACTTTGTCTGTACAGAAAGGAGTCTATAAAGTGGTGAAATTTGTTAGCGATCCCGATATATCAGTCAAAATTGATCGCATGAAGCAGAGAGTGCGTTGGCAAAATGAACTGATTGCCAAGAGAAATATTAATCAAACGAAACTGGTAATCAATGGCGAAAATATAGACAATCCTAATTTTTCTTTTACCGTAATTGGCGACAGCGGTTGTGGCTCCCATCTGAAACATCACCCTCAACGTAAGATAGCGGAGATGATGCTGCAACAAGAATTATCTCGCTTTGTAATTCATACTGGTGATGTAGTTTATCAGGTGGGTTCGAGTGAATATTACCCACAGAATTTTATTGAACCTTATCAGGAATTTTTAGTTAAGGGAGAAAATCCCGACAGGCTAGAATATGATTCTTTAACTTTTAAGTCACCTTTCTTTCTCGTCCCCGGAAATCACGACTATTACAATTTACCCTTAGTTTCTGGCATTCTGGCGCAAGCTACCTGGTTACCTCGTCGTTTATTGCGGGGGAGAATAGATTTAGATGTGGGTTGGCATGGTTCGGATTGTGGTGATACCTATGCTAGAGCATTTTTAGATTATTTAGCTGAGATAAAAGATCAAGCTGGTTTAGCCAAACATTTAGCAAAATACTATACTGCTAATCATAATAGTGAAGCCTGCTTAAATTATCAGCCAGGAAAATTTACTCGTTTACCCAATCGTTACTACACTTTTCGCTATGGCGGGATTGATTTTTTTGCTGTCGATTCCAATACCTTCAATCAACCTCTAGCCATACCCGATACGCAAGAAGGAGAAACCAGAAGACAAAAACTATTACACCGTCAAAGAGAACTAGAAAAGCGCGAACAAGAGATACAAGGAGCAATCGATCAACTCGATCGCCATAACCCTGAAGAGGTAGAAGAAATAGATGATTACTATGCCAAATTAGAGCATATTACTGAAAGTCAGCGAGATATCGAGAAACAACTCGATAAACAAGAACAAGTAACGGATTGGTCGCAATTAGAATGGCTTAAGGCTAGTTTAATCGCATCGTGGCAAGACGAATCAGTCCGAGGCAGAATTATTTTCTTACACCATCCCCCTTACGTTACGGAAACTACCAAATGGAATCAGGGACAGACTTTGGCAGTTCGTGATCGCTTGCGTCAGGTGTTCAACGATGCAGTTAAAGAAATAAATACATTACCCGAAGGGCGATCGCTAGTAGATATAGTATTATCAGGTCACGCTCACTGTTTGGAACATCTTTATACTAAAGACACGGGTTATGCCGACTCCTATACTAACTGGATTATCTGCGGTGGGAGCGGTCATAGTTTGCGTCGTCAAAGAAAAGAAGGAACAGTCTTATATCAAGATGCGGATTTAGATTCTGAACCCATCGGTCAATCTCACCTATATGTCGGACGTAATGGTAGTGGGAGAAATAAAAAACGTCCTTATTCTTTTCTACGCATTGACGTACAAGCGGGAGACAAGCCGAAATTTACCATAAATCCTTTTGTGGCAGAATGGCATCAACGTCAATGGAATGAATATGCGATCGATCCTTTTGTAATTTAATAGTTCCAATGATTCAGAGAAATGAACTGATTCGCCAAAGGAATACCCGCAGCTTCTAAGTTGGAGATCGCTTTAACAATATCCTTAAAACTCATATTTTTGAAACGGTCAGCATTACGATAAACCGCCAAGATGCCTGGATGATTGGGATTAATCTGGTGTAAGTCTTCAAAATCATCGCAGTTATGAGTTAGAAGAATCCAGTTTTTGGCTCTAGCATAATCGAGAACAACATCATCTGATGAGCCAGCTAAACCAGTTTCATTGATGGTGAGTACCTCATGACCAGCTTTTCTCAAAACACTAACCAAACGTTTAGATTGAGAATCCTCATCAAGTAGTAATCTTAGGCTCAAGGTTAATTCCTGCTGCTTCTAAATGACGGCGTTCCTCTTCTGCCTCTTGTTTTAGTAAGTCCTGATGCGTCTGGCAGTATTTTATGGCTTCTTCTACCGCAGCTAAGGGTAAATCCCAGTCCTCTGCTGTTTCTTCTGGAGTCATTTCTTCTACTTGCATAGTCATCCAAACATCAAAAGCTTTCAGTCTTTTCCCTTTAAAGAAAAGCTGTTTGCGCCAAGATGAGGGACGCGGTTCTAAGTATTGCCATTGGGTTTTTGAAGCTGGGGTAGTCATCTTGATTTTGCACCTATGCCGATTGAGGTTCTTCTAAAGCTTTGGCAATGGCATCTCTAACAATTTCTTGCCAATTGTCTTTTTTCTTCAATTCTGCCAACATTGATGGCGCAACCCTCATTGACAGCTTCGCCGTTAAAGATTCAGGACGATCAGTTTTAAATCCGTATTCTTTTATTTTGGGGTTTCCTTTAGGGTTACTCATTTCGCTTCTGCACAACAATGTGTAGACATACTAATTATATTATGCGCGACTCCACTAAAATGCGTAACGAAATATTAAGATTATTCGTCCAACAATATGTCCCCTCATTATTGAGGCTAATATAAGATAGTTTTAAAAGACGGTTGAAAGTTTCCGAGGCTAGCAACCGCCTTACTGACCAAACCATATCGAAAAATT
>CBDUCX010000242.1:0-8555 GCA_965365755.1 uncultured Pleurocapsa sp.
ACTAATTCTTCCGTTTCGCCACTATTACTTAAAACTATTGCCACGTCAGCAGAGGTGACAATGCCTAAATCTCCATGTAAGGCATCACAAGGGTGGAGGGAAACGGCTAAAGTACCAATACTATTTAATGTAGCGGCAATTTTTTGGGCGACAATTCCCGATTTACCAACTCCCGTCAACACTACTTTTCCCTGACAACCTGATAGTAAAGCCAGTGCTGCTTCTACTTGATTTAGCTGCATTTGTTGTGCTGCTTGTTCAATCGCGCGAGCTTCTAGTTTAAGAATATCGGCAAATCGATTGACTTCAACCAAGCCTTTGGATAAATACATCATGCTTTTTTTTAAAGTAAATTAATTTAGTAATTGCTGAATATTGTGTAGTCACCATCATGCTGGTTTTGGTTGCCACAGTCTCCGCACCGATTTTTTGGCCAGGTCGATAGACCTTTTTATATAGTCCAGTCTCACTATGGAGGGGGAATTCCCTTTCATCAGATCTCGTCTTACGTAGGAGCGATCCAAACTCAAGTCAATATCTTGTTGAGTAATATATCCAGCAGCGATCGCTTCATAAAAGTAAGTAAACCAAAGTTTTCCATAGGGATGATGGGGATGTTTCCAAGGTTGGGTATGGAGGTTGGTATAGTGAATTAACTTAGTGTTTTGATCGACATAATCTAAGACATTCCAATTGGGATCGAGTTCACTGATTTTAAACGGATGATACTTAAGAAATGAGGGACTCATGCAGGCAAAGTCTGTTGGACTATATAATCCTTGAGCAATTTCTTGATAGTAAGTGTCTAGTTGGAAGCGAGTTTTTTGGCAATCGATTAACATTACGCTCAAAGCCCAAAGATCCTGATCTACATGACGATAGGCATCTTTTTTGGCTCCAAAATCACAATCGTTAAGGGGAGTATCTAACAATTCACCAATATCAGTCAGGCAGATCGTATCCGAGTCCATGTAAATTGCTTTACCTTGATAATTACATAGCTGGGGAATTAAATATCGGTAAAGACTAAACTCGGTAATATTCTGATACTTGAGTTCTAAGGATAGTGGTGCGGGAACAGGTTTTTGATCATTTAGTTCGATGGCATTGTGAGTGCCGTTAAAAACATAAATATCTAGCTCTCTATTAGTATTTTTGTGCAGAGAATAAATCGCCACTTTTCTTTCTAAAAGACTGGCTTCTCCAGAACCGATAAATACCCGTACACGCTCTTGATTATTCATTAATTGCTATGCTCTCTTTTCAATCTTTGACCAAAGATTACCCTTTCAGTTTGCCTCGAACTATGGGAAATAAACAATCGAATGGGTATCTGCTTGGCGATCGCAATTTAGTTAACGATCTAATTTCTCATACTCGATAAAGTTTTTTTCAGCCATTTTTTGGGCACAGATAAAGGACTCTTCGGCTGAGGAAATTCAAAAATGATATTAAATAATCGGCGGTATTTACCTTCAGGACAAGTTAAAGGTTTTACGCCGTGCCAAGCATTAGGAGTATTTTTAAATATAAAACTATGACTATTAGTCAATTGAGCTGGAATAACTGTGGCGAAATCACTAAAATCTGGATTCATCGCATCATTACGCTTATTCCCTAGCACCAAAGTCGCACCGTCCCAAGCGGTATCCCAGTCATCACTAGTATTAAAATAAAGAATATGAGTACCAATCTTTTGCTCTGCATCTCTGTGAGGAGAAACCTCAGAATTGGTAACTCCCATGTGCCAAGCATAACGAATTTGGAAATCCGTAACTTCAAACAGAGATTTGATAAAATTTTGATAACCTTGACTGGTTTCTAACTCCTCGATAAACATTTGCCAACTTGTGGGCAAGTTTTTATAGTCAACAATTCCATTGTCTTTATGCTCAATTTGATGATAAATCGATGTTTCATAAGCAAGATAATAGCGATTATGAGGTCTTTGACCATAGACTCTTTCTAGCCCCTGATGTTTTTCAAATAGTTCCAAGGGGGGAAAATCTTGTAATAGTTGCTCGAAGCCTTCAGTAGTCAGAAAATTATGGAAATTATACCAGGGAAATGGCTGATTTTGTCTAAAACGTTCTTGGTCAAAAGATTCTATTAGCTGGTAGTCAATAAAACTATTAATCATCATCAAAATTAATTCTTAATATAGTGGGTCAATGCCCCCACGGTTTACACAGTAGCTAATCGTAATTAGGCTATATCACGCTGAAAAATATAATTGAACAAACCTGGTGTCATTCTCGGATATTTAGAGTGTAATTTAAAACCTTTATCCGCTAAAAAGTTAGTTACCTCTGTTGCTCTTTCTCCCTCAGCCAACTCTACAATCATGCTCCGCAATGATTCATTAGCCAGAGTTTTAGGCGCACCTTTCAAAACTAAAAATTCGATACCATCTACATCAATTTTGAGATGATTGGGAACTGGTATTTCAAAGTTGGCGATTAAATCATCAATTTTATAACTTAAGGTATATTGTTTGAAAACAGGGTTAAAAGCTTGACCTTTTTCATCAATAGCATCCCCTAATGTATTCTGCGCTCCCCCAACTGTCAGACTACTATAGTTGAAACTATCTAGCATAGTTTTGTCAGACAAAGCAATTTGTAAAGGAATAATATTATCTTGGCATTGATTCAGGGCAATATTTTTACAAAGTTGACTAAAATTCATAAATGCTGGTTCAAAAGCATAAATTTTCACCTGATCCGCAAAACATTTAGCAGCAACCAAAGAATATACTCCTACATTGGCACCAATATCATAAAATACATCTCCCTCTTGCAAAAAATTTTCTACCCACTCTACTGTATCTGGCTCTTTTTTGCAGGCATTAAGTCTAGCTGTGTTTTCGGTTTGGGAATTAATATTGAGCCAAATATCATGGCGCTCATAATCCATTTTTTTGACGACATTAATTGAGGAATTCAAGCCCAATTTTAATCCAGAAGGTAATGCCTTGACTGGCGCTAACAAGATATTTTTTGTCAACTCGACTCCCTTTTTTTTGGTGCCAACTAAATTTTGATATTGTTTTTTGGTAAGCATTTTAGTCAGTAAACTTTTCATTTTTAAATAAAAACTACCTATAGTAAGGTATTTGATTAAGCAATCAATTTTTGAAATAAATCAGACCATTGGGAAATGACTCTATTGCGATTGTATTTAGCAAGAATATATTCTTTTCCTTGCTTGGTATGTTGCTGCCTCAGCATTGGATTCTGCCAATATTGACGCAAGTTTGTTTCCCAATCAGAAAACAAAACAAAATTACTAAACTCTTCATAGCTAGGAATTTTGTCGGCAATCACTGGGACACCTAAAAGAAGAGACAAGACTACACGATTGTTGGTTTTACATCGGGTCAAATCATTTAAACTGACTGGAATAAGACATACATCATGCTGGCTAAATATATAAGGAAAAGTTGAGAGTTGCCAATTATAATATTCAAGAGGGATTTTAGCAGAAGAAGTATACTTTTGAAAACTATCTAACGAATTACTAATTACTGATAATTTTACAGGTATCTCTTGATTAAGCCGTTCTAAAGCAGGTAATACTTTGCCTAAATCTATCATTCCATAGGGAGGATTTTCGGTTCCAGCATTTCCATACCAAATTACTTTGAAATAGTTTTTACGTGTTTTAGCTAATCTTTGCTTTAAGGCCAAGTATTCTCTGACTAGAAGATTAATTTTGGGAGGTTCAATTGCATCATCAATTACTACTGGTATCTTATTTGTTTTAGAACCAATCAACTTTTTTAATTCTGGTGTAGATACAGTAATTACATCGACAATATCAAGCATTTTTTGTAATTTTTCTTGTCTTTCTGCAAGAGCAGATGGCTCATTAAGTCGATAGTAAAAATGATTATCACATAAATCAAATACAGTTATTACACCCTTGTTTTTCAGTGATTTTACCAATTCTATAGTTTTATCGTCATACAGCTTTTGAAAAATAACTACTTGATATTTTTCTATATTTCTATCTCGAAATATCTCACAGGACCATCCTTCCTGTTTTAGATACTTGCATGGCAGCAAAGCACGATATCTAAAGCTAGCTGACTTAATCCTTCCTAGTGATTTCCAAGCGATCTTGTATTTTTTCATTGTCTAAAAATCTTATTTTGTTAAGACCCGATCAAGTCTTTACAACTTATTGATATAGCTCTTACTTGCCATTTCGACTTATAAACTAAAAGTAGAAAAAGTAGTAATTAGCAAACTAATAATGAGCTTATTTTTTAACTCTTTCCTTGATAGTATTTTTAAATTTACCCAGATAATATTTATAGTAACTTTTACGTCCTACCTTAGGAGAAAGATCAACTTTATTTTCAATCAGTTTAGGTTGGTTAAGTTCTTCACAAAGATGTTCAAAATCTAATTCAGGATTAGCTAAACTCATAAAAGGAGTCAAACTTAGCAGATTAACATCCCGTTCTCTTAAAGCAGTTCGTACTTCTGCTAAAGCATCGTAGTATTGACGATATCGCTGATTAGGGTCAACTCCTTTCCAGCGAACATGTTGATTATGGGCATGATGATTAGCCAGCAGCGAGCAGTTATCACAACCAATCAAAATAATGTTTTTAGCTCCCATGTTGGCTGCTAAACACACCCCTGCATTAGATACAGAACCCCAGAAGTATAAATAGTTTTCCGTTGGTTTTTTGACCCAATCTATTACTCTACCGCGATCGCATGGTAAATTAGGAGCCTGGGTATTAACTTTCCCAGGTTGAATATAGTCAAAAAAGTAGAAGTTATTTTTAGCATATTCAATTAGTTCGGGAGATTTCACTCCTTTTAAACTAATTCCTTCTGGATTTTTGAAATATCCGGAAACCCAAGTTATCTCTGGATGTGGTTGCTCTCCTGGCATAAATTCAGGAATATTTAAGTCAGGATGAGTAGTGATACTATACTGCACGGGAACAACTTTCCATGCCATATTTAAGCCAATAACAATCTTTCCCTCCAGAAAATCTTTAGGAAAAACCCGTAGGCTAGCACCAGTGCCGACAACATAAATATCCCTACCTGGGTATTTATCGTAAAGTTCAGAAACAAATTTCATAATTACATAGTCAATTAAATAAAAATATCACTTATGTTAGTTAGTGAAAACTCTTTGTTGCCTTATTCTCAGGAGAATTGCAACAGTTGTAGAGTATCTTTACGTATATGGTTATTTTCCATCTCCGAAACCAGTAATTCTTCGGTGAAGATACCTTCAGCTAAACACTCTCTTAATAATGAGAAGAAAAGTTTTTCCTGATTAGAATCTGGATGCTGGCGGTAGATATGAGTGGGGTAATATTCTTTACCTAGAACAAAAGCTTTCGTTCTTCTAATCCAGGGCACTGGTATCAAGCCCCATTTCTTGGGAACCCCCGATTTACGGTCGGGGCGGTTAAAGTCAATAGGTAATCCAGTTTTCCAAGGCTGGGTTTCACGTTTGGTGTTGTGTAGGAGTTTGGTGTTCTCGGTGAGAGTATCTAAGTGATTCCATTCTTCCTCCAGAAGTCCAATAGTATCTTCTGGTTCCATCAACAGACGTGTCCAAGGTTGGTAGTCCCGCTCAAAAGAAAACATTTCGGCAATTTGCTGTGACCATTGCCAATGGGTCAATTTGCTACAGTCCAGCAACATCACGCTAGTAGCATAAAAGGGAATTGTCGGTATACTTTTGTATTCTGGGTATAATTGGCGCATATCTTCTGGGTATAATTTACGACAAAAGATGGCTTTTCCTTCCATATCGCGAGTCAACAATTCGTAGATATCAGCTAAGGCAAAAATATCGGGATCGATCACCACTGCTCTTCCTTGATAATTCATCAGTTGAGGAGGAAGAAAGCGTAAAGGAGTGAAGGACTGTAGATCCCAGTTATGCCAAATGGGCTTGTTTCCCCCCCGAAGGTGGGGCTGACCTTCTCTCTTGTACAGGTCAGGATAGTCTTCCAAATGCATAATTTGGACATCGAATTTGTCACGATTAGGGGACATTTTTTTGATGGCGTATTCTGCAACTTTTGCCCCCACGTATTGTTGGGCATTGGTTTGAATAAAAACTGTTGGTTTCATCTTTCCATACCTCTAGGCTTAAATTTTAGGAGTTCCTACTGCTATATAAAAATTGTTATCGTGAACTTTGCCGTCTTTCCTGGGTATGGGCAGTAAAATTTCCTTCTGGATCGATAGATAAGGAGAAATTACATCTCTCAGTTCCTCAATGGTAAATTCCTTGACATGATATCTGGATACCAGTTCGGGAGTAATAAATAAAGGAGTCCCGATCAACACTAACCCATTAGGTTTTACTACATTTAGTGCAGCTTGCAGTAATTCCTCTGGCTGAGGCAAATGTTCGATCACGTCCATGGAATAAATGAGATCAAATTTTTCTTTAATACCGAGGTTGTTAGGATCTATTTTACTAATTGGAGCCTGAATAAATTCGCAGTCGAGCACTTTCGCCTCATTAACCTTTGATTTTGCTAACCGAATGGCGTCGTAGTCCGCATCCACGCCCAAGACATACTTACATCTATCTGCCAAAAAAGCAGCGTATGCGCCATCTCCACAGCCAATATCAAGACAAGTATGTTCCCCTGATATATAGGATTCAACTACTTCTACTTTAGCTCGGTAATACTCGTTGTTGGCTAACTCTTCCCAGTGAAAAGCTCCCTTAATAATATATTTATCAAACCCAATAAAGTTACTGTCGTTTATTTTATTGAGTTTTCTGATTATTTTTCTAATTTTTGGTTGAATCGTATTAAGCATGGTAATTATTTTTCTGAACTAAAAAAACGTTGTGATCTATTGAATTAGTTAAATCTAATGTAGGTGGGTAAAACTAATTAGAACTAAGTTTTCTATTTAATCAACCCTACCTACCTAGTCTTCCTCTCCCACTGTAAAATCCTTGTTCTTAGCTACAGTAGTTCTTCTCCTCACTCCTGACCAGATGAAACGTACCTATTTTGTACAGATAACATCATGTCGATCAGATACCCCAAAAGCAGATGCTAACCTGGCAAGTGGGTAAACGAAAGCAGTTAAATACCTCCTTTGCGCCATTTTTGCTATCTCATCACGGCTGATTAGACCTAGATCGTATAGAACATAACCACAGCTTCTTAAAAAGTCTTTGGTTATAGTTGGCTGAAGCAACTTAATTTCTGAGAATCCCATAGCAGCAAGTATTTTTTTCAATAGTTCAGGAGAATAAAGCATTATGTGTCTCGGACATTCCAACCCCCACCACTTAGAACGAAAGATTCGAGATGTAATACTGTAAGGGTTAGGAACTCCAATATGTAGTGTGCCTCTTGGTTTCATTTTGGCATAAATAGCTTGAAGATTTTCTTGGGGATCATAGAGATGCTCTAGTACATGATTCATCCTGACGCAATCTAGAGATTCGTCTTCGATCTCATCCCAAACTTGAGATGACATTAGGAGTGCTTGATGACCATGAGCACGTACTTGCTCAACAGACTGAGGGGAAAAGTCGATCCCGATTGTATTCCAGCCCTGCTCTCGCGCATTATTCAAAAATAATTCTGAACCACAACCAAAATCTAGGAGTGTTGCTCCCGCTTCAGGTGGTTGATAAGCTTCCTCAAGCTTCAACTTATAAGTTTCGGGAAAGAGGTTAGTTAGAGCAGATTTGAACAATTTTTTGCTCTTAGTCACTATTTTTTGCAGAATTGTTGGAGAAAATTGGTTTGCTTCCTGCAATTTGTTTCTGGATAAATTTAGATTGGAGGAATTCTTGTGCTCCTTTTTGCTTTGATATGGTTGATAGTTTTTCGGGTAAAAATTATGAATTTCTGTTTCCACAGGTCTTAAAGCGAGAAATATTAAATTGCAATTCTGACATCGAGAATAAATGAATTTTTGCTGACTTAATTCATACAATCTATCATGTCCGTGACACCAAAAACGATTACTTTTACTTTGACAATTGGGGCAATAGTTCAGCATTTCTGTGGGAAAATCAGTCATCTTAACTATTTAAACAAAATTATTTACAACTCCTAATATAATAGGTCTTTGTCGGCGATTTCTCAGTTTAATAGAACACAGTTAAGAGACTTTTTGCTTCTGTCTATACATTAATTAATACATTGATTAATATCCTCCATGTCATATTTTTTCCTAATGTTGATTTTCTATTAAATGCCAAGTTGGGGAAGGTTGTTAAACACTCATTTTGTTGCCAACTACTTCTTGGTAACTACCAGACTCAACTACACGACCTTTTTCTAGTAAGTAAAGGCGATCGCAATGCTCTACCGTAGTAAGACGATGAGCAATAATGATTAAAGTTTTTGTTCCTGCTAGGGATTTAATTGAGTCACTAACCAAGCGCTCCGTTTCGTTGTCTAGAGCAGAAGTCGCTTCATCGAGAACTAAAATTTCCCGTTCATGGTATAGTGCGCGGGCAATGCCAATGCGCTGCCTTTGTCCACCGGACAGGCGGACTCCTCTTTCTCCTACCTGGGTATTAAT
>CBDUCX010000243.1:0-8544 GCA_965365755.1 uncultured Pleurocapsa sp.
ACTATCTGCTGTCAATTCCATGTTATTCGTACTATCGACAACAGTACTGTAAGTATTATTAGTAATCGTTTCTGCTTGACTGGCTGTTGCTGCTACAGCCTGGATTGATTGTGACATCTGTTCCACAGACATCAAGGTATCACGAGTTTCTTGTGCTTCAGCGATCGCTTGCTCGGCTAATAAACGAATCGCCTTTTCGTTTTGCTGGAGAGAAGAACCCACCTGACTAGTGGACTGTTTTGCCTCAACCGCAATTTCTTGTAAGTTATTAATAATGGCGTTAAATAAATCGGCAACTGTACTAAGTTCTAGGGAGTTTAAGTTAGCTCTTACGGTTAAATCTCCTTCTGTGGCATCGGCAACTTCTTCTATGAGGGTGTAAATTGCCGTTTCTAGCTTTTCTTTTTCTTGACGTTGTTTTTCTGCACTTTCTTCTAAGGATTTATTACTATCCTCCAAAGATTTATTTAATTCATTCAAGGATTTTTCATTCAGTTCTTGTTGAGCCAAACTACGTTTTTGAAAATAAATTATTATTGTAGCTAGACCTATTATGGCTACTACAGGAACAAACCACAGTCTACGAATTAGCTCTGCTAAGGTGATTTTTCCCAGCTCTTCATAGGGTCCAATATTGAGATCGAGGAATAAATCATGTACTGGACGATAGTTAAAGGGAATAGTCCAGCCTTCAGATTTGGCAGCAATAGCGGCAGGACTATCTTTAGACATGTTAAGTAAAGCAGCAGATACTTTTTCTGATATTTCTACTGGAACATCTTTAGCCACAGCAAATGGCCACTCAGGATATAAGAGTGTACTATGGACAAAAGGAAATTTACCATCGGGGTCTTGTTGCTGATTGATAATTTTAAAGTCTTGCAGTTGAATTTTACCTTCTGCTGCCATCCTCTCTAGAGTATCTGTTCTGACAGTTCCCGCATCAACTTTGCTCTCAAGTACAGCCTTAACTACCGCATCATGTGTACCTCCAAAACTTAAGTTTTTGAAATGTTTCTCAGGATTAATTCCTGCTTCTTTCAACACACCCCAAGCCATTTGCCAACCTCCTAAAGAGGTTTTATTTACTGCCATAAAGGTTTTACCCTTTAAGTCCTTTAAAGTCTCTATATCTTGGCGATCAGCTTTGACTAAAATTACACCGCCGAAAATATTATATGAATTGCCCAGTCTCAGATTTTTTAAAGTGGCAATTCGGTTTACTCCATAATCTGCTTCAAAATCAACATACATTCCAGAATTAGCAATCACAAAGTCTATGCTCTTGTTTTCAACAGCTTCATAGATTTCCTCGAAGTTTAAAGGTATTATTTCAAATGCATATTCTGGGATATTTGTAGAGAGATATTCTGCTAATGGCTGCCACTGAGATAAAGCTTTTTCTGTTCCTCTTTTTGCAAGCACCCCAATTTTGAGAACAGTTTTCTGAGAAACTGGTTGGGATTTTTGAGCGTGGGCGACTATGGGTATTGAAGAGAAAAATGCTTGCTCTAGAGATTGAGGAAGGAATGGAACAACTAAACAAGGTAATATTAAACTGCTGAAGCTAATTAACAGTATTCCTGAAGGTGACTTCCAAGTAAGTTTCGATAAAATTGACTGATTTGTATTAAGGTGCATAAGCCTCTGATGCTTAAGTTTGATCATAATGAGAACTCCAAAATCCTAATAGGACAGATAACTAACATAATTTTCAACAATTCAAATATTCTCTGCTAGGCTTGAATTGATAGCTTCGATTAAAACTGGTTTTTGTCGTTTCGGCTCCATGCTGACTATATCTGGCTGTTTGCTCAGATTTTTTAAAGCCAAAACGTTCATTTCTGTCCAGCGAGAAATACTATTATTGAGAGCCCTTGCCTTCAGAGCTAGATTTTCTTCCGTTTCTTGGCGAATAATATTAGTCGCGTTAGAACTGGCAAAAGCGATCGCTATTATGGTGGTGGGGATAACTCCCAGTAAAACCAGAAAAGGTAAGCGGAATTGTAGACTTTTAAATAATGTTAGTTTCATAAATTTAAGCCAGGCTATGTAGTTACAATGAATAATAATTAGTTACTAGTAATTAGGATGATTCAGCCACCTTAAATTGAGCGACCGTAGACTCTAGCTTTTGTGCCACTTGAGCGGTTTCTACAATTGATTGTGCTACTTCCGTAGAAGATTTGGATGTAGTTTCGGATAAGTTGGCAATTTTTTGCATCAGGTTAGTAACGTTTTGAGAAGTGCTTGCCTGAGACACAGTACTTTGAGAAATAGAACCCATTAATTGGTTGATTGTTTGGGATTTTGCCAGTGCCATTGCCAAACTTTGTTTGGTGGCTTCTACTAAGCGTGTCGAGTCTACTACTTGTGCTGTACCTGATTCCATAGCCTCGTTTACTTCCTGGGCTTCTGCTTGAATTGCGCCGACAATTTGGGCAATTTCTTTGGTGGCACTAGTACATTGCTTTGCTAATGCACCCACTTGTTCCGCCACGATCGCAAATCCTCGTCCGTATTCTCCTGCTCGATCTGCCTCCGCACCAGCATTAATAGCTAAGACATTGGTTTTTAAGGCGATTTCTTCGATGAAAGAGACTGCTTGGGAAATTTTCTGGGAAGATTCTCCTAAAAGCTGCATTTTTTTGGCAGTTTCTTGGACTGTAGTACGCAAATTGACAATGCTATCTACGGTTAAATCCATATTGCTTGTGCTATCGGCAATTGTCTGGTAAGTATCATCAGCAATCTTTTCTGCTTCATTAGCATTTTGGGCAACCGTTTGAATAGACTGGGACATTTGTTCTACAGACATCAAGGTATCGCGAGTTTCCTGTGCTTCAGCGATCGCTTGTTCTGCCAATAAACGAATCGCCGCTTCGTTTTGCTTGAGAGAAGAACCCACTAGACTAGTGGACTGTTTTGCCTCAACCGCAATTTCTTGTAAGTTATTAATAATGGCGTTAAATAAATCGGCAACTGTACTCAGTTCCAGGGAGTCTAAGTTAGCTCTTACGGTTAAATCCCCTTCTGTGGCATCGGCAACTTCTTCTATGAGGGTATAGATTGCCATTTCTAGCTGTTCTTTTTCCTGGCGTTGTTCCTCGGCGATAGATTGTTGATTTTGAAGTGACTCTTTAACCTGTTTGACCAGATTGTTAAAGTTATTTGCCAGGGTTTTAGTTTCCACAGTACCTTCTGGATTTGCTTCAATATCTAGATTGCCTGCTGCTACTTTTTGCGTGATGGCGGATAAATTAGTTAGAGGTTGAGTAATTTGTCGTGCTAAGAGAACAATTACAGCGACAGATACCAGACCGAGAATAATAGCGGTTAAACCATAGACTAATAGTACGCTCTCACCTTCTTTAGCTATAACGTCATAATCTACTACCCCAAGGGACACTAAACTAGTATTAGGAACAGTGGATAAACTATAAATCTTGTTTTGATATTTTAATGAAGCGGAAATACTGGGCTGAGATAAGATATTTTCTTGCCGAACATTGACTTCAGAAAAGCCTGATTGTTGAGCAATTAAATTTTGTGCTTCTGCTAAACTCAAGGAATCTTCAGCAAGTATTGCTAAAGTTTTAGCTACTTGTAAAATAGGTTCGCCACCAATTAATTCGATATCTAGATTATTTTCAGCATCAGTATTTTTGGGGTCGATGTTATCAAAAATAAATCCATCTTGAGAATTAATAATTTGAAATCGATAATCTTGCTTGTTAGCTCCATACAGATAAGAATTGATATCGGCATTTAAGGTGTCTGATGATATGCCAGCTTTAATTACTCCTAGAAATTCTCCAGTTTTGGGTTCTTTTACTGCTCGGGAAAAAGCAATTACAATAGCGTTTGCCGACTCATCAAACTCAGGCTCTCCAATATCTAGTCCTTCTTTTTGACTAGTTTGCCACCAACCTTCATCGCTCTGAACAAAATCAGAAGTAGGATTACTGAATGCTACATTTAAGCCGTTACGTTCGGTAAAAAAGATTTCTGCTACCTGACCAGATTTAACAATTTCTTGCAAATAGTTATTAAGAGTTTCATCTAGACTTAATAATTTAGTTGCAGCAAACTTTTTTTCGATATCAGCAATTGGTTGTTGAGCTAAATTTTCTGCTTCCGCTTGCTTATATCCTGCTTTCATTGCTTGAATTACGCTAGGATTAGTACCAACTAAATCACTAATTTTAAAAGATTCTCTAATAAAGGCAGCAACCGTTTTACTTGCTAGAAAAGTATCAGCATCCAGTTCATTAATAACCTGAGTTTTAGCTCGACTTTCGGTGATTTTGTTACCAATAGTACTAGCTACTAGTAGAGGGATTAATACTGTTGGTAACATAACAGTCAATAAACGACGGCGGAGAGTACCAACTCCTTTAATCGGCAAAGTAGCTTTTGATGAGGAGTTTGTAGATTCTGGTTCAGTAGTCATAACTAGATAGAAATTAGATTATGGATATTTGTTTGACGAGGAACTTTGCTATGAATCAGTTGTGGTTAAGTGTAGTCAAAGCTGCTGAGATTCGATTGAATTCCAATACAGGAATCATATTGTCCTCTTCTTGAATCCCTCCACAGAGATAAGGAGCTATCTGAGACGGAAAAGCAGTTAAAGATAACTGAATTTGTTCTGCTGTTAAACGCACAATTCCTTGCAGTTGAGTTACAGCAAACCCCATATAAATTGGATTTTCCGAGGTTGTTTGCACGACAATAATTTGATATTGCCGAGGAGCAATTAATTCAGAAGATAAGGTTAATAATTGAGCTAAATCAAAAACACAAAAAACGCGATCGCGAGAACCCATGATCCCAATAACTGATTTTGGCATCATGGGTAGAGGAGTTATCTGTTCTGCTTCAACTATCAAAGAACCTTGCACCTGTTCCATTGATAATAAAGCTGTTATATCCGATGTCAATTGAAGCTTGATATAAGGATTTCCAGGAGCTAACTTCCCCTTAAATAAATCCTTGACATTGGCTTGAACTCTGGAAGCTGCACTAGATGTTTTAGATGTTGTCATTAATAATTACCCGATTGTCGCTTGTAGCGTGCTGACTAATTCTTCTTGGTTACAAGGTTTAGTTAGGTAAGCTCTAATTCCTTGCCTTAGTGCCCAAAGGCGATCAACATCTCTATTCTTGGCAGTACAAGCAATAATCGGAATGTCTGCCGTTTCGGGATTTTTTTTCAGTTTACGGCAAATATCTAAACCACCCATCTTAGGCATCATCCAATCAGTAACAATGGCATCAGGTTTATTATCTAGAGTTTTGGCGATCGCATCTTCTCCATTGTTCGCCATGAGAATTTTATAACCAGCTTTGGTTAAATAGGTTGCCATCATGTCTAATTCAGATTGTGAGTCGTCAACAATTAAGATAGTTTTCATAATTTCTATTGTTTGCAATAAGTAAAATTGAAGATAAAAGTGAATATATTGTTACTAACCAACTAGCATAATGAGTAATCTTGGAAAATAAATTATTGAAGATGCTTAGTTACGATTTTATTTAATCCTTCTTTGGTAAAAGGTTTAGTCAAATAATCGGTTGCTCCAGATATTTTTGCTCTGGCCTTATCAATTAATCCCGTGTTTCCTGTTACCATAATGATTGGCGTGTGATCGCATTTGCCACTACTTCTTAATAATCCACACAACTTATAACCGTTGATTCTGGGCATGGTTATATCTAGTAAAATTAAGTCTGGATTAAGGTTAAAAATCTGAGATACTGCCTGCACAGGATCTTCGATAGCAGTAATTTCAAACTTTTCTTGAGCCAGGAAACGTTTGATTTCACTGAGAATTGTTGGGCTGTCATCAATACATACTATTTTCCAAGTTTTAGTAACAGTATTTTGCTGATTATTACTGTTAGTTAATGAAGCAATTGGAGATGTTTGCCTAACCTTTGGTGGCAATCGAGGAATAGTAGGCAATTTATCTAAAGGAGCTGGCACATGATGTAAATAAATTATCTTCTCGTCAATATAGGGAGATAAAATTTTTGCTACATCATACTCATCTTTTTGCAACAATACTGATAGTTGACGAATGCTAGTGCGTCCTTTTAATATTTTAGTTAGTTCGAGCAGGGTTTTCTTATTTAATGAACCAGAGACTGGCAAAAGTTTGGTTTCCCAACTAGGAGGAAAATAAGGACGCTGATAGACAGAAGTTAATTCTTTGCTGCAATTTTGCCATTGCCTTAGTTTTGTTTCTCTTTCTCTCAAACACTCTGAGACGCTTACAGATAAAGAGTCTCGGATTTGTGGTGGAATCCATAAAGGAAGCGAATGTCCATCGTGCCATATGGGAGTTCCTTCATTCAGCAAAAGACAAGACTGAAAGCTATCTTTAGCTATCTGTTCAATCAGTTTTAATCCTTGAGAAGGATCAAGATATTTTTCTGCTAAAAGCCACGAAATCACACTACTATAGAGAGTATGCGCCGAAGACCTATTTTGCAGCAATGATTGTGGTATCTGTTTTAAACTTGCAGCAACTGAGATCAATTTGAGATAGTGCAGGTAGTATTTGAGCTGATCTAGCAGTTGTATTGAGCAATAGGCATATTTTAAATTTCCCTGTTCTAAATAAATTTTCCCTGAAACTAACCCGTTATCCAATTCGAGACAACCAGAACTTTTAGAGCTTGCTAATTGAGATAATAATTCTGGTGGATTAAGCTTTGTGCTTGTGATCATAATGAGATACATCAACTTAACAAACTTATTGTTCCCAAAATAAGCCGACAATTGATCACTCTACTACTTCGTAGCTACTTTATAATTACTTTAATTAGTAGTAATCTATATTTATTGCTTTTTAAGTAAAAATATATTAACTTTACATTTAGTTGAGAATTTGTCTAAAGTTGGTAGTTTCAATAGACGTATCTATCAAGGTAAAAAGCTGTTATGGCAAGGTAAAGTTGAAAGGTAAAGTTGATGAGATTCTAGCTTTATTTTCTCCTTTGAAAAAGAAAATCGATACCTTCACCCTCACCAGTAATCAATTTCTCTATGCTCTATTAATCACTAATTTTACGCATAATAACGAGAAATAGTAGGATAACGCTGTGCATATACTTTAGTGCAAAAGTATGATTAAATCCTTTATTTCCTAGCAACTCATTATTGCCCACCCTACTCTTATTGGTATTTTATTTGATACAAATGACCTCAACGCCCTATTGACAAGAAGATTGTAGAACAGTCATCATATAGTCATTGTTCATAGCTGCGCGTTTCATTTTTTGACAAAAACTACGCTTCAAAGTTGTCTCTCGATTCAGGGCATTTAATGCCATGTGTCTAAGGAGAGCGTCGCTTAATGTTTATAAAACAAGATTAAATGATGCTAATTAACATTCCCCAAGTAAGCCAGCCTGATCGATTTCGCGATCGCCTAACTCCACAGGATCAAACTCTGATTTTATCAGGTATGACTTGGGATGATTTCGAGCAATTAATTAGTGAAGAATATTCGGGTTATCGAATTAGCTATTTCGATGGGGAAATAACCATTGTGTCGCCAGGAAGGAATCACGAAAGAATTGCAGAGATCATAAATTATTTAATTGTTGCCTACTGTCGTCAGTATAATATTTTGTACTATCCTTTTCGCTCTACGACCTTAAAAAATCCTCCTTTAGCAGGGAAAGAACCTGATGTAAGTTTTGCTTTTGGCAAAGATAAAGATCTCCCCGATCTAGCTATAGAAGTAATTTTTTATAGTGGTGGAGTTGCCGATCTCCAAAAATATCAAAGTTTAAAAATACCAGAGGTTTGGTTTTGGCAAAATAATGTGATTACTTTTTATCAACTAGAGAATAACAACTATCAAGTAATTGAAACCAGTAAATATTTATCAAATCTAGAGTCATCTAAAATAATCAACTTTATCAATCGGGGATTGACAGAAAGTCCTCTAACAATTGAAGCCGAATTTATCAAATATCTTAATCAGTAATTTGTAAGATAAACTTTAATGAGAATTAACTTCCTAAGTTTAGTTTTAAATTGCGATCGCCTATATCAACAACCTCAAAATCTCAATCGTCTTTTTCTGGCAACCAATCCTCGTCTAATATCAATTAGCTTCTGCAAAGGGACTATCCGTTAAATCGCTAAATGCCTCACTACTAATATCGCTAGGGAAAAGGTTTTGATTTCCTCCCCCATCAATAGTAATTGCCTTGGCAGTTATATCGATATTTCCTGCATTTCCCTGTCCGAAGATTTCTGTATCAATAGATCCATTGCTTGAAAGAGAAAGGTTTTGAGTATTAATGTTTATGTTGCCTGAATTTCCGATCCCAGTAAAAAATACATTACTAGAAATATTACTAGACAATTCTGTTGACACATCTTCTATTTCACCAAATCTAAATCCATCGACCTTAATCGTATCAGTAATATTTAGATTAATATCTCCGCATCAGTAGCAACATTAGAAGCGATCGCACAAATGCTTAGAATGTATCAAAACCATCATTAACTGGTAATTCACC
>CBDUCX010000244.1:0-8525 GCA_965365755.1 uncultured Pleurocapsa sp.
TCTTAGCTTTAATTGCTATTTATGGCAAAGAATGGAATCC
The DNA here is from genome assembly GCA_965365755.1 of uncultured Pleurocapsa sp. Lineage (GTDB taxonomy): Bacteria > Cyanobacteriota > Cyanobacteriia > Cyanobacteriales > Xenococcaceae > Waterburya. The sequence continues at coordinate 41 of CBDUCX010000244.1, forward strand.
TAGCTCTTTAAACCGCTTGAATCTACCTGATTGGCTAAGTCTCACTGCTGTAGCTATATTAGCGGGAGCTTTGGCACCAGCGATGTTCTTTTTTGCTTTAGAGCAAACGGAGGTAAATAATGTCGTCTTGATTGGCAGAATTGAGCCACCAGTGACCCTAGCTTTATCAGTATTGATTTTAAAAGATAGAGTTAATAGCCAAATTATCCTGGGGTCGGTTTTAGCTTTTATCGGGGTAATTCTTACTATATTGCTGCAACCAACTGATAGCAACATGGTCACAATGGGGGGTTTTAGTATTGGTAAGGGAGAATTAATGACTGCGGTTGGTGCGATCGCTTTAGCTATTTCTAACATTATTAGTAAGATAAAGTTAGAGAACATTCCCTTGGGAGTATTCACCATCTTTCGTACGGCTGTGGGAACAGTAGTTTTCTTTGTCTTAGCAGTTAAGTTATATGGTATCGGTCATTTCAGGGATGTTTTTGCCCCGATCTTATGGCAATGGATGCTGCTTTATGGAGCGGTGATTGTAGTTGGGGGACAATTAGCCTGGTTTAAAGGATTGCAAGATACTGACGCTGCGGGGGTATCTTTAGCCAGTTCAATTAGTCCATTAGCGGGAATCGTTGGTGCATTCTTGATTTTGGGAGAAGTTCCCACTATGGCTCACTATATTGGTGGTGGGGTAATTATTATCGGCATTATCTTGAATCAAATTGGCACTTCACGTCAAGATAAGGCTGTTCAGGAAAAAGAAATGGAACAGCAAGTTGGATTTAAAGGCATTTAAATCATTAAAACTTATTTTCCCAGCTTAGTTTTATATTAAGATAGACAAATTAAAATTACGTAAATATACTGAAACATAAATATACTGAAACAACAGTTGCTGGGGAATATCTTGCCCATAATATTCCTCAGTCAAGCTGGGATCTTCCATTAAATTTTTAAAACTAAATAACTGACGTTACGCAAGACAACGAGAAATCAGTAGTTTGAATCAGGTATGAAAATAGATCAATCAAACCTTTAACCCCTAACCTTTAACCCTTGACCAATCTCAACAGATCTATCAGTGCGTAACATCAGTAAATAAATTAATTATATAAATCGATATATAGTAAGCCATGAGCCAAGCTTTTGAGCTAAAACAAATCAAGTCTCAAAATCTCCCACAGATTTTGCAGACTTCGGTTGAATCAGCCAGAAAAATCCTTGATTGCGATCGCGTCCTGATATACGATGCTAGCAATCTGCCTCATGTAAGGGTATTAGCGGAGGCAGTTGAGGGAACAGATGCTACTCTCCTGGGGCAAACTATTAGAGATCCTTTTTTAGAGGGTGATTATCTAGAAATGTATTGCTACGGCATGTCTCTGACCATAGATGACATTTACACTTCAGATGTTAACCAAAGTGACTTAGAGGACTTAGAAAAGCTGAGAATCAAAAGTGTCGCTGTGGCACCAATTTATGTTGAGGAGCAATTGTTAGCTTTCTTGGTTGCTCATCAGTGTTCTCAGTCCCAGCCTTGGAATTTGAGGGCGGTTAATCATTTAGCAGAACAAGCTAGCTCTTTAGGTACAGCTCTCTCCGCCATTGCTCAGGCACCAGAATCATCAGATTTTAATTTCCCTCAACAGCTAGCAGAGATTTCTGAGCCTCAGAAAACCGTAAACCCAGAGTCAAACAAAACTAGGAATGTTCCCCAGCATAATCAACCCAAGCAGCAAGAAACTTTGATCCAAAAGACTAGAGAAAGATTATTTGCCGATCTTCAACGCAGAATTCTTCAGTCACGAAAAACAGAGCATATTTTCAACACGACGGTAGTAAAAACTCGTCAGTTGCTCGAATGCGATCGCGTGCTAATTTTTAGCTTGGATGAAGCTAATTATGGTGTAGTGGTGGCTGAATCTGTGGTGGCGGGATGGACAAAAATTTTAGACCAAACCAAAGATAGTTCCAATGTGACGGCTCAATATCTTGAAGAGGATCGCAATGGCAAAGTCCGTACTTGGAATAATACTCAAGATGAGGATGCTCCAGATTGGTATCGCCAGCAGCTAGAGACTTTTGATGTGAAGGCAGGTTTAGTCGCCCCCATTACTTATGAAAGTCAGTTACTAGGGTTACTGATTGCTCATCAATGTTCTGATACTCGAAGTTGGCAAGAACAAGAAATTAACTGGACAACTGAAATCGCTAATCATGTAGGTACTATGCTGGAAAAAACTAAAAATAGTAACAGGAATCAGCAATCAGGAGAAACACCTCGGTTAGTTGATGTCCAAGAGCAACTCCAGAAAGAGAGAATGTGGACTAAGTATTTTGCCAATGTGATTCAGAAAATCCGTAAATCTCTCAAAACAGAAGACATTCTCCAAACTACTGTACAGGAGGTGCATTCAATTCTCAAATGCGATCGCGTCCTCGTTTACACTCTGAATCACGATAGTTATGGCAAGATTGTTGCCGAATCAGTATCTCCTGGATGGACAAAAGCAGAGGGGAGGGTAATTAAAGATCCTTGTTTTGAAGCCAGATATCTGGAAAAGTATCGCGATGGCAGGTTTAGAGCTTGGAACAATATTTATGAATCGGCAATGAGCGACTGTCATATCGAACAGTTAGAACGCTTGGAAGTTAGGGCAAATCTAGTATTACCAATCATTAATGAAGATCAACTATTTGGTTTATTAGTAGTCCAGCAATGTTCTGACACTCGTAAATGGCAACAGTCAGAGATTCTTTGGTTAACTCAAATCGCCACTCAAGTTGGCTTTGCTCTCGATAATGCTCAACTATTGGCTGATGCTCAACGATTACGTCAGCAAGCAAAGGAAGAAAGAAAGTGGACAGAGTATTTTACCGATGCGGTGCAGCAAATTCGTCAGTCCCTTAGAACCAAAGATGTCTATCAAGCCAGCGTTCGCGAAGTTCGGCGAATTTTAGATTGCGATCGCGTTTTAGTTTATAGTTTAAACCAAGATCGGTATGGCATGATCGTGGCGGAATCAGTAGCTCATGGATGGACTAGGGGAGAAGGAAAAGTAATTAAAGACCCCTGCTTTGAAGCCAGATATCTAGACAAGTACCGCGACGGTAGAGTCAGAGTTTGGCACGACATTTATCAAGGGCAAATGACTGACTGTCATATCGAGCAATTAGAACGGTTAGAGGTTAAGGCAAATTTAGTAGTTCCCATTGTCAGCAGAGGTAAACTATTTGGTTTGTTGGTCGCGCAGCAATGTTCTGCTACTCGCCAATGGCTGCAACCTGAAATTGATTGGATGACTCAAATTGCTACCCAAGTGTCTTTGGCGCTGGAAAATGCCCAAATGCAGGAACAAATAGTGCAGCAAACACAAACCACCCAGGAAATTTTAGACCGTGCTGCTATAAGTAGTTCCAATATTCAGCGTGCAGTGCAAAATGTAGCCCAAGGATTAGAAAATCTGAATGATTCTTGTGATAACTTTTCGGCGACAATTCAGCAAGTTAAAGATTTAAGCAAGCAGTTAGCTCAACAATCGATGGGTATGATTAGAGCCGTAAATCTCAGTCAGGTGGGGGGCAGTGAATCAAATTCTGTAGTTGATCTGTCTGACAAGGTTTTTTCTCTAACACAAGAGTTATTGGAAGCGACAGCTAAAATCGCTCCTCTATTCAATAGTATTCAAACCGAAATTACCGCCCAAACCAATACTCTGACATCAGAAACTCAGACAATAGTTAATGGGGTGGAGGACTTTCAGATTGCTCGTCAGAATCTAGAGCAAATTATTAATTTAAATCAGGAGATGAGCAACTTAATTCAATCTACTTCTGAATTTTTAGAAACTCACATTAAAGGCTCAACCTTTGCTCAGGAATCAATTCGAGAATTGACTGAAGTTATGGAGCGAATTTCTCAACAGTCCATCACGATGATTGAATCTTTTAATCAGTTAGGGCGTATTATTGGTTAATTGGTGTTGCTGATTTGATGTTGCGATCGCGGTCTGAATCTAACTTAAGTTATTCTAACCAGGTAACGTGCCTAATATTACTCTCGTAACACATATCCAACTCCCCGCACAGTTTGAATCAGGCGGGATTCTTGCTCTTGTTCTAGCTTGAGGCGTAGATAACGCACATAAACTTCAATGATGTTAGAGTCTCCCATAAAATCATATCCCCAGACTCGTTCCAAAATCTGCTCGCGGGTTAATACTTGGCGAGGGTGGGATAGTAGGTACTCTAAGAGATCAAATTCTTTGGCGGTTAATTCAACTGAGCGTTGACCACGAAATATTTCACGGGTAGAACGATTTAGGGTCAGATCGCTAAACTGCAATAGGTCTACTTCTTGTTCCGTATCACGTCGCAAATTAGCCCTTACCCTTGCCAGCAATTCTTCAATACTAAAGGGTTTAATTACATAATCATCAGCACCTGCATCCAAACCCGCAACGCGATCGCTTACTTCATCTTTAGCAGTTAAGAGAATAATAGGAACTTTATCGCCTGTTTGACGCAGACGACGACAAATTTCTGGGCCCGATATCCCAGGAAGCATCCAATCAAGCAGAATTAGGTCAGGCTTGATCTCTCTGGCAGCAGATAAACCCGAAAAGCCATCTCCCGCATGAGTAACCTGATATTGCTCAAACTCTAGTTCCATCTTAATGAATTGAGCCAACTTAGCTTCATCTTCTACTACTAAAATATGTGGTTTTGGTGTCATACCGCTTGTCTTTACTTATTTTTAGGCAATCTCAGGGTAGTGGCTGAATTTATCGGGCCGAGAATTTTATTGAGGTTACGTAGCTGTTCTGCTGTTCCCATACAGATTAGAGCATCTCGTTCCAAAATTTGCGTGTCTCCGTTAGGCCCTGCAATCAAGTTGCCGTCAAAACGACGAATTGCCAATACTAAAGCCCCTGACTTAGAACGCAATTTAGCATCTCTCAAAGTCTTCCCCACAAAAGGGCAAGCCTCCGAGTCAATCAAAAATTCCTCCATATAATAAGAACTATTAGACCCTGTAATGATACCATCCACAAAATCCATTACCTGTGGTCTTAAGGCTGCTGCTGCCAGCCTTTTACCTCCTGTGATATAGGGAGAAACCACGGCATCTGCTCCCGCACGCTGGAGTTTTTGCACTGCTTCTTCATTACTAGCACGAGCGATCGCTCTAATGCGGGGATTTAGGGTCTTGGCTGACAAGACTGTATAAAGATTTTCGGCATCTGAAGGTAGTGCTGTAACTAAACAAATCGCCCGATCAATCTTGGCACGGACTAGAGATTCATCCAGAGTGGCATCCCCCAAAATTACCGTATAGCCCAGCTGTTTAATTTCTTCTACTTCTTCGAGATCGTCGTCAATAATGATAAAGGGAATACTCTCCGCAAAAAATTCCTGGGCGACGTGACGACCTGTTCGCCCGAAACCACATACGATGTAATGCTGATCTAAAGATTCAATCAAACTCCTCTCCTGTCTTCGTTTGATTCCTTCCTGAAAATACCCTTGAATCAGGGCTTCTGTAAAACGATTAACAATATAACCAATAGTTAGTAAACCCATTAAGATCAAGGCAACGGTAAATATTCGCCCCCTCTCTCCTAGTGGTCGTACCTCAGAAAAACCTACTGTAGACAGTGTAATCACAGTCATGTAGGCTGATTCGGAAAAACTCCATTTTTCGACTTTCCAATACCAAAGAGTCCCAATTAACACTATGCTAGCTAATACTACACCACCTCTGATTAACTCCTTGCGTAGACGGCCATATTTTTCCTCAAAGGTATAACTATACATGCAAAATTTGGTGCTGACTTTGACAGCATTTGATCACAGTTTCGCCTACAATTCATTACATTAAGATTAAGTCTGGTTTAAAACAACCTAATCCCAGTAATATCGAATAACAACTGTCATTTTAAATGTATTTTTCGGAAAATATATCGGAAAATATAAATCTTACCCAGGAGTAGCCGGTGATTCAATCCACAATTTTAGAAAATTCCTCAATTCAATCTGAACCCACTGAATTTGACCGCGATCGCTTTGATAGTAGCGTGATGCAAACCTATGGTCGCTTTCCCATTGCGATCGCCAAGGGCGCTGGTTGTCGTCTTTGGGACACAGATGGCAAGGAATATCTTGATTTTGTCGCGGGGATTGCTACCTGTACTTTGGGTCATGCTCATCCTGCTTTGATTGCTGCGGTAACAGAGCAAATTAAGAAGCTACATCACGTTTCTAATTTATACTATATTCCCGAACAAGGACAGCTTGCGTCATGGCTGGTTAATCATTCCTGCATGGATAAAGTGTTTTTCTGTAACTCAGGGGCAGAAGCTAACGAGGCAGCAATTAAACTGGTGAGGAAGTATGCCCATACCAATTTAGATAAGGTGGAAAATCCGATCATTCTCACCGCTAAATCTAGTTTTCACGGGCGTACCCTGGCGACTATTACCGCCACAGGACAGGAGAAATATCAAAAGGGTTTTAACCCTCTGCCTGGAGGCTTTGCCTATGTTCCTTATAATGATATTCTTGCCGTAGAAGACGCTATTATCGACCTTGATGAAGGTACCTTAAGTCGGGTGGTGGGTATCATGATTGAACCTCTTCAGGGAGAAGGTGGGGTGCGTCCAGGAGATCTCGAATACTTCCTCAGACTGCGTAAAATCTGCGATGAAAACAATATTTTATTGGTGTTTGATGAAGTACAGGTAGGTGTCGGCAGAAGCGGTAAACTCTGGGGTTATGAGAAGTTAGGAGTAGAACCAGATATTCTTACTAGCGCCAAAGGTTTAGCCGGGGGGATTCCCATCGGCGCGATGCTTTGTAAAGACTCTTGTGCCGCTTTTGAACCAGGTAATCATGCTAGTACTTTTGGGGGAAATCCCTTCGCCTGTGCTTCCGCATTAGCAGTATTACAGACCATAGAACAGGAAAACATTCTCCAGAATGTTCAGCAGAGAGGAGAGCAACTACGGGTTAGACTAAGAGCGATCGCCAAAAAATATCCGTCCTTGTTTACTGAAGTTCGTGGTTGGGGTTTAATTAATGGAATTGAAATAAACTCCGATATTGATTTAACCTCGATTGAAGTTGTCAAAGCAGCGATGTCCGAAGGTCTACTGCTTGCTCCAGCAGGGCCAAAAGTGCTACGATTTGTTCCTCCTCTAATCGTTTCTCAGGCAGAAGTAGATCAAGCTGCAACTATTTTGGAAAGCGTGATTGCCAAAATTGCTTAATATCTACTATTACTTCTGAAGAAACATCATAGTCTCTGCTCAATGATTAATATTTAATGGTCAATAATTTGAGGTGACAATCATCAAACTGTTACATTACTAGCAATGTTTATTTAACAAATAGGTAAAAATTCTACTTGTGTGAGGAGTGAACTATCAAAAGGCTTGTTTTTGGGATCGAAACACGGACAGAACCCCAAAAGCAAGTCTTCTCACTTAATAACATCCATCACTGAAAAACTTTTTATAGCGATCGCAAAATCGTCCTGAAGCTGCTGAAAAAATTTCATAAATTCAATAGTGCAATAGCATTAAGGTTAAATACGTTACAATTGACTCCATAATTAATCATAAATTGCGATCGCATTTCCCCTGCAACCAAAACATCCCAAGAATTAAATCAAGATTCTGGCTGTAACCGTTAATTAATATGACCGTATCTCATCCTGTAGATTTTCAAGACGCTTTTGACATTATTGTGGTCGGTGGTGGACACTCTGGCTGTGAAGCAGCTTTGGCAGCAGCTAGGTTGGGCTGTCGTACCTTGATGTTGACCCTGAATTTAGATCGCATTGCTTGGCAACCCTGTAACCCTGCGGTGGGTGGCCCTGCAAAATCTCAGTTAACCCATGAGATCGATGCTTTGGGTGGGGAAATTGGCAAGGTGAGCGATCGCACTTATCTACAAAAACGAGTTTTAAATGCTTCTCGTGGCCCTGCAGTGTGGGCATTGCGGGCGCAGACGGATAAACGGGAATACGCTGCGGTAATGAAGCAAATTGTGGAAAATCAAGCGAACTTGAGTATCCGTGAGGGGATGGTTACGGATTTAGTGCTGGGTAATAACGATGAGGTAATCGGGATTGAAACCTATTTTGGCACTTGTTTTGCCGCCAAAGCAGTAATTCTCACTACAGGTACTTTCTTGGGTGGCAGAATCTGGGTAGGTAACAAATCAATGGAAGCTGGGCGTTCAGGGGAATTTGCCGCCACAGGGTTAACGGAAACCTTAAATCAACTTGGGTTTGAAACAGGTAGACTAAAAACAGGGACTCCCGCCAGGGTTGATAAGCGTTCGGTAGACTACAGCAAAATGATCCCACAGCCCCCCGATGCAGAAATTCGTTGGTTTAGCTTTGACCCCGCAGCCTGGGTAGAAAGAGAGCAAATGAATTGTTATTTGACTCGCACTACTGCCGAAACTCATAAAATTATTCAGG
>CBDUCX010000245.1:0-8476 GCA_965365755.1 uncultured Pleurocapsa sp.
AACATCGACTACTTACCCAAGACGATAGCGAACAGGTACGAAAACTTCTCAATGAAGCTGGTAGTCTTTAGTATCGAAGTACATTAGTTGAAGCAGTATAACGCGATTTAGTAAAGGTAGAGGATACAGTGATGGACGCTGAAAAACGGAAAAGATTAGAAGCTGCTGGTTGGGCTGTGGGCGATGCCAGTGATTTTTTAGAGCTAACTCCTGCTGAAGCTGAATTGGTGGAACTTAAAATAAGACTGGCTTTATTTGCCAAGGAACAGAGAAAAGCGCATAATCTCTCCCAAGATGCCCTAGCTAAGAAGATGGGTTCTTCTCAATCGCGAGTCGCTAAGATTGAATCTGGCGATCCTTCTGTGTCACTGGATTTGATTGTTCGAGCATTGTTGACTACTGGGGCTACTCGTCAGGAATTGGCACAGGTGATTATGGGTTAGTTATGGAAATAGTAAATACTTCTTCTAAAGACAACTAGAAGATTTTCTCAAGATGCAAATTAGTCTGTCTAGACTTTAGTAGGATGTAATTAATTATTTCACCAAGATAAATTAACTATCATTAGAGTTGATCTGATAAATAGGAGTTTTAATGTTAGAACTATATCAATTTGAGCTATCTCAGTATTCAGAAAAAGTTCGCCTCATTCTTGATTATAAACAGCTAGAATATCGCAAAATCGAAGTTACTCCTGGTGTGGGGCAAATCGAACTGATGCAGAAGTCTGGCAGTCGCCAAGTGCCAGTACTTAAAGATGGCAGTACTTATGTCGCCGACTCTACGGAAATTGCTTTTTATCTGGATCGCAAATATCCCGAACGCCCCATCATACCTACGGATTCCTTGGCAAAAGGTCAATGTTTATTAATCGAGGAATGGGCAGATGCATCTATCGGCTTGAAGGGACGTAAAGCCTTGATCGGAGCATTAAACCAGAACCAAAATTTACGAACTTCCTTGTTACCCTCCAATACTCCAGACTTAGTTAAAACCGCAATCGGCGCAATTCCTGGTGAGCTCCTAGATGTACTAGGTACAGGAGTTGGTTTTGGTGGTGATGCCGTAAAAGAAGCAAAAAAAAGCTTGACCCAAGATTTAGAAGCTCTCTGCCTAATTTTGCAAAATCAGCCTTACCTAACAGGAGATACACCCACCTTAGCTGACTTAACCGTGGCGGGATTAAGTATTTTATTAAAGTTTCCCGCAGGTTCTTATCTTGATATTCCTGAGCCACTAAAAGGGAAAGGCATTCCAGGATTGGCAGACAATATTACTTTCGAGCCCTTCTTTGCTTGGCGCGATCGCCTTTATGCTGATTTTCGCTCTGGTTCTAGCATTCCCCCTACCACGGGCAATGCCTCTGCACCTACTTCCATCAGCATTGATTAATCTTAGATAATTAAAGTTATTAGGGGAAACTCAATACCCCTTTTTTTCAGCCCTACTTAAGATAGTTATGAGAGTTGGTCTAAATTCTTACCTCAGCGATACTAATGTTGATGCCACCATAACTAATAGTCAGCGTCAACTATCCTTGGCAATATCAGCTATTCCCGATGACCAAGCTAGCCAATTGCCCTTAAATCTCTGCTTAGTTCTCGATCGCAGTGGCTCAATGTCCGAGAAACCCCTAGAAATGGTTAAGGAAGCAGCAATCAATATCATCGAGAAACTGAATCCAGGCGATCGCATTAGCGTGGTTACTTTTGATCATCGGGCAAGGGTGATCGTGCAAAATCAAGCAGTTACTGATCTCGAACCAATTAAACAGAAAATTAGGCTGATCGTGGCTGATGGTGGTACGGCAATTGATGAAGGGTTACGTCTGGGAATCAAGGAAGTTGCTGCCCACAACCAGCATTGTGTATCTCGTATTTTTCTGTTAACCGACGGGGAAAATGAACATGGTGATAATGAGCGCTGTCTGAGATTAGCCGAACTCTCAGCAGAATATAATGTGACCATTGATACCTTGGGTTTTGGAGAACATTGGAATCAGGATGTTTTAGAGCAGATTTCTGATTCAGCCCAGGGAACTTTAGCCTACATAGAACGACCAGAGCAAGCAGTATCGGAGTTTGATCGTCTATTTATCCGCGCTCAATCTGTGGGCTTAACTAACAGCACCTTGACTGTGGAATTGATGCCCAAGGTTCGCCTCGCTGAATTAAAACCTGTAGCCCAAGTAGCCCCCGAAACCATTGAATTACCGATTCAATTAGAGGGTAATTACTTCACTGTTCGTCTGGGTGATCTGATGATGGATCGACCACGGGTAGTTTTAATCAATCTCTATATCAATCAATTATCCCCAGGTATCCATAAAATTGCTGCGGTTCAACTACGCTACGACGATCCCAGCACCAACCGCGAAAATTTACATTCCGATGTTTTAGCTATTGAACTAGAATCCCAGGATTTATATCAGGCACAACCCAGCGATCTGGTAAAAAATCATATTCTGACTTTGGCTAAATATCGTCAAACCCAAATTGCCGAAACTAAATTACAGGATGGCGATCGCACTGGGGCAGCTACTATGTTACAAACTGCTGCCAAAACTGCTCTCCAACTAGGGGATAAGGAAGGCGCGACCATCCTCCAAACTAATGCCACTCGGTTACAAATTGGTAAAGACTTATCTAAAGGCGATCGCAAGAAAACCCGTCTCGTATCGAAAACAGTGCTACGGGATGAGTAATTTTTATCAATTTTTTCTCTTAAGTATTATCAGGCGATCGCTAGAAAATTAAGTGCGCTGCTATCTTCCATCCTCGATAAAGCATTTAAAGGTTAGCTATAAATAGTAGTTGCTTGTAGATTGTTGTTGAATTGTGATCGCAATTCTTTCTCAAATGGATTTAGAAACCCTTCAGACATCCTCTAATACTTTAATTGCGATCGCTATTAGCATTATTCATTTTTTATTGATCATGATTACATTAGAAGAAGCACAAATATAATTAATGCGATCGCATTGATTTTGACTTTTCAGACATCCTCCTCTTACAATGGCGCTCACGTTAAGAAGTGTAGTTTGAAGCATTATTTTAGTATTTTAAAACCAATTTAGATGATTGAAGCATGAAAGATGAGCTATTAAAGTATTTAAAGTCATTTAATTGTGGAGAGTGGTTACAGCATTATTTTCTCGATTCTGAAAGTAATCAAAAAATCAATGAGGCAAAATATTGTAACCAAGAACTTTATCAGCTAATTCAACATAGATTAGCGGAAATATCTGCTATTACAGTTAAACAATCTCAGCGCTCAGTAGTTTTCATTGTTGAGAAAAACCCGATCAATTTTATTACTGCTTTCTTGGCTGGGGTAATTGCAGAAGTCAATTTGTTTCTCTGTGATCCTACCTGGAAACAACAGGAATGGCAGCAGGTATTAAAATTGGTTACACCTGACTTAGTATATGCCGATCGCACTACGCAAGATTTAATTGTTAAAGTAGGAGATACGGTCAAAAATCAGGTTGATAATCAATTTAATTTGCCAAGATCAGCTTTAATCATGATTCCCACAGGAGGCACTTCTGGTAAGATTCGTTTTGCCATGCACAGTTGGGATACTTTAACTGCATCGGTAACTGGATTTAAAGATTATTTTGCTTGTCAACAAATTAATTCTTTTTGCACTCTTCCTCTCTATCATGTGAGTGGTTTGATGCAGTTTATGCGCTCCTTTATTACCCAAGGAAATTTAGTTATCTGTTCCTATAAAATAGTTAAAAACAAACAGATTAATCTAAATATACAGGATTACTTTGTTTCTCTCGTACCTACTCAACTAAAGTTTTTAATTGAATCTATTCCTGATTGGTTAACCCAATTTAAAACAGTATTATTGGGAGGGGCACCAGCAGCGCGATCGCTTTTAGATACCGCTAGGGAATATAATATTGCCATAGCACTTACCTATGGCATGACAGAAACTGCTTCTGGGATAGTAACTCTAAAGCCACAAGATTTTTTGGCTGGGAATAATAGCAGTGGTCGAGTATTACCTCATGCAGAGATAACAATGGTTGCAGTTTCACGGGATAATGAAGCAAGTGAAGATGTAGAAGTAAAACAAATCCCATGTCAGGCAAAACCCATAAATAATAAGACAGGTTTAATTAAAATTAGCTGTGATTCCCTGTGTTTAGGCTATTATCCCCAGTTTTTTACTCCAACACAATTATTTATTACCGATGATTTGGGTTATTTTGATAATCAAGGTTACTTATATTTAGTTGGTAGAAATAGCCAGAAAATTATTACAGGAGGTAGAAACGTATTTCCCATTGAAGTTGAAGGAACAATTTATGCAACCAAACTAATCAAGGATGTATGCGTGGTTGGCATCCCAGATCACAAATGGGGAGAAGCAGTTACAGCTATATATGTTCCCCTAAAATCCGACCAAAATTTAAGTTTAATTAAGCAAAAAATCAAGTCCCAATTAGCTAACTATAAACTACCAAAAAACTGGATCGAAGTTAATAATATACCTCGCAATAATCGAGGCAAAATAAATTATCAGAAGTTAAAAGCGATCGCCAAACAACTAACAACTAACAACTAACAACTAACAACCAATGAATATTTGGCAAGTTGATTTTTATCATCATCCAACCCAATCAGGGAATGATCGACAATGGCAATTGATAATATGTGATAGTTTGACTGACTCAACGACTCAGACGATCAAACCAATTTACACCGCACAATGTTCTGCTGTTGATGCCAATGCTGTCTGGTTAGAACAACAAATATTAATTGCAGCCCCAGGAAAACTACCCGATAAAATCCAAGTATTTCGCCCTCAAGTATTGGGATTAATATCTGTTGCTGCTGAAAAATTAGGTATCAAAGTTGAAGCGACTAGAAATACCCAGGCTTTAAAACAAGTATTGACTGAAAAATACCAAAACAATACCAATTATAATCCCATTGTACTAGAAAAACCGCCACCACAAGCATTACCTGAAAATCTTTGGGGAGAAGAATGGCAAATAGCCAATATAGCTGCGGGACAAATTATAGATTTATTTTGCGATCGCCCGATCCCTATCAGTAGTATTCCCGAAGAGTTTTATCCCCTCAACTTAAATCTTGCTTCCGATATTTTTATTCCTGGGATAGTAGTTTACGGCGGACGACAATCAATGCAACTTGCCCGTTGGATTGAACAACAAGTCCCAGTATTTATCAACTATATTCCCACTGAAGTTGGTAAGTCGGGAGGGTTTGTTTTAGAGACTGGTTTAGTAGATCGTTGGATATTTAATACTTTTGAATCAGAACAAGCTGCGTCAATTGCTCGAAGCTATGAGCAGAAGAAACAAGCGAGTCAAGGACTACATTTTTTACTCATTCAACCCGATGATTCAGGTATGACAACTACAGCTTTTTGGTTATTAAGACAAATTTAATTTACTAATTTACTGTTCTCTAGGCCAGGTAAAATGGAAAGTCGCCCCCTCACCAAGTTGAGATTCGACCCAAATCTTACCCCCTTGACCTTCGACAATCTTTTTCACAATCGATAAGCCAATGCCCGTACTTTCAATTGTGTCTCTAGCCTGTAGAGTTTGGAATATAGTGAAAATGCGGTCGTGATATTGAGGATCGATTCCTAAACCATCATCCGCTACAGTAAACTGATAAAAATTTTCTTGTTCCACGACAGATATAGTAATCTTGCCTTTCTGTTGTGGATGGTATTTGATCGCATTACTAATCAAATTAGAAAAAACCTGTTGTAGCAACACTATCTCAGTTTTTAAAGTAGGCATATCGGCAGCAACCACAACTTCTAATTCCGCTGGTGGTGATAGAAGGTCGATCTCCTCTCTGACCAAATCTCCCACATTAACTGTCTTCGTTGGTGTGTTCTTTCTACCCACACGAGAATACTCTAATAAGCCCTGAATTAGTCCTTCCATCCGCTTAACCCTAGACTGCATTAGCTGGAGTTGTTCCTGGTTTTCTTCAGGAATTTGACCCTCTAAATCTTCACTCAACCAAGTAGCCAAATTAGCGATCGCCCGTAAGGGTGCTTTGAGATCGTGGGAAGTAACATAAGCAAAATGATCTAATTCTTGATTGCGCTTTTTGAATAAAGAGGTGATCTTCAGTAATTCTCGGTTAGACCATTCCAACTCTAGAGCGTTTTCGCGGAGGGAATTCTCCACTTGTTTTCTCCTGTCTAATTCTGTTTTTAAGTTGCTCAATAATTCTGCCTGTTGAATGGCGATCGCCAATTGCACTGCTAATTTATCTAATAATTCAATCTCGTTTACTTCCCAATGACGAACATTGTCACATTGATGGGCAATTAACAAACCCCAAAGGTTAGTATTTTCTTGGGAGAGAGAAGAAAAAAGTAAAATAGGAACGATGGCATTAGCTTTGACTTGAAACTCTTCTAATAACTTGATGTGACATTCAGCAAGCCCCGATTCGTGGATATTATCTATCGCCAGAGTTTCGCCCCGTTCATATTTGTCTGTACCCTGATTTTGAAAGCAAGTATCTACTACTTTTTCTCCCAAAGACTTTTTCCAGCCAGACTTTAGCGACTCCGCCACGATATCTCCACTCATATCTGGTGCGAATTGATAAATTACCACGCGATCGCAATTCAGTAGTAATTGAACTTCTCTTACTGCGGTATCAAGGATCGACGATAAATCCTGGGAATGACGAATACGTAAAGCAGTTTCGGCGATTAACTGCTGTTGCAGAAGACTTCTGGTTAATCGAGATTGTAAATTATGTTGCTGTAAGACGTTTTTAACGGAAGTAATTAAAGTCTGGGGGGTTAATTTTGCCTTTACCAGATAGTCTTTAACTCCTATTTTCATCGCTTTGACTGCCACCACCTCATCTCCTTGCCCTGTCAGCATTATAATGGGCGGAATTGGAATTGCTTGGGCTTTAAGTTCGGCAATAAACTCTAAACCATCAAGATCGGGTAGTAGATAGTCTAGTAAAATTATGTCTGGCTGCGATCGCTTTAATTGTGTCAAAGCTTCATCACCAGATTCTACTTCAATTATTTTGTATTTTGAGATTAAATCTTTACTAAGGTAGCGACGATAGGTTTCTCGATCTTCGGGGGAGTCATCGACTATTAAAATTGTATATTGACGGACATTCATTGCTGATTAAGTTTGTTGGGTAACAGTAGCTTAGGAACGAGATTCATAGTGTACTGGGAGTATGGGCACACTCTCTGTTATGCCAACATCTAATCTCGACAGTGCAGTTAACACGATTACATGCAGATTTTGAGAACCTCCATCGATATTTATGCTCGATTAGTATTACTCAAAACATAGATAATCGCCTCAATAGGTTAATTTTAAATTACATTCCAATCTTATTTTTAGGATAATGCAGTTTAATATACACCGCTTTAATTTAGAACAACCAGAATCATGGCTGATTATTCTTATTTTTCTTGGATTTTGGGTATATAGCTACTATTCTCTGTATGTGCTTTTAGTCCATACCTACAAACAAAATCAATCAACACTACCCCCATTCGAGGGGGAAGCACAAGGGCACAATATAACATCAACAGTAACACAAGGGCATAACATCCACAGCTTTGACCAGTAAGTTCAGCTATATCAAGCAAGATAAAGCTTCTTGTTATTTTATAGTGTTACAAAAACTGTAACGCTTCCCTATTTTTTTTGCGCAGCAGACATACTGGAAGTGTTGAATTGTTATGAATTAATGATCAATGCTTATTAAAGATGCTCGTCTAACTCAAATTATTTTTTTGGGTTTATTTTTATTTTTAGGTGTCAATACAAGAGACTGGACTATCCAGCCCGACTTGATTTTCGCGGTTGTGGCTAGCTGCTTAATTAGCCAATGGCTACTATCAGCGTTGGTGGAATATGTTAAAAGCAGTAGTGAATATAGCTTATCTAATATTTATAGTGAATTAAATATCTTAATCAGTCCCAAAGTATTAACCTCTTTGCGTAGTGCCTTGATTACGTCTTTGGGTTTATGTCTGCTTTTGCGGAGTAATAGCCATCAGACGATGATTCTTGCTGGTTTTTTGGCGATCGCTAGTAAATTCCTCTTTCGTTACCACCAAAAACACTTGTTTAACCCTGCTAACTTTGGCATCATTGCTGCCATCACCCTAACTAACGATGCTTGGGTATCACCTGGACAGTGGGGAACAGATTGGTGGTATCTATTGCTGTTTCTGGGCTTGGGAGGGGTTGTTCTGAGACAAGTTGGACGTTGGGATACCTCGATCGCTTTCCTACTCTCTTATGGCACTTTAGAAGCTATACGCAATGCCTGGTTAGGTTGGAGTTGGGACGTATGGCAACATCAGTTTATGAGTGGTAGCTTGCTACTATTTGCCTTGTTTATGCTCACCGATCCACGATCAATTCCCAATTCTAAAACTGGGAGATTAATTTGGAGTGTGGCGATCGCTTTTT
>CBDUCX010000246.1:0-8458 GCA_965365755.1 uncultured Pleurocapsa sp.
AGCACAGCGGATTAAACCCAGGAAAGATTATAATAAACTGACAATCATGCTAACTTGTGAGATAACTTGTTAGACATAGCAGTTTAGTTTACCTAAGCAAAGAATAGTGAATCCTTTATTCGCAAGATTATTGAGAACAGTGTATCGCAAAGAACCTGTCTCTGGCTTTATCCTTATTTTAGGCGCAACCGATGCTTTAATCGGCGGATTTAGTGGACGGGGAAGCTTATTGTCCATCGGCTTATTGATTGCCTTGCTGGGCATCATCATGCGATCGCGACAGGGAGCCAAAAAATCTCAGGCGATCGCTACTGAACCAGTAAAATATTATCTCCCCCCAGGCACATCTCGCCAGCCACTACCTCTTTTATCCAGCAGTAAGCATCGTCAGTAACCCCGAACTCCGAACTCCGAACTCCGAACTCCGAACTCACGTTTATGAGCAATAACGTAGAACAGAAACATCCCCAGAATAAGAAGGATCGAATTACGGTAGATAATCTATTAAAAGTGGAGTCTGAACCAAGCGATCGCGATTTAGTGGAATTGGCACGTCTAATCATTCGCTATCGTGACTTTCCTGGTGCTAGGGATATCCAACGAGATTTAAAAGTAGCCCTAGATACCTGGCAACTTACAGAAGAGGAACTTTATACTAAAACCCGTTCTATTCATGCAGCAGGAACAGTGTATCGCCGTACTCCGACAGGAGAAAAACAGGACTGGACGTAATGAGTAACAAGTAATTAAGTAACGAGTAATAAGTAATAAGTAATAAATCTGTCTTAAAAATAGATTAATATTTTTATCTTTTACCTTTTACCTTTTACCTCAGACCAAGGTAGTCGGTTATAATTCGTGTCAGAAGTTTAATAAATACGTACCAGACTAAAGTTTAATTCGGAGGTAGGGTCTTCCACAAGATCTCCTTGATAAATTTTCTCTACTTTAAACTTGTTTTCTTTCTCGATCATGTCTAGCCATGGTTGAGGATAATTCAGTAGAAACTGATCACTAAACTCTTTCTCTATTTCATTGACATTAGGTTTATCTACGAGGCGAAATCTAGGATTATTATTTAAATCATGGCTAATTGATATTAAATGACTTGTCATATGTTGAGGCGTTAATATCAATGGGTTTTCCGACCTATTAATAATATTTACAATAGGAACATTTTGAGAATGGATAGATTTAATCCACCAAGTTGGAGAGTTAATAATTACCGAGCAAGATATTATTCCTACTAATAAAAGTATTGCTAGAATAAACTGTCCTGTTTTTTTAGCGAAGGGAATAGTTGGAGGAAAATTTATTTTGCGATAAATTAGGTTAACCATAGATAACTGAATGCCTAGGTAGCAAGGAATCAAATATCTAGCAACAGTAGATCTGACACCTCCTGAGATTAAATCTGGTATCGCTAGTGTCAAGGAAGTAACCAAGATTAAAGATAATATAAACGACCAAATTTGCTGAGGCGAATTACGCAGCAAAAAATAGACAGAATATATGATTATTCCCCAAATGATAATCATGGAGAAAAAAGACAGAGGATCGTAAAAACTGGCAAGGCTACTATCCTCGCCACCACTACCCCCGCGATATTTAGAATTTAAATCTGCAAAAATAAGAGATGTCTGAATTAGCCAGTATTTAAACAAATCTAAAAATGGCAATGTTGTTTGTCTCCAAGCTGCCATTTTCTTTTCATCAATTTGGGTTATAAAAAATATCCAGGGAGCAAAAGTAATTACACTGGCGATTGAGGCTATGAGATAATTAGAAAATGTGCTACTGATCCTAATCCCAGTTTTCCTACTTTGATCGTTACTTGGAAAAAATTTGGGAATTTCAGCAATTGCAACGTAGATTCCATGAGATATTGCCACTAAAACTGAAAAAGGAAAGGTATAAAGACTTACAGTTAAACTAGCTGCATAAATAAACCAATCTCTTTTTCTTTGTAGCCGCATTGCTCGCAACAAGGAAGCACTAGAAACTAAAATAGTTGCTGTCCACAATACATACATCCGAACTTCCTGAGCAAAGATTAGATGGAAAGGAGAGATCGCAATCAGCATTACCCCTATCCCTGCTGCTAAAGAGGAGCCAAATAATTCTAAGCAGAGCCAATACATACTAGGGAATGCTAGTAAACTTATGACGGCGGATAAACTTCTTTGCACTGTAACCGAAGACCCAAACAACTGTACCCACCATCTTGACAGTAGGTAATAGATCGGTGGACTTTGGGGTTCTCCATCAGCTAAAGCTCTAATTACGTCTAGAGAACTGGTTTCGGCGCTAGGGTATTGATATTGATGTAAATCCTCAATGGTAAGATTTTTGTTTTTCCAAGCCCCTACCTGAGAGCCAAAATCTTGTTTGGAATAACCAGCACTGTGAATTGAGTTAGTTACTTCGTCCCACCAATAGGGTTTGTGATCAAGATTAGCAAAGCGAAACAAGATACCGATAACCAACACAGTAATGATCAAAAATCGCCAACTCCTGGTCAGCACCTGCCAACGTCTATTTTTGGTCAGTGGTCTTTCTGAACTTTGGAGTTGGCTAACCATCGAGTAATCAGTTTCTAATAACCTGTACAGTGTTGATATGTATTTTAGCTGAAATTGTCTTAGGTGATTTCTCGGAAAGATATGACCTTGTAAGGTGGGCAACACGCCAATCACGGATAGCGCTGCGCATATACTTTAGGATAAAAGTATTATTAAATACTTCATTTTTGTTGCAACTCAGTATTGCTCACCCTACTTTTATTGGTATTTGATATAACAACTAACAACTACCCCTCAACCAACCGAAACAAAAACAATTGACTAATTTGCTCATCATTAAAGTTATCATCACTAATTAGCAGTAAACTGCGGCTACCGTCTGGTAAACGAGGGCCAACGGTCATCCCTTCAAAGTTATCCAGGTAAATACCCAAGTCTTGTAAATCAAACAAAAGTTGTTTCTTGAGTGGTTGTACCTGAGCTATATTTCCTTTGAGACTAGCAATATTAGTAGTGTCGGTGGCATTACCGATAACTACCTGAAAGATCTTTGCTCCTGCACCAGTAAAGCCATAGATCCTTTCTAAGCTCAGAAAATAACCCTCTTTTTTCAGTGCCAGCAGTTCGGTTAATCCGTTGGAAATAGCCTCCACAGGTGCGGGATCAAGTAGGTATAAATGCTCTGCGAGTAAAACTGGATTGCCGACAGGATTGATGACATAGTGGAGAAAGCGAACTCTTGCTTGTTCTTCTCCTTCAAAAGACTCATCTTGCAGCAGTGCTGATTCAGTAGCGGTAAAGAGGCGAAAAGGGTCTTCTGGTAAACCAGTACGATTGATGGTTAAGGATTCAAACGCCAGATTCTCCTGTATTCCCTGGAATTGAGATTGATCTCCATTCAGATAACGTTTAGGTAAACGGAGATCGGACAACTTTTGACCTGTTTCTAAGGCAAATTCGCCAATAAAAGGTTCAATACCTTTACTCGGATTACCTTCGCTAGAGATAAAAATTGTGTTTCTAGGAGAAATAGCTAACCCTTCGGGATCAATCTTTCCTTTTTGATATTCTTGCCCCTCTTCATCTAAGAGTAAGGTTACTTCTTCAGGCTCAAAACTAGCGATTTTGATTTGACCATCATCAGTTTGTTTAACTCCCAGTTTAAAAGTATAAAAACGGGCAGGAGATCGCTTGCCTCGGTCATCAGATAAGACATAAAAAAGATCTTGCTGACGATTGTAGGCGATCGCTGATAATCCGCCAATCAGGGTATCTTTAAAAGTTATCTTCGGGATCTCGTACTGGTCGATAAATTCTAAGGCAAAATTACGAAACATCCTCTCTTCAGCAGTTACTCTCTGGGGCAGACTACAGGCTGTAACAGATAAGAGAACACAAAAGAGAAACAAAGTAATAGAGAATTTCGTTAAAAATCCTTTCAGGCGATCGCTCACAATTTTTTGCTCTTAAAAACATCCCATACTTAATTTATCAGGTTAGTGGCGGGATAACTTTATTAGCCATTTATTAGCCAGTAATTGAGCGATTTCTCGCCGATAAGTAACAGCCAACATGTTTATCATCAAGCAAGTTGTGCCTAGCCCAAATAAAATAAAGGTAACGGGGGTGACAACGCCAATCATAAACCAGGTAGAAACGTGCAAAAATAATGCGATCGACAAAACCGCAGCGATTCCTGACGACCAAAGCATTTTAGGTAGTAATTGTCCCCTAATTACCATAACTACAGTAGTAATAGTGGCAATCAAGTTAGCTGGTACGAGAAGAGAGCAAATTGCAACACAATTATGTCGGGAAAATTGAAACAGAGGCTCAAAATCAAACATAAAATCTAAATATTTATCTATTTGGCTAATTATTACGGTTATTTCGCCGATTAAATATATCAATTGTATCGAACCACCGACCACTGTATCTTAATTGACAACAAAATAAAAAACTTAGTTGAATTCTTAATCAAATTCGCTGATACTTTATTGTTGTTTTTGGGAAGTATATTACTAGCTCACGAGCTATAGAAGTTCACTACTTTTTTGTAAAATTAAGGTCTACATTTTAATGTCTACATTGCAAGTAGGAATGTTTTTTAATGGCTGAACGAGTCCAAAAAGTTTTGTCCCAGTGGGGAATTGCCTCACGACGCAAAGCAGAAAAAATGATTATAGCAGGTAGAGTTCAGATCAATGGTCAAACGGCAACGTTAGGTGACAGAGTTGATTTAACTGCGGATCTACTTCAAGTAGATGGCAAAGTAGTCAAAAATGCTCATCGTCCTCGGCTTGTCTATCTGTTGTTAAACAAACCAGTAGGAGTAGTCTCTACCTGTGATGATCCCCAGAATCGTTCTACCGTGATCGATCTCTTAGGGAAAGATCTAAGACAAGGGCAGGGAATTCATCCCGTGGGCAGATTAGATTTTGCTTCCAGTGGGGCACTAATTTTAACGAATGATGGTCAGTTAACTCTAGGATTAACTCATCCCCGCTACCATCTGCCTAAGACATATCTAGTGAAGTTAGACCGTTCTCCTAGCAAAAAAGATTTAGCTTGTTGGCGGGAGGGCATAATCTTAGATGGAAAAAAAACTTTGCCCGCTAAAATTAAATTAAACAGATCAGATAAAGCAGTCACAACTTTAGAAATAGTTTTAACCGAGGGCAGAAATCGGCAAATACGTCGCGTAGCTCAACAGCTAGGCTATCAAGTAACCCAATTACATCGAATTGCCATTGGCTCGATTACTTTAGATATAGCTAAGGGCTTGGAACTCGCTCCAGGCGAATATCGACATCTCAAAGCAAGTGAAATAAACTTTTTAAAAAATTCTTTTAAAGCCAAGTTTTCCCTAGTAGCTGCACAGTCTGGGAGCAGTATATGAAAAACCATAATTTAACCACTAATCAACAACAACAACTACTGGATATAGGAACTAAACTTAACCAGATTCGTAAGGCTAAAAATATTTCTCTGGAGACTGTGGCTGCGAATACGCTCATTTCCCAACGGCTATTAGAGGCAATTGAGTCGGGAGATATTCAAGAGCTACCAGAACCATTCTATATTCAAGCTTTAGTGTCTAAATTTGCTCAGGAGATCGGAGCCAAGGAGATTTGTTTCCAGGTTGAGTCTGAGCTTAATTCTCAGGTAACTACTACTTCTCTTCAAAAAAATAGTCGTGGATTCTGGCTTAATTTTCAGTTGCGATCGCTTCATTTGTATCTGCTCTATATATTATTAGTGATTGTTTCTGTTAAGGGGCTGACTACCCTAGTAGAACGCCCCGTTGTCATTACTCAAACACCGCTCCAACGCCCTGTGGCAGATTTAGAAGCAGTACCAGAAGAGTCTCAAACGATAACTCAGGTTAATCAGCCAAAAACCGTACCTCAATTTGTTTCCCAATCGAACAACTCCGAAGCGGTCAGTGTTGGTATCAACTTGCAAGAGAGATGCTGGCTCAAGGTAATGGTCGATGGCAACTTGGCTTTTGAGGGTATTCTGCCGGAGGGTACTCAGCGCCAGTGGACTGGTAAGCGAGAGGTGACAATTCGGGCGGGGAATGCTGGAGGAGTAGTGATTAACTTTAATAATCAACAGCAAAAGGTTTTAGGTGCGCCAGGACAAGTAGAAGAAATCACTTATACAGTTAATTAGTTTAATATTACATAAAGCGATCGCCTGATTAAATACTGTGAATATCTAATTTAAGAAAATGAACGAACACTGCATGATTCCAGTAATTAAAACTCTCAAGGATTATCAAGCTTATCGTATTAGTCCTGAAGACAAGAATCGTCTGGCAATTATCTTCGATCCCAGCAATGCTAACGATTCATTAACTGTCTGCGTAGAAATTTTTGATGTAGGTAGTGCGACTCCTCTCCATCGTCACAACTTAGCAGTAGAAATGTTCTTTATCCTCAAAGGAGAAGGAATGGCAATGTGTGATGGCAAAGAAGTTCCTTTACACACTGGGGACAGTATATTAATGCCCAAAACAGGGAATCATTATCTAAAAAATATAGGTTCAGATCGTTTATACGCTCTTTGTATTATGGTTCCTAATGAAGATTTTTCCGAGTTAATCCGTAATGGCATACCCGCAACATTAGATGAGCAGGATCTCAAAGTATTATCTCGTGTTTGGGATTGATCTAGTTTAATTGTAGAGAGTACATAACGCTTCTAGTAACCAAGAGTTAAAGCTCCAGGTCGGCGGGGGTCAGAAGCACCATAAAAGATACCATCAACATTCATAATGCTTTGGGTACTACCCATGGCATTTCCATCAACCACCTGATAACCCTTAAAAGTTAACAACTGAATGGTATCTCCATTTAATCCCTGTTCAAATCGCAATTCATCTGGCAACCATTGATGATGAACTCGCACAGCGTTGGTTGCTTCAGCAATATTCATCTGATGATCAATTACATTCATAATTACCTGCAAGACGGCGGTAATAATTCGACTACCACCAGGACTGCCTGTAACCAGGAAAGGTTTACCTTCTTTCATTACTATAGTTGGTGTCATAGAACTGAGCATTCTTTTTTTTGGTTCGATGGCGTTAAATTCTCCGCCAATTAGTCCAAAGAAATTAGGAACTCCTGGCTTGAGCGAAAAGTCGTCCATTTCGTTATTGAGTAGAATGCCTGTTCCTGGAACTGTTAAGCCTGTTCCATAGGTTAGATTTAGGGTATAGGTATTGGCAACAGCATTACCATATTGATCGATCACGGAATAATGGGTAGTATCTTTACTTTCAACTTGGTAAGGATTGCCTGGTAAAATTTCTCTACTCGGTGTCGGTCTATCAGGATTAATCTTTTTACTTAAGATCGAAGCATAGTCTTTAGAAATTAGTTGAGCAATGGGAACAGAAACAAAATCAGCATCTCCGAGAAATTTTGAACGGTCGGCATAGGCTAATTTCATACTTTCTGCCATTAAATGAATTGTTTTGGCAGTATTATGTCCTAAAGAGCGGATGGGAAACCTTTCCAATATATTTAAGATCTGAACTAAATGAATGCCCCCAGAACTTGGCGGGGGCATGGAATGAATTTTATATCCTCGATAGTTTCCCTCAATTGTGGGACGAATTTTTGGCTGATAAGTAGCTAAATCTTCCGAATTAATTAAGCCACCATTGACTTCCATATCTGCAACAATAGCATCAGCAATCTCTCCTTGATAGAAAGCATTCTTACCTTCTTGAGCAATCATTTTAAGGCTATTAGCTAAATCTTTTTGGACGAGAATTTCTCCTATTTCATAAGGAATACCCCCTTCCTTGAAAAAAATAGCCATACTGGCGGGAGAAGCCTGCATCCTTTCTTTGTTTTCAATTAAAGTATTATGTAGGTCTTCGTCAACGGGGAAACCTTTCTCTGCTAGTTCAATTGCGGGTTTTAATGCTCGTGCTAAAGAAATAGTGCCATATTTCTCCAGCGCCATAGTCATCCCAGCAACAGTACCAGGAACTCCCACTGCTAAATGACTAAATTGTGATTTATGGGGCTTAACTTCTCCATTTTCGTCGAGAAACATGTCTCGTGTTGCTAAAGAAGGTGCTTTTTCTCGGTAGTCAAGGGCGATGGTTTCTTGAGAATCTGCCAGATGTACCAGCATAAATCCGCCACCTCCTAAATTACCCGCACGAGGTAAAGTTACAGCCAGAGTAAAACCCATGGTGACAGCAGCATCGATCGCATTTCCCCCCTCTTTTAAGACCTCTAAACCTGCTTCACTAGCTAAGTCTTCTTGAGACGCCACCATCCCATTTTGGGCAACAACAGGATGAAAAATAGTCTCGGGACTAATAGTTGTGGTGTCTTGGGCAACAACATTTACCGTACAAAATTGCCAAGATAAGAGAATTAGTAAGAGTCTAATTGGTTTTTGAATGGGTA
>CBDUCX010000247.1:0-8455 GCA_965365755.1 uncultured Pleurocapsa sp.
TACAAATAGTTAATATTAACAATGGTTCTCGACTAGAAACATATACAATTCCTGGGGAGTGGGGCAAACGGACTATTTGTCTTAATGGCCCTGCTGCTCGCCTGAATGCAGTGGGGGACGAAATAATAATTATTACCTATGCTCAAATGACAGAAGAAGAGGCTCTTTTATATCACCCCCAAGTAATTTTGGTGGATGAAAACAATAATCCAGTTATATGAGGTAAGAGATTACTAAATCTTTAGTAACTATTAAATATCTTTCCCATAAATACAATTAGACTTGATGCCACATAACTAACATGGTACTAACATCATCTTTAAAATCCCGTGCTTATATAGTGTTGCAGAATTTAGGCACTTTGGTATTACTGTTAAGCATTTTACCCTTTAACTTACTGAAAGTTTTTTTAGCAATAGTCTGGAGTTTTTTCAGTAAATTTTTTCAAAAGAAAGCCGTAACTGAAAATAGTAAGAATATTATCTTAACGGGGGCAAAGATGAGTAAGTGTTTGCAGCTTGCTCGTTCGTTTAAGGCAGATGGACATAAAGTCTTTCTGCTAGAAACTGATAAATACTGGTTGTCAGGAAATAGATTTTCTAACGCGATCGCCGGGTTTTATACTGTACCTAATCCTGAAAAAGATTGGCATGGTTATTCTGAGAAAATATTAGAGATAGTTAAGCAAGAAAATATAGATGTATTTATCCCCGTATCTTCTCCCGTATCAAGCTATTATGAATCTCAGATCAAACCAATATTAGCTGAACATTGTGAAGTCTTACATTTTGATCTAGAGATTACTAAGATGTTAGACAACAAATTTACCTTCATCGAAAAAGCTAAGAGTTTTGGGCTGACGGTTCCCAAATCATTTTTAATTACAAACCCAGAGCAAGTTCTTAATTTTGATTTTGCTGCTGATGGAAGTCAATATATTCTCAAGAGTATTCCCTATGACTCGGTGCGTCGTTTAAATATGACCAAATTACCCATGGATTCTATTCAGGAAATGGAGCAATTTGTTAAGGGTCTACCAATCAGTCCAGAACAACCCTGGATTATGCAGGAGTTTGTCAAGGGCAAAGAATATTGTACCCATAGCACAGTAAGAAAAGGTCAAATCAGACTGCATTGCTGTTGTGAATCATCTGAATTCCAAGTCAATTATGAACATGTTGAGCATCAACAAATTTACGAGTGGGTAGAAAAATTTGTTCGGGAATTAAATCTAACAGGACAAATTTCTTTTGACTTTATTCAAACAAAAGATAATCGAGTTTATCCCATAGAATGTAACCCCAGAACTCATTCGGCTATTACTACATTTCATGACCATCCACAAGTTGCAGATGCTTATTTAAATGACAGTAAAGATGAGAATGAAACCCCACTAATACCACTGCCAAATAGTAAACCGACATATTGGACTTACCATGAACTTTGGCGACTAACCGAAATAAGATCTTGGGAACAATTGAAAACTTGGGTCAAGAAAATTACTCAAGGAACAGATGGCATCTTTCAGTTAAATGATCCTTTACCATTTTTGATGGTACATCATTGGCAAATTCCTTTGCTGTTGTTAGACAATTTGAAGAAGTTTAAGGGCTGGATCAGGATTGATTTCAATATTGGTAAATTAGTCTGCTTGGGAGGAGATTAAATGACCTTAACATCTCTAGCTAGGCTAATTATAGCCGTGCAAAGTTAGATGAAGACGTATTCAGATTATCGGCTCGTAGGTAGTAGGTAGTAGGTAGTGGGTAGTGGGTAGCAACAGTCCTAACATAAATTCGTAATGCTATAACCCCTAGAAAAAATATCATGGCACAAGTTGGAATTGCGGTTACTTTTATTATCTTCCTGCTATTATTTACGGCAGTGGGCATTTACTCTGCAACCCGCAAACAAAATACCACCACTGACTATTTACTGGCTAACCGTAACGTTAATCCCTGGCTAACAGCACTTTCAGCTATGGCAACTGGTCAAAGTGGTTTTTTATTCATTGGTCAAGTTGGTTTTGCCTACAAACTAGGAATTTCCTCATTGTGGCTCACTATTGGTTGGTTAATCGGTGACTATATTGCTTGGTATTTTGTTTTTAAACCCTTAAGAGAAATTTCTGAGGAAACGACTTCCGATACTGTTTCTTCATTTCTCAGTCAAAACATCAAAGGTTCTCGTTCAATCGCTATTATCTCGGCTTTAATTACCATTATTTTTCTTGGTTCTTACGCTGCTGCTCAACTGGTAGCGGGGAGTAAAGCACTAAATGCTGTGTTTGGCTGGAACTACAATTTAGGTATCATTATCGGAGCGATAATTGTTGTTTTCTACTGCTTTTCTGGCGGAATTCGGGCATCAATTTGGACAGATTTCCTCCAAGGGATAATCATGATCGTCTCCTTGTTACTGTTGCTCATCGTGGCAGTTATTAATTGTGGTGGCATCGGTCAAACTTGGCAATCCTTAGCAGCAATCGATCCAGCGTTAACCAACTGGAATTCTGAGCAACAACCCTGGGGCTTTGCTCCTTTCTTTATCGGTTGGATAGTGGCTGGTTTTGGGGTAGTAGGACAACCACAGATTTTGGTTCGAGGTATGGCAATTGACTCAGCCGAACACATTGGTTTTGCGAGAAATCTCAAAACTGCCTTGGGTTTAGTAAATTCTCTTGCGGCTATGGGAGTTGGCTTAACGGCGCGAGTGATTCTGCCAGATTTGATAACTTCTGGCGATCCAGAATTAGCACTACCTTACTTATCTTTGGAATTATTGCCAGTGGTTTTAGTAGGGTTGATGCTGGCGGGACTATTTTCTGCAACTATCTCAACAGCAGATTCGCAAATACTTTCTTGTTCGGCTGCTTTAACTCAAGATATTTTCCCTCATGTTGCTAACTCTTATAGGTGGGCAAAGGTAGGAACTCTAACAGTGACAGCAGTAATTTTAGCGATCGCCCTAGCGGTGGGCAATAATGTCTTTGCCTTGGTCACTTTTTCTTGGTCGGCATTAGCTTCGGGGTTAGGCCCTTTGTTAATCCTGGCAGTTAGACAGCAATCAGTTTCTCTAGCTACGGCGATCGCCATGATGCTAGTTGGCATTGCTACGGCTTTGGTTTGGAATTTAGGATTTCATCTATCAGATGCCATTTATGAAGTTCTGCCAGGGATGGCTGCGGGGATAGCAGTTTATGGAATGGCTCGGTTTTTCGGTCATTACAAATTATTTCGTTTTTAATTGTTCATTCAAGTAAATTAATTATGTCAGTGCTTCGCATTCTTCATTTAGTTGGCTCTGCCGACAACAACTTTTACTGCAATTTATCTCGTCTCTATGCCCAGGACTGTATTACCGCAACAGCAGATTCTTCGCATTACGAATTTTATATTGCCTACATCACCCCAGATCGTCAGTGGCGCTTTCCTGACTCCCTTAGTGAAAAAGATATCGCCGCAGCTAAACCGATGTCCCTTGCTCAGGCGATCGAATTCATAACAGTCAAAAACATTGACTTGATGCTGCCACAAATGTTTTGCCGTCCTGGAATGACTCATTATCGCGCCTTATTTGACTTGCTGACTATTCCCTATGTGGGCAATACTCCAGGTTTAATGGCACTAACTGACGATAAAGCCAAAGCCAAAGCTATTGTCGCAGCAGCGGGGGTTAAAGTACCCTTTGGAGAATTACTACGCCCAGGTGATACACCAACAATTAAACCGACCGTAATTATTAAACCTGTTAATTCAGACAATTCTTTGGGAGTATCTTTAGTGAAAGATGTTGCTGACTATGATGCAGCATTGAAAACAGCATTTGCATATTCAAATGAAGTATTAGTAGAAGAGTATATTGAGCTTGGTCGGGAAGTTAGGTGTGGAGTCATCGTCAAGGACGGTAAGTTAGTCGGTTTGCCTTTGGAAGAATATCAAGTCAACACCGAAAATAACCCGATTCGCAACTATGCCGATAAACTCAAACAGGAAGAAGATGGTGAGTTGAGTTTTGCAGCTAAGGGGAATAATAAGTCTTGGATCGTAGACAAGAGCGATCCTCTAACAGAGACTGTCCAACAAGTAGCCAAAAAGTGTCATCAGGCTTTGGGCTGTCGCCACTACAGTCTGTTTGATTTCCGTATTGACCCCCAGGGACAACCGTGGTTTCTAGAAGCAGGACTGTATTGTTCTTTTTGCCCTAAAAGTGTGATTAGCTCTATGGCGAGAGCATCGGGGATATCTCTAGATGAGTTGTTGATGACGGCGATCAATGAAACTTTAGGCATTTCTCTCCCATAAAATACCAATAAGACTTTTAACCAGAATCACCATATCTGGCTTCATCCTTTGCCAAGCGATACCGTTTTTGTGTTTGTTGTCAGTTTCATTCTGAGCAAAGCCAGCGATCGCCAAGAATTTTGTCAACTCAAAAGTGCTTAATCTACTTTTAGACGATATTTTGCCGCAGCATACATAACTTTATGAATTTTCGTTACCTCAAGTTCCTTAGTAGTATTGCAACACGACTCGGCAACTAATTTAGATTACACAAGGCTTTCAGCCATTACTGTGTTCAAGATTCAGTATTTTCACAGGCATTTTTAAGATTCTCTGCATAAATACAAAAACCAAAACATACTACATTGTTAGCCTAGATAGTTTTCTGGTTTTGATCGTAAAAATTTCCAGCGGTCTTTCGATGAGTAAATTAAAACAGTCACAAGACATTAAGACTAAATCTAACTATAAAACTAAATTTGCTCTATATCGTAACTTTATGCTCATTTAAGGCTTTATTTGGCTAATCTAAGCAAAAAAAATAATGTAATTGAGAGGTAACAATAGTGGTTGATATCAACGATATACGTACTATAGACGGTACCAACAACCAAATAGACGAAGCAGGGAATTCTCTGGGAGAAGAAAGAGATAATGGGAACACAGGTGCACCGTTAGTGCGTCTTTATGAACCTGCATACGAAGACGGTATCAACGAACCACGAGGGGGTGGATTAGGAGATGAGGAATCTACTCTACCCAATGCTAGAGATATTAGTAATATCATTGCTCCTCAAGGAAACGTTACGGGAAACCCTTTGAACGCTAGTGATTGGCTCTGGCAGTGGGGACAATTCCTCGACCACGACTTGAGCTTGTCTGAAGGAACTAATATCCTGGCTCTTCCTGAGGAAGAAAGAGGCGAGGTGCAGTTTAATATTCCAGTAGCAGAAGGTGATATTCTTTTTGGTGCCAATTTCACGGCAATTCCCGTCAATCGGGTGGAAGCGGAAGAAGGTACGGGAGTAGCAGGGGAACCAAGGGAAGTCGCTAACGAAATTACCGCCTATATTGATGGTTCAAATGGCTATGGTTCTACCTTAAGTAGAGCAGCAGCGAAGAGGACTGATTTAGGCAATAGCTTTTTTGGTCAATTCCGTGATGCTGAGATAGAAGTAGACGAAGAAACTGGAGAACGCTTTTTAGTTGTCGAGGAAGTTGCAGAGTCTCTCGAAGATGAAGGAATAGATGGAGCAGAGGGGGAAGAAGCTGAACCCGTCCGTATTCCCCTGCCTCCTGAAGGACAATCTCCTTACGATGGGAAGCTACTGGTCTCTAATGACGGTTATGGTACTGATGGTCTGGCTTTCGAGTCAGGATCAGACCCCAACAATACTTCTGGAGAAATCTTACCTCCCTATAACCGTGCTGATTCCCCCAACGCTGACCCCGACCCCGATCCTGATTCTAGTACTGGAGGACGTGTCCCCAACGATCAGGAATTTATTTCTGGAGATTTGCGGATTAATGAACAGTCAGGATTGATCTCGATTCATACCCTATTGGTACGGGAACACAACTTGATCGCCGACAAAGTGGCATTTCATTTAGATGCGGGGGATGATCCAGCCCTCAACGAAGCCTTTGCCGAATATAGAGATGTCTATGTACCGAACTTAAATCTGTCCGAACCTCCATCAGAGGAAGTGATTCGCGGTGAATTTATTTATGAAGCTTCTCGTGCGGTAATTGGGGCAAAAAGCCAGGTGATTACCTACAAGGAATTTTTACCCCTCTTAGTTGGCAACGAAAGCTCAGCCGACCTAGAAGCAATTGATCCTGAATTACTTTCCCCTGGGATTGCTGCCGAGTTCTCTGGTGCCGCCTATCGTCTAGGGCACACTCTACTTTCGGATAATATTCGTACTGTTGACAGTGGAGGTCTAGGGAGTATTTCTCTGCGAGAAGCCTTTTTTACTCCGCAGTCGATTAGCGCCAATGGTGTGGACAATATTCTACTGGGTCTTAACTACCAGCAGTCTAATGATGCCGACCATCGAGTTATTGATGGTGTTCGTAACAACTTGTTTGGCCCTCCAGGAAGTGGTGGCTTAGATTTAGTAGCGATTAATCTTCAGCGTGGTCGTGAACTGGGACTTCCTAGTTATGTAACTGTCTATAACTCTCTCAATCCTGACGCACCTATTACCGATTTTGCCGATTTAGTTCCGATCTTTGGCGCAGATATCGTGCCTTTATTTGAACAGGCTTACGAAAGCGTCGAGCAAATTGATCTTTGGATTGGTGGGCTGGCGGAAATAGCGATTGAAGGAGCCCTTCTTGGCCCTACTCTCGGTGCAATTGTCAGCGATCAGTTTGCTCGACTACGAGACTACGATCGCTTTTTCTATGAAGACCAGTTGGCAAATCCAGAGTCTTTCTTGAGTGTTGTTACCAATGCGATCAATCTAGATCTTGGTGAAGTTCGCCTGGCTGATATCATTCGTGATAATGTTGCTAATCCTGAGTTAGTCCCTGATGATGCTTTCAGAGTTCCCTTTACCAACGAGATTCAAGGAACAGTAAATAGCGATCGCAATGGCAGTCGAATTATTGGTTCAGAAGCTGCTGACCTGATTAACGGCTTGTCAGGGGACGACCAAATTTCTGGTGGAGCAGGGGATGATATCATCTTTGGTGGTGTTGGTAACGATACTCTCGGTGGTCAAGCAGGACGGGATACCCTAGTTGGCGGAAATGGCGCTGATGTCCTTAATGGTCAAGCGGGTGATGTCTTGAATGGTGGGGTGGGTAGCGATACCTATAGAGTCTCCGTCGCTTTTGAACCTGATACCTCTGGTACTCAAATTGTCGATGACAGAGGTGGTAGCGATATCTTAGAGTTAACCACAGGAAGTGGAGAAGACAGTACTGCCGTTAATTTGAGCTTGGTAGATCCTCGTCCTGGTGTAACAGGGGTGAAAAAGTCGGGCAACAATCTAATTATTGACTTGGATCAAGACGGTATTCTTAACCCCGAACGGGATTTAAATATTGCCAACTATTTTAACGATGATGGACAGTTAGGTGCAGGTGCGATCGAACAGGTGGCAAATCTCACCAGCGACGAAATTTTGGACTATACTAGCAGCCAGCCGATTGCTGAAGGCTCAACAGTCTATCGCTTCTTTAATCCTGGTATCGGGGTTCACTTTTATACCGCTTCGGCAGAAGAACGAGATGCTGTCCAGGAAAACCTAAGTGATATTTATGATTTTGAGGGTGCTTCCTATATCGGTGCACCTCACGATCAAGATGGTGATGAAGTTACAGGGGCTAAACCCGTTTATCGCTTCTTTAACACTAGTACCGGGGTTCATCTATACACAATCAATGAAGTAGAAAGAGATTCAATTATCGATAATCTACCTAACTATAATTTTGAAGGGGTGGCTTATTACGGTTTTGAAACTGAACAACCAGGAACTGAAGCCCTATATCGTTTCTATAATCCCGTAATTGACGCTCACTTCTATACTCCTTCGGCGGGAGAGAGAGATAATGTCTTAGAAACTTTACCTGATTACCAACTAGAAGGCGATAGTGGAGTTACCTTCTACATTCAACCTTCAGAGGTGATTTAGCATAAATCTTTAATCAATCAATATCGATAGTTTATGGAGGGGAATTTTCTTCCCCTCTTTTTTTGCTGAAATTCCTTTCAATAATCACGACTTGCTCAAAAAACACTTTACTCAAATGCCATTGAGTTAATCAGTATTACTCAAAGTAATTACTTTACCTATATTTAACCTTTTAACAAGAATTGTAAATTTGTTTACACAGGAACTACAGGAACAGCCAGACATGTTCTAATATTTACTACAGACATAATATTACGTATTTATTCGTATATAAGATTACCGAGGTTTGATTTTGATTCTTGCCAACCTGTTTACAACCTTCTATCGAGACATTGATTATGAGCACTTCAATTATCAATAACGACATCTATGACTCAGGCTTCACTAGTTTTTATTCTATAGATGGAACTAATAATAATTTTTTGGAACCCGACTATGGTTCAGTTGGGAGCGATCAGTTTAATATCGCACCGATAGATTACGGTGACGGAATATCAAGTCCCGCAGGGGCAAACCGACCCAATGCCA
>CBDUCX010000248.1:0-8415 GCA_965365755.1 uncultured Pleurocapsa sp.
TTTTCCCACAGGAGTGGTTTCTCGCACATTCCTACCGTAATTTGCCAACTCATCTGTAATAGTGTCGCCAAAATGATATGGGGTAGCTGTTCCAGCTCTACAAGCATATTCCCACTCCGCCTCGGTCGCTAATCTATATTTTGATTCTGTCTGTTTCGATAATCTTTGGCAAAATTCTTCTGCATCATCCCAATTAACTTCCTCTACGGGACGGCGGTCACTGTCAGAACGGTCTTTAAAATGGGCACAATTGGGGTCAAGGTCACGTTTGACTTTCAAATCTTTACGGGATGCGATCGCTCTCCATTGTGCTTGAGTAATTGGATATTTGCCCATAAAGAAGGGTTGAACAGTCACTTCATGTAGGGGTTTTTCTCTTCTGAAGTAGTCCACAGTATATTTTTTACACAGCCTTTCTATTTCTTTGTCTTCTGTTCCCATAAGAAATTTGCCGCCTGGGATCGAAATCATTTCTAATTTGATATCATTACCTAAATCTTCAGTGAAAGATTGAGGTTGATTTTCTTCTTCAGTAGAGGAGGATAAAGAGCTAAAATTTGATGAACGAGCATTAGCTTTTTGCTGGACTATTTTTCGGATAATTCTTTCGTAAGCTTTGAGAACCCTCGGATCAGTGGGAGACAGGGCTAATACTCTAATCCATATCTGTTTACTGACAGTTCGCTTATTTTCCATATATAGTGTTTTGGATTTTGACTGCATACTACATTTGGCGCAGTAAATTTGAACTATACACTATAAGTGGATCTAAAAAAAGATGAATACACTACCTATAGTGTTACCGAACCGAGAGTGTTTAGCTTCCAATAGCCTATTATCTAATTCCGCATCTTGAGCATCTTCTCGCATTTGAGCGATATCCTGACGAGTTGCCTGTTTGGGTAAAAGAATCAAATGTAACTTCGTAGCTGGTTCCACCACAGCGTAAGGTGTTTGCCGTGGTTTGCCATACTGGCGATTAATTTCCTCGACTCGATACTGGAGACGGCTATATAGTCGTTCCACCGTTGCACAGTTATTTTCCCCTTGTATCCGCAAAGCTTCTAACAAGGCATAGGTAAAAGAACCTTGTTGGAGTTCAGGAATTTCATAGGACTCTTCCTCTGGTGAACAAGAAGCAATGGTAATTACTCCCTTTTGCTTTTGCCACCCCGTCGAACGATTTCCCCAGTCATTCTCGTTTCTACAGGCATCCAGTAACAAAATTACATTATCTGCTCCACTTCTTCGCAATCTTTCCGTAACCGTACTCAAGGCGATAGTTGTCTCTTTAATTAATCTGGGATTAGCCCCACCAGGAACTAAATAGTCTTGTCCTTGATAACGTAATCCATGACCGCCAAAAAAGAACCATAAATTGTCCCCTGCACTTAACTTCGGCTCTTCAAAAAAATCGTACAAGAAAGACAAAATATTGCTACGAGTTGGTTTCGTATCTTGCAAAGAGCCATCAGGTGCCTGAATTGGCGGGGAGTTATCAGCAAAATAGTACACTCGCTCAAAATTCGCTTCCTGGCGAAAGTAATCCCTGATCAATTCGGCATCGTTCTGAGCATACTTGAGGGATTTCATTCTGGGGGAATAATTATTTATACCAATAACTAACGCCCAATTTGCCATCCGTTCTACTCCTTTTTGAATTTAAGTTTGATGCCTCCTGTGGTTCCTGTAGTGATGCCAGTCCCCAGAAGTTTAATCTCACCTTCTCCAGTAATTTCTACCGATAACTCTATTTCATCCAACTTTAATCCTGTTTGCTGATTGGCTTGCTCTTGAGCGCGATTAAATAATCCACCCATAATTTGCAAGAATTTAGACAACTCGGTTTCCAACTTGTGGACACTAACTCTGCTCAACTGGGAAGTTTTCTTGATCACGTTTGTGGAAGAATTCCAAGGATTTCTGGTAGAGTTTTCGCCTCTAACACCCTCATTGGTTGCAGGGATGTTTTCTGCTGTAATAATCCAGATTGTCTCGTCTGCCATTCTGCTGCACTCTCGCTCCTAACTCTTCTGGCTTCTTTACCTCTAATCAATGTTATTTCATGTATAGCTAGGAATTACTTAGACAATATTTTTCTTGACATTGGTTGACCATTCCTAAGCAATTAACGGATCAAATATTACTTTGTAAGGTGGGCAAAAGTATCGTTAAATCTTGGCAGTTAGATGATGCCACGGCGAAAACTATACCCAGTGCAGTTTTGTACTGTAGTATTGCTCGCATTACCTGCAAAATGCGATCGCGAATTTCATTGGTTAAGTTTTACTGTCTGATGTGGCGAGGGATAATCTGAGGGGATTCGCTGTTTTTTAGCACTTGAGCACTTGAGCAAAAGCTTTTTCCCATGTTTCTTGATTTTTCTTGGCATCACGAATATAAGGTGACCAACGAATCAAGTCAATCAATAAATTATTGAAAATAGACACAGGAAAACGGACAGGACGAACTATATCCAAAAATAACACTACCCTGACTTCATCTGTGCGATTCCAGGCTTCGTGAGGATAAGAATCATCAAAAATCACAGCTTTTCCTTCTGACCAATGGTGCAACTCCTGCTCTACTCTGATGGCACAATCATTCTTGGCTTGAGGTACTTTTAAAGGCAAATGACACCGTAATACACCATTGAAGGGACCTCGATGTTCGGGAATATGTTTACCAGGTAATAAGATAGAAAAAAAAGCAGTTTTCATTCCTGGAATTTGTTCAATTATTTTAGTTGTTTGGGGACAGTAGCTACAGCTTTGGTGCATTTTGACCCCATAACCATAGAGAAAAAAAGTTTTCCAAAGACTATCCTGACTAATATTACGACCCTGATCTGGGGAAATATCCTGAAAACAAGGCAGGTTATCTGTGTATTGTAAAATTACATCTAACTCATCTTTAATCAGTTGCCAATTTTCCTCTAGCATTGATACCCAGGTAAATTGCTTTGTCTCCAGGAAAGGAGTATTAGCCACTAAAGAATTATTGCTAATGATTGTTTCTAACTGCCAAAGAATGTTTTTCCCCAGTTTATTTACTAGTAGTTCTCGTAATCTAGATTGAGTATTCTCAATTATCTTCATGGTTCAGCGAAACTTTAATCAAGCTATTCCTCTAAATTAATTAAGTTCTAACAATGATAGACCAAGCTTATGTTTTTCGGCTTAACTTTTGCTAACATCTCAAAACAGCCTATTTTGCTCGCAAAGCAGTCAAAAAAATAGCTGCGATCGCAGCTAAATCTCAAGGTTATCACCGTTAAAGTGAGCGTTTATACTAAATTTTCGTGGTGAAATCATTAAACGTCTTGCAGACGTTACTCTAGAATTAGGGTTAAAGACGATTGAGAGAATTTTTTTGTTCCCTCAAACCAGCAATTTCATAGTAGAAAATATGAAATTATACACGACCGTTACTGTAATTGTTAGAACTATCGGCTGGTAATAGGGAGTTGGGTAAGTCATCAAAACTTTTCTGAACTGCTTTGCAAAATTCTTTCATTTGAGCCACTGTCATAGTTGGTTCTGCTTGTCCTTTTTCCCAACGGCGAATAGTCGATACCGCTACCCCAATTTCTCTAGCTAACTGTTCCTGAGATAGCTTAACGTTTAGTCTCAATCTTTTAAAGGGAGAATTTGTTTCTTGATGCTGAGATTTCTTAGGTCTTGTCATGGTAATTGTACAATTTTTAGTGATGATAGAATGGTCGATAGTAATTTTTCAGACAGCAAAATTATTTATATTGAAGCCAAATCTTAGTGCTTAATTTAACACTAATATTCAATATATATCACAGAGATGTTGCTAGTAATTAACCAGATTTTTAGTTATTTTCAAAATAAATAGGTAGCATTATCTAGCAAGATAATCTTGCATTGCTGTATAAAATAAAATAAGAGTAATTACTGAATTAGAAAATATAGATTGTCATAAGATCACGACAATAAAAATGCATCACCGCTAGGCAACAACATCATATAATCATGACTTATACGCTCGATTTGTACGCTCAATTTTGTCCCATATTAGCAAATAAAAAATATAAGACTATTCGCAAAATTACCGAATTTGCCATTGATTCAAAAACGACTTTTAAGCATATTTAACTTGGTTGATATTCTATGCCATAAATGTTGCCTAAATTACAAAAGTAAAATAAAAGTTAATGAGTTCGGTAGTTTGACCGAGAGTTGTGTGGTATCTGTTTTCTAAGGGGACAGGGTTTGTCTCTAAAATTGCCCTTGTTCTAAAAAGCCGATCACGTCACAATAAAGAGAGGTATATATACTTATCCATCTATTTTTTCTTTCAAAATTTACCATAGCGTAATGTTACTACAATCAGAAACTATTAGAGCAGATCTACCTCATATTGATTGTGACCTAGCCATTGTTGGTGGTGGAATCGTGGGAGCAACTCTGGCAGCAGCACTAAAAGATTCTGGCTTAAAAATCATTTTAATCGAAGCTCGAACTCTAGAGGTAGCAGCGACAAAAACTCAAGCTTATGCTTTTTCTCCCCTATCTAGCCGTATTTATCAAGGAATTGGTCTGTGGGACAAAATATTTCCTCATATTGGTAAATATCAACATATCAGTCTGAGTGATGCCGATTATCCTCAGCAGGTTAAGTTTGAAACCCAGGATTTACCAGGAGAACATTTGGGTTATGTGGCGCAACACAACGTAGTGATTACGGCACTGCATAACTATCTGGCTAACTGTCCTAACCTTACTTGGCTTTGCCCTGGAGAGGTAATCAATGTAATGACAGAGAAGAATCTGGCGACGCTGGAAGTCAAGGTTAAAGGAGAAAAGCAATTAATTAAAACTAGACTGGTTGTCGGTGCAGACGGAGCGCGATCGCAGATTCGCAGTTTAGCAGGAATCAAAACTCGTGGCTGGAAATATTGGCAATCTTGTGTGGCATTCACTATTAAGCACACCGCCCCTGAAAATAATACCGCTTTTGAGCGTTTTTGGCCGACTGGACCCATGGGAGTACTACCATTACCAGGAAATCGCTGTCAGATTGTCTGGACTCATCCCCACGCAGCAGCCAAAGCCCTAGCTGAATTAGATGAGTCGGCTTTTTTGACTAAACTGCAAACCTATACAGGAGGAGTTTTAGGCGATCTGGAACTAGTCAGTGAGCGTCTGGTATTTCCTGTACAATTAATGCAATGCGATCGCTATATTAAGTCACGTTTGGCTTTAGTTGGTGATGCTGCTCATTGTTGTCATCCTGTTGGGGGACAAGGTTTAAACATGGGAATTCGAGACGCTGCTAGTTTAGCTCAGGTACTTCAGACTGCTCATCAACAAGGTCAGGATATTGGGACAATCAAGGTACTAAAACGCTACGAAGGTTGGCGTAAACTAGAGAATCTTGCCATTTTGGGCTTTACTGATTTGTTGGATCGTCTATTTTCCAATAATTGGTTGCCAGTGGTAGCGATACGCCGTTTAGGATTATGGATGATGAGCTATGTAAAACCACTCAAAATCTTTGCTTTGAGACTCATGACTGGCTTATTAGGCAGGACACCCAAATTGGCGCAACGTTAAATAAAACAGTAATCAGTGCTCAGTGATCAGTAACCAGTGATCAAATGTTATCATCAGAGGTTGTAATCAGCGCGAAGTTGCAGCTTTTTCCTTCAATTTCAATTATCGGTAAATAACAACAAAACTAAAAATCGCACACTATGATTCACGATGTATTTATGCCCGCCCTCAGTTCCACGATGGAAACAGGTAAGATTGTCGAGTGGACTAAATCTCCTGGGGACAAAGTAGAAAAAGGGGAAACAGTTTTAGTGGTGGAGTCGGACAAAGCCGACATGGACGTAGAATCCTTTAACGAAGGCTATCTGGCAGCGATTATAGTGGAAGCAGGTCAAGAAGCCCCTGTTGGTAGTGCGATCGCCCTTATCGCCGAAACCGAAGCCGAAATTGCCGAAGCGAAAAAGCAAGCAGCATCCCATGGAGGAGGCTCAAGCGCACCGAAATCAGCCGCCCCCGTAGCTGTTACTGCTCCCGTGGCTGCTAGTACTGCTACCACTGCCACAGCACCTAGTAATGGGAATAGTTCAGGTAGAACTGTTGCTTCCCCCAGAGCGAAAAAACTGGCAAAACAGTTAGGTGTAGATCTCAAAACTCTTAAGGGTAGTGGTCCCTATGGACGCATTACCGCAGGGGATGTAGAACAAGCCTCTGGTAAACCAGTAACAGCCCCTGCTGCGACTCCTGTTGCTGCGACCCTGCCAACTCCCGCTATGGCAACTCCTCCTGTAGTAGCTGCTCCCGCGAAGGTCACTCCTGGTGAAACTGTACCTCTAAATACTTTGCAAAAAGCAGTGGTACAGAACATGATGACAAGTTTGCAAGTACCTACCTTCCACGTTACCTACACTATTAATACCGATGCTTTAGATCAGCTTTATCAGCGAATCAAGCCCAAGGGTGTGACCATGACAGCGTTAT
Organism: uncultured Pleurocapsa sp.; assembly: GCA_965365755.1. Taxonomy (GTDB): domain Bacteria; phylum Cyanobacteriota; class Cyanobacteriia; order Cyanobacteriales; family Xenococcaceae; genus Waterburya. The sequence goes on from CBDUCX010000248.1 coordinate 6,501, forward strand.
TAGCCAAAGCGATCGCCCTCACCCTCCAGAAACATCCTGTAGTTAACGCGGTTTACAGTCAGGATGCTATTAGCTATAACTCGGAAATTAATGTGGCGGTTGCAGTAGCTATGCCCGATGGTGGCTTAATTACTCCTGTGTTGCGTAAGGCAGATCAAATGGATATCTATTCTCTATCTCGTACCTGGAAAGATTTGGTTGCCCGCTCTAGATCCAAGCAATTACAACCTGAAGAGTACAGTACTGGGACATTTACCCTTTCTAATTTAGGCATGTTTGGTGTAGATAACTTTGATGCTATCTTGCCCCAGGGACAAGGATCGATCCTGGCAGTTGGTGGCTCAAAACCTCAATTGGTGGTTGATGATTCGGGGATGATGGGAGTGAAACGCCAGATGAAGGTTAATATTACTGCCGATCACCGCATTATCTATGGCGCACAAGCAGCAGCTTTCTTGAAAGATTTGGCTACTTTGATTGAAACTAATGTTCAATCGTTGACGCTTTAATTTTGTCTAATTCTCAAGCTGTGTACTAAATTCATTTAAATTCATTAAGGGCGAATTGCCATTCGCCCCTACCCTATTCATGCTGTTGGTAAACCAAGCCAGATGATAGATCGGTTTCTCTACGAAAAATCTGTGGCATATCAAGAATGCCTAATTATTCCTTTCGTTTTTAACTGTTTCGTTTTTAACTGTGTTGAAGCGATTAACCAACAGCGTAGTTTCTTAACTTGTCAAGAATATGGTGCTTAAATGTATTCAGTTTAGACAAAAATTAGGAGCTATCATTCGTGGCATCAGCAACTCGTTTACTTATTGCAGCAAGTGGTACGGGAGGACATCTGTTTCCTGCGATCGCATTAGCCCAGCAGTTACCAGATTACGAAATTGAATGGTTGGGTACTGCCAAGCGGATGGAAACTAGTTTGGTACCAGATAAATATCCCCTTAATATTATTTCTGTAGAAGGATTTCAGCAGAAATTTAGTCTCAAAACTCTGAAGATTAGTTCTGGCTTGATGGCTTCAGTCTGGCAAACTCAAAAGTTAATTAAGGAACATCAAATTGATGTTGTGTTTACTACAGGAGGTTATATTGCTGCCCCAGCAATTTTGGCTGCGAGGTGGCAAAAAATACCCGCCATAATTCATGAATCTAATTATATTCCAGGTAAAGTTACTAAGTTTTTAAGTCGTTGGTGTGATGCGATAGCGTTAGGATTTGCAGGGACGAGTAAATATTTGCCCCAAACAGAGACAGTCCATGTTGGTACTCCAGTGCGATCGCAATTTCTGACACTCCAGCCTTTAAATCTTGATCTTCCTGACGATGCGGTGATGATTCTAGTTGTCGGTGGTTCACAGGGGGCTGTATCGGTTAATCAACTGGTACGAGAGGTGGCAACAGCTTGGCTAGATCTTGGGGCTTATGTGGTTCATCTGACAGGAAACAATGACCCTGATGCCGATAGTCTAAAGCATCCTAACTATATCTCTTTACCTTTTTCAGACAACATGGCAGGGCTGTTACAAAGAGCAGATCTCGCTATTAGTCGGGCGGGGGCGGGAACAATTACTGAACTTGCCTTTACTGGTACTCCTGCGGTACTAATTCCCTATCCTTATGCAGCAGAAGATCATCAAACTTATAATGCCCAGGAATATAAAGATGCAGGGGCAGGAGTTGTCTATCAACAGTCTCAACTAACGGCAGAGATTTTACAAGAGCAAGTGGCTCAATGGTTGCGATCGCCTGAACAATTACAGAGTATGGTAGGAAAAGCTCAGGCTTTAGCTGTAACTGATAGTGCGGAAAGACTTGCTGAGTTAGTGCGTAGCTTCGCAGGTAGTAAGTAGTAGTAGAGCGTCAAGATTGATTTGAGTCATGGCATGATTAAATTTTCTCCCTTG
>CBDUCX010000249.1:0-8394 GCA_965365755.1 uncultured Pleurocapsa sp.
CTACAGAATTACTCTGATCAGTAAACTCTTCGACAAAATCATCTGATTCAGTAATAGTTGCGGGTTCTTCTTCTAAGCTGAATTCTGCCATGAAATCTTCAGACTCAGATTCGGCAAGAGATGTTTCTTCTAAACTGAACTCTTCAGATTGCGAACTAATCTCGGAACTTTCCTCCAGGTTAAATTCTGTTCCAGGTTCATCCTCAGCCATAAACTCGTCGATTGATTCGTTTGATTCTGAGACAAAGGCTAATTCTTCTGAACTGTCAGATTCGAGAGTTAATTCTTCAACTACAGAATTACTCTGATCAGTAAACTCTTCGACAAAATCATCTGATTCAGTAATGGTTGTGGGTTCTTCTTCTAAGCTGAATTCTGCCATAGCATCCTCAGACTCAGATTCAGCAAAAGGTGTTTCTTCTAAACTGAACTCCTCAGATTGCGAACTAACCTCCGAAATACTCTCTAGACTGAATTCTTCCCTAGGCTCGTCTTCGGCGATAAACTCTTCAATTACTTCATCTGATTCGTCCATAATTGCAGGCTCTTGTTCTAAGCTGAATTCTGCCATGAAATCTTCAGACTCCGATTCGGCAAGAGATGTTTCTTCTAAACTAAATTCCTCAGCAGGTTCATCCTCAGCCATAAACTCATCCATTGATTCGTTTGATTCTGAGACAAAGGCTAATTCTTCTGAACTGTTGGATTCGGCAGTTAATTCTTCAACTACAGAATCACTCTGATCAGTAAACTCTTCCATTACCTCATCTGATTCAGTAATGATTGCAGGCTCTTCTTCTAAGCTGAATTCTGCCATAGCATCGTCAGACTCAGATTCGGCAAGAGGTGTTTGCTCCGAACTAACCGAATATGCGGTTTCTTCTTCTAACTCAAAGTCAGATTCTTCCTCAGTTGAATATTTATCTTTTACAGGTGAGTCCTGCTCGAACATTTCTAACTCAGATTCATCAAATGTTCCAATTAATTTATCTACCATTTCTAAATCAGAATCATTTTCTCTCACAATAGATTCTGGTTGTTCGGACGAATTAGCAAATGGATTAATATTCTCTTCTATACTTTCTGTAACCTTACTTATGTGTTCTATAGAATCTTTAGAAGTTTCTGATTCACTATTAAACACGTCTAATTCTGATGCGTCCAGAGAATTTACTAGCTGCTCTACTTCTAATTCGGGTTCGGGTTCTGTTGAAATTTCGTTTTCTGATTCTGATTTATCCTCGACACTAACATCAGTAAAGCTCTCTTCTATTGGTGAAATTACTTGCTCTAACTCTTGTTTCTGACTATGCAAATCAGAGACAATGCCTAGTAGCTGATTGTGTTCTGTTTGAAGGGAATTGATATCAGCCTCTACCGCTTGCATTTTGATAGTAGCTTCATCACAAGACTTTTGTAACTGAGCTTCTTGGCTACGAAGTTCAGCTATCTTAATATCTGCTAGCTGATTTTCTTGATTGTTGTCAGAATTATTTTTGCTATTTGTTACTAAAGCGACCCCTACTCCAATCATAGAGCCAGCAGCACCAGTACCTACTAAAGCTTTTTGAATATTGTCATCTTTTGCTAACATTCCAGCAACCAAGGTTACGCTACCAAAAGCAAGAGAAATTAGCAGAATTTTATTAACAACTTTAGCTGATTTCATTTTATGTAAATTCAATATTAAGTTAACTTATTAAAGAAGTTATGTTTTCAGGCTTATAGCTTATTGTCACTACTTTACTTTGGTAAACACAGCAACCAAGGTTTTATTTGGTTCTGAAATACGAGAACTTCCTTAGCCTTGTACCTAAGAGTTCCCAAATATTTGATAAAAATTAACAGCTTGGGATTTGCTCCTATTTGCCTGATCGCAACAGGAAGACATATCAGTTAAGATGGTAGCGGCGTAATAAAACTTATAGATTTATATTGACTATGGCAGCAAAAGTAGAAATATACACCTGGAGTCGTTGTCCATTCTGTATCCGAGCGAAAGGACTATTAGATAAAAAAGGAGTTGAATATACGGAATATTGTATTGATGGAGACGAAGATGCCAGAGACAAAATGAAAGCAAGAGCAAATGGGAAATCGAGTCTACCTCAAATTTTCATTGACGACAGCCATATTGGTGGCTGTGATGATATTTACGCATTAGAAAGCATGGGAGAATTAGATTCTATGTTATAGATAGGCATTAATCAGCTGTACTTTTATCAGTAATCAGTTATTAGTAATTAGTCATCAGTAATTAATGCACGCATTATCAATTCCCACTTGGATAGTCCATGTTTCTAGTGTCCTCGAATGGACTGCTGCTATCTATTATATCTGGCAATATGGAGAGGTTACAGGCGATCGCTCGTGGTATAATTTATCCTTTGCTATGCTGCCTGCTCTAGTCAGTGCGATGTGTGCCTGTACTTGGCACTTTTTTGACAATATTCACTCTTTGGATTGGTTAGTGACTCTACAAGCGTCAATGACAGTGGTGGGTAACTTTACTGTTTGCATTGCAGCCTGGGGAATCTGGCGTAGTTCTCAAAGAAGTTGCTGATTTAGCCGTAATGAATAAAGAAAGTTTGTTTGCCATTTCTTTGTTTCCCTATCTGGGTTTTCTGTGGTTTATGACTCGTTCGGGGAAAACCCCCCGTTTGGCTTTGGTTGGTTTTTATGTTCTGCTGATTTTTGTGGTGGTGACGATTCCTGCGGGAATATATGCTCAAGTACATTACCAGCAACAGTTAGCCGATGTAGATTGGCTACATGGCAGTGCAGAACTGTTCTTGACATTATCAAATATCTTGGTGGTTTTGGGCTTTCGTCAGGCAGTTATCCAATTGAAAAAACCGAATAAGTAGATTAACTGATTAAACTAACTGATTTTCTTGACGGAGATATGCCTCGACAAAAGGGTTGAGATTACCATCCATCACATCGCTTACGTCAGTAGTTTCGACTTCGGTACGCAGATCTTTAACCATCTGATAAGGGTGAAAAACATAATTGCGAATCTGATTACCCCAGGCTGCCTCGACTATATCACCACGAATTTCGGCAATTTCTTGGGCTCTTTGTTCTTCGGCGATAATCAACAGTTTGGCTTTTAATAGAGCCAAAGCACGTTCTTTATTCTGTAACTGCGATCGCTCTTCTGTGCAGCGCACTGCTATTTTAGTAGGTAAGTGTACAATTTGGACGGCGGTTTCTACCTTGTTAACATTTTGTCCTCCCGCACCACCGGAACGAGAGGTTTTAATTTCTAGATCCTTATCGGGAATTTCTAGGTTTAACTCTTCATCTCCTAAGTTGGGCATAACTTCTACCCCTGCAAAACTAGTTTGTCGTTTCCCGTTGGCGTTATAGGGAGAAATTCTGACTAAACGATGAGTTCCTTTTTCGCCTTTTAAGTATCCATAGGCATAGCGCCCTTCAATTTCTAAGGTGGCAGATTTAATTCCCGCTTCATCTCCTGGGGAAGATTCGGCTAAACGAACTTTATAACCTTGTTTCTCGCTCCAGCGAGTGTACATCCGTAATAACATTTCTGCCCAGTCTTGAGCATCTGTACCTCCTGCACCTGCATTAATCGTCAAAACTGCCCCTTTAGTGTCATAAGTGCCAGATAAAAGCTGTTGTAGATCCCAAGCTTCTAGTTCATGATTTAGTTTTTCTAAGTTGGTTTGAGCTTCCGTAGCTAAAGCCTCGTCTGATTCTAATTCTAATAATTCGGCGATCGCTTTTGTGTCTTCCAGAGTGCTTTGCCAATGCTGGTACTGTTCCAGACTCGACTTGAGATCATTTAATTCCTGCAAAACTTGTTGAGCTATGTTCTGGTTGTCCCAAAAATCAGGCTGGGCTGCTCTTTGTTCTAGGTCTTGTATCTTGGCTGTGATCGCAGGAGGGTCAAAGATACTCCTGAGTTTTACCCAGGCGTAAGGCGATCGCTTCGATAGTGCGTTTTAATTCGGAGACTTCCATGTCGGAAATTATTTACTGTCAGCTATTTAATTATCAATTATCAATTATTAATTATCAATTAATTTAATGTATTGACTTTCTAGCAAAAAAGCCCCCTGAGTAAACCGAATACCATAATAGCCACCAGGACGACGATCTATAACTATTCCCGTTTCACCAACTACCAAAACATCAGGAGAACGCAACATGGGCATTGGTTCTGCGGTTTTAATATAAGTAGGTAATGCCACTATTTTAACGCGATCGCCTACTTTAAAACTTTTTAAATCTTGGCTCATTAATAAATTGCTGATCGACAACTATCAATTTACAGCAATACTTCGCAAAATGTTTAGCTCGACAATGCTTAATGGTTAATCCCCTGCACTAACATCTGTTAACTTGGAAGCCTTAACTTTTTCTAAAATTTTATGCTTGAGCTTGTTTAGTTCTTGTTTGAGAACCTGTTTAGACATTTTGGCATCGCCGACACTTCTAGTAACTTGACTCAAATTCGCCCACTGTTGCAACATTTCACGATTGCGACTATTAATCACTGAGCTAGCAATATGCTGACATTGTTGGGGTTCATCTAGGGCATAAAATAAAATACGATATTTACCTTTCTCAGCAAGAGCCCGAGTAATTTGCTGTCCTTTGTTTGATTTTAGATCAAGATAACAAGTAAGCCATTTTTCACCATGATCAGGATTGTAAAGCAGAGTAATCCAAAGCAACATCGGATAGGGATTGCCTAAGTATAAAAATTGGTTGTAACGAGTACTAGATAGTCGCTGATAAATATCGTCTTGATCTAACATGACACAGAGAACTGGAGCTTCTCCCAGGGGAGTATCAACTAACTGAGAGAAAACGATTTTACGTAAGGGTTTATTTTGAGGCCAGGGAGTCCGCAAACAAATTTCCGTGACTGATGTTTCTGCATTAAGAGTGCGATCATCTACAGATTCAGTATCAAAAGTAGGAGCTGCCGCTGTATTTACCTGATAATCGTTGGCAATATTGGAACTCAGATTAGTTTGACCGAATTGACAGTTATTAGTGATCGCTTCTAACGCTTCCAAGATTTCCCTTGCGGTTTGAGGTCGTTCATCTCTCTCTTTAGCTAAGCAGCGAAATACTAAATGTTGTAGTTCTGGGGGTAAACTAAGTCGATCGCTAAATGGTTCTGGCTGGAAGTTATGATGAGCTTGATACCAGCCACCAAAGGAAGAGTTCTGGGGTAGCAAAGGCATGTCCATCGTTAACATTTCATACATCATGACACCCAAGCTGTAAATATCAGAACGGCTGTCTAATTCTTTGCCTTCCATTTGTTCGGGGGAACAATATGCCAGAGTTCCCATAAAGGATTGAGTTTGATTGGCACTAGCCTGAATTAGTTTGGCAATACCAAAGTCGAGAATCTTGGCAACTTCTCCTAGTGTGGGATCTTGAATCACAATGATGTTGCTAGGTTTGATATCCCGATGAATAATGCGACACAGCTCACCATTGAAGTAAATCCCTTGATGAGCAGATTCTAATCCCAGACAGACGTGGCGAGTTAGGGTCAGAAATTTTTCGAGAGGCATGGGTTGATGAGAAATCAGATCATTAATGCTGTCTCCTGAAAGAAACTCCATCACGTAAAAAGGAGCGTTATATTCGTCTACACCATAGTCTTTGACTCGGACAACATGAATACTTTTTTCTCCTAAGAGAGCCGAAATTGTTGCCTCTCGCTCAAAGCGATCGCGCATATTATCGCTGAGTAAAGCCTGAGATAAAAATTTAATGGCTACGGTAACGCCACCTAATACAGTGTCTTGGGCTCGATAAACTCTACCCATAGCACCTTCCCCCACTAGTTCAGATAATTCGTAGCGGTTGGCAAGTAAACGACCATGGTTAGTATCTGTGTTCATACTTCTATCGGGGAAGTTAATTTAAGAATCATTAAAAATAAATTTTTGAGGTCTTCGTGCATCAGAAAAGAAAGAACTATCTCTGACCATAGGATATTGTTGGAACTGTTAACGCTCCAACGTTGCTTCAATCGTACTCTTAATGCTATGACCGTCCAAAATACTACTAGTAAGATGATATGTATTCTGGTCTACACAGTAAAAGGTGTCTAGTCCTTTCTGCTTGCTGGCAGCTCCCATAAACCAGTAATACTGAATGATTGATTGATGTCCGAGTCTGCCCTCTCCTTCAATATTCCCTAAAAGACTATGTTGGGAAACATAAGTATAGTATTTTGCTTCATAATTTAAGTTGCCTCGGCATTGATAAATTATCTTGGTTCCCGTTTCGTCATCACAGGTCAAGCTGGTAGTCATTTTGAACCAGTTAGCTCTTTTCCAGGCAATTTGAATTCCTCCTTGAAGAGGTATCGGTGTTAGGTCAGGCTTTAGCCAATAACCACTAACATTCCAATAGCCCGCCTCAACTAAGAAACTATGAGCCACAACTTTATCCTCATAATTTTTAATTTTGATCTGGTTATCAAAGTGATATTTTTTAATATAGGTAACTATTCATATTTATATAGATGAAAAATCTATGACATGTAAGATAGGTGAATATCACCTAATAGCATTGGTTTAGCTGCCCCTGTAACCAGAGGTAAGTGACCAGGAATAGATTTAACTCTCCAGTATGCCAATACAGCAAAAGCGATCGCCTCTTTAAAATTGCCATCGATTCCCACCTCATCTGTTGTACCTATATGTGCCGATGTTAACTCAGCTTGTAAGCGTTGTCTCAGGTATAAATTCCTACTACCACCACCACAGAGTAAAACTTCATCGGGCATTTGGGGTAAAAACTGGCGATAACTATGAATAATCGAAGCTACAGTCAATTCCGTTAGGGTAGCAAGGCGATCACTGTCACTAAGTCTTGCTTGCTCCATTTCTTGCCAACAGAGATCGAGATAATCTTTACCAAATAATTCTCTTCCCGTAGATTTCGGTGGAGCTTGCCGAAAAAAATCTTGCTGTAACCATTGAGCTACTAACTGATGATCTGGCCTGCCCTGTGCTGCCCATTGACCATTGTGGTCGTAAGTTTTAGCACCGTTGGTTAGACGGGAGACAGCAAGGTCTAATAAGGCATTACCGGGTCCAGTATCCCAACCACATAGATGTGTTTCCCAGTCGGGTGTTCTGTTTGGTGGCAGATATGTCACATTACCAATTCCACCCAGGTTTTGAATCGCTCTAGTTTTATGGGGATGAGACAGTAAGCAAGCATCTATTTTGGAGACTATAGGCGCGCCTTCTCCCCCCACGGCAATATCTGCTGCCCGAAAATTGCTAATAGTTTTGATACCTGTTAAATGAGCAATTAATTCTCCTCTGCCAATTTGGAGACTGTAACCGAGAGTCTTATTGGGGGCTGGTGGTCGATGATATATAGTTTGACCATGAGAGCCAATTAATTCTGCTGTCTGATGTTGAGCTTGAATTTTTTGAGCTGAATTAGCAAACTGAATGGCGATCGCATCATCTAATTCGGCTAATTCGGCAATAGTTAAGGCTTGACCGCCACAGATGTCTAATATTCTGGCTCTTAAATCTTCTGGATAGGCAAAAGTTTCTCCAGCTAACAAATTCACTTTAAGATCTGTTTCTGTCCCGCTTATTTCCACTAAAGCCGCATCAATACCATCGACAGAAGTGCCACTCATCAAACCGATAACTATCATTGTCTCTTGATGTGAATTAGCTTGGTTCATAATTTAACGCCTGATCTAGTTGACTTCGTTCACATTAGAAGGTTTGTAGCTCTAAGCTGTAAGCTCTAAGCCTCTTCAATAAATAGTGTTGGTGATGATCGCTTTATGTTTAACTGATGATTATACTCTCAAAAAAATTAGACCAGGGCTAAGGGGATTGCAATAGATAAACATTGAGGAATGCACCGATATCCATTACCAAAAGCAGACAGAAGAGGTGGAAGCTTGAGGCTGGCGATTTTTGCGCTTTAATCAACATCAGAATGAGCGATCGCCTGGGAAAGCGGCTATTTGGGGTTGGGCGATCGCCTGGAAGCAGATTGTCTATTTCCGACTTAGATGTGCTTAATTAGCGTCAGAAGAAAGACTAATGTGGTCTGAGTGGAGCAAACAGCAACATGAGACAAGAAAACAACACTTTGACGAAGCAGTTGAGGAGTGTTAAAGGTGCGAGGAAGAGGTTAAATATGTAAAGAACATTTTTTCATTCTGCACAAGCCAATCTTAATTCATCTTGATCATCTTCGCGGTCTTGAGCAGAACAAATTCCTCTGCAATCTCTAACATTTTCTATTTGATTTTTTAGCTGTGGTTCACCATAAAGAGTATTAGTTTGATATTCAGAGCCTTCGAGCCATGATACAAAGTCATCTATGTAAGGGTCATTGGCTGATGACTTATGA
>CBDUCX010000250.1:0-8293 GCA_965365755.1 uncultured Pleurocapsa sp.
CGGTTATCGCTAACGCGGAAGGTTTTAGAACTACTCCCTCAGTTGTTGCTTATGCGAAAAACGGCGATCTTTTAGTTGGTCAGATTGCTAAACGCCAGGCGGTAATGAACACTGGCAACACTTTCTATTCGGTTAAACGCTTTATCGGACGCAAATACGATGAAGTAACTAACGAGACCAAGGAAGTAGCTTACGAAGTAGCTAAAGATGGTAACGCTAACGTTAAGCTGAACTGTCCTGCACAAGATAAAAAGTTTGCACCAGAAGAAATTTCGGCTCAGGTTTTACGCAAGCTAATTGAAGATGCCAGTAAATATCTGGGAGAAAAAGTAACTCAAGCGGTAATTACCGTTCCTGCATACTTCAACGACTCTCAGCGTCAAGCGACTAAAGACGCGGGTAAGATTGCTGGGGTTGAGGTATTGCGGATTATCAACGAACCTACCGCAGCATCTCTAGCTTATGGTCTAGATAAGAAGAGTAACGAAACCATCTTGGTATTTGACTTGGGTGGTGGTACATTTGATGTTTCGATCCTAGAAGTAGGGGATGGAGTATTTGAAGTACTAGCTACGGCTGGTGATACTCACCTTGGTGGTGACGACTTTGATAAAAAGATTGTTGACTATCTAGCAAGCGAATTTCAAAGAAATGAAGGTATTGATCTGCGTAAAGATAATCAGGCTTTACAGCGTTTGACTGAAGCAGCAGAGAAGGCCAAAATCGAACTTTCCAGCGCTACTCAGACAGACATTAACCTTCCCTTCATTACAGCAACCCAGGATGGACCCAAACACCTTGACGTTTCTTTAACTAGAGCCAAGTTTGAAGAACTTTGTTCCGATCTAATTGATCGCTGTCGTATTCCTGTAGAGCAAGCTCTCAAGGATTCCAAATTATCCAAAGATGCCATTGACGAAGTAGTCATGGTGGGCGGTTCAACTCGTATTCCCGCGATTGTTGATATCACCAAAAAAGTTCTCGGTAAAGACCCCAACCAAACTGTTAACCCTGACGAAGTGGTAGCGATTGGTGCCGCTATTCAAGCTGGTGTCTTAGCGGGAGAAGTAAAAGATATCTTGCTTCTAGACGTTACTCCTCTTTCCCTTGGTGTGGAAACTTTGGGTGGGGTAATGACTAAGATTATTCCTCGTAACACTACGATTCCTACTAAGAAATCGGAAACTTTCTCTACCGCTGTTGATGGTCAAACCAATGTGGAAATCCATGTTCTACAGGGGGAAAGAGAATTTGGTAAAGACAACAAGAGTTTAGGAACATTCCGCCTAGATGGTATTCCCCCTGCCCCTCGTGGTGTACCTCAAATCGAAGTTACCTTTGATATTGATGCCAACGGTATCTTAAATGTAACTGCCAAGGATAAGGGAACAGGTAAAGAACAGTCTATTAGTATTACTGGTGCATCTACTCTTCCTGATGATGAAGTAGAACGCATGGTACAAGAAGCAGAATCTAATGCTTCTGCGGACAAAGAACGCCGTGAAGCAATTGATCGCAAAAACCAGGCTGATTCCTTAGTTTACCAAGCAGAAAAACAGCTTACTGAGTTGGGAGACAAAGTACCTGCCGCTGATAAAGAGAAGGCTGAGGGTCAAATTAAAGACCTGAAAGAAGCTGTAGCCGCAGAAGATGACGAGAAAATTAAAACTCTTCTTCCTGAGTTGCAACAGACTCTCTACAGTATTGGTAGTAGTGTCTATCAACAAGGTGAAGGGGCAGCCGATGCAGCAGCAGGTGGCGCACCTGGGGCAGAACCACCTACTGGAGATGCAGGTGGTGGTAGTGATGGTGGCGATGATGTCATCGACGCTGAGTTTTCTGAAACCAAGTAGATTGGGTAGTTAAACAACTAAATTAGTTAGACACATCTATATGATTAAGGTGTGTCTTTTTTTTGTCTAACGTTTTTCAGAACACCCATTCACTACGAACTCTTCAATTCCATCAAAACCATATCAGTTTTATAGTTCTTGTTGGGGATTGGATATAAGTGGACTTATAGCACAGAAGAAATCAGGCGAGAGAAAAATCGTATTACATACGCCCTTACCAGTAAATCACAATGACGAAATTGCTTTTTGATGATGAATAAACCAAAAAATGAAGGCGATCGCGGTAATCAATCTTGTCGAGCAATCTGTTATAGAGAATTAAAGAGGTATAGCTAATTTGCTTCGTTCTTTAGACTTCTTGCCTAAAATTAGAAGGGTTTTGATCGTAGCGGTGTCTCACGGGGATGGGTTCGGGTTGCGCTTCACCTACTAATGCCGCAGTTTCTTCTAATGCTGTTCGCAGTCTTTTTGCAGCATATATCGACATATCTCTGGGGACACTAATTCTATCTCGTAAATATCGCAGAGCAACATCTGAGCCTGATGGTGGGGTGCAGGTTTCTCCTGTCATCATCTTGGTTAAAGCACACCGTAAAGCTTCGTCAAACAATTGCTGAGCAGCAGGATTTACTTTGAGGATATTATTTCGATGTTTAATTACCCGTTGTAGAGCCTCAGCACGGGAGGTTTCAGGTTCGGCATAGGTAACGTCTGGTAGGGCAAACCAATCCCCTCGATCTACTCGTTCTTGATTTGCCAAGGTTTGAGGTTCACCATTAGCATAACAGCCACCCATTTGTGGTGGTAAGTCGTGGACGTGGGTATGAAAATCGCTTTGAGTACCACGATAGGTTGAACGGGTTTCCATGGCATCAAACCAGGCAGATAAACGGGGATTTTCTTCTCTGAGGGAATAGCCTTTGTAATAGTAAAGACTGGCGTTCATCCGTTCGACATAGGGGGTGAAAATTACGTCAGCAGTACTAAATTCTGCTAAGAAATAGGCTCCAGGAGTATTTGCTAATGTTTCCTCTACCATAGCGACAGTTTCGATAAATTGCTGACGGTTACCTTTTTCTTGTCCAGGAAAAATTGCTCGATAGCATAACCAACTGCACCAAGCTCTAAATAATAATCGTTCGAGTCGGCGCAAGGGCATTACTTGAGGATCTTGCATCCCTAGATATAAAACTCCGAAAGCTTTTTCTAAAGCGAGTAAGATATCGTCGCTCTCGGTAATAATTTGTCCATCCAAATCAACTGCGGGAAGCATTCCTGAGGGAACTATACGCTTATACCAACTCTCTTTTTTGCCATAGCAAAACATGGTTACTTTCTGGATACGATAAGGAATTTGCTTCTCTTCTAACCACAACCAAATTTTTTGGCAGTAGGGACACCAAGCATGATTATCTCTAAATAATGTTACTCGTACATCCGCTTCTGTCTGACCAAATAAACGTAAAGTAGATTGAGAATTAGTTGTACCGTTAACAGGATCTATAGCAAAGTCGGTAAGTTCTGTCAGTTGTTGCCAAGTAAGAGGTGCAGTAGTCATCAAGCTATGTTGCTAAATTTTTAATTTTAATTTTTAATTAAATTATCGTATCTTTCTGGTTGATAGGATTGAAGTGCTTTCATGTACTGCGCTCTTTCAAAAGCACTTTCGTCAGGACAGTTAATTTGGCTCATGCTTCCCTGCATTTGTTTAACTGACTCGTATTCATGTTCTTCCATCCACTGGCGCATTCCCGCTTCGATTACCTGAATGTGTTCAATGCCATGACGCAACAGTACACTTACTAACATAGTGGCATTTGCCCCAGCCATTAACATTTTGAGGACATCTTCAGGTTGATGGATACCGCTAGTTGCAGCTAAGTCAACATTAAGACGACCATAGAGGATAGCTATCCAACGCATTGGCAAACGCATTGCTTGGGGAGTACTCAACAGCACCTTGGGTTGTACTGACAACGCTTCGATATTAATATCGGGCTGGTAAAAGCGGTTGAATAAAACTAATCCGTCTGCTCCAGCTTCTGTTAACTGTTTTGCCATATTTGCCATGTTGTTAAAGAAGGGACTGAGCTTAAGTGCTACGGGAATATTGACTGCTGATTTAACTGAGCGAAGAATATCGAGATAGTTGTCTTCTATTTGGCTTGCTGTGAGGTCAAAATCTGTGGGTACATAATAGATATTTAATTCTAGGGCATCTGCTCCCGCTTGTTCGATTTGCCGAGCGTAGTCAGTCCAACCACCTAAAGTCGAACCATTGAGACTAGCGATGATGGGAATGTTCACCATGTCCTTAGCTTGGCGAATCTGGTTCAAATATTCTTCTGGGCCAACATGGAATACTTCTGGCTCGGGAAAGTAAGTAAGAGCTTCGGCAAAGCTTTCATTATAGATAGTGGTATGGTGATGTAACTCATACTGCTCTTGAGTTAACTGCTCTTCAAACAAGGAATGTAGAACGACAGCAGCGCCCCCAGCATCTTCGATACGCTTAATATTGTCGATATCTTCTGTCAGAGGAGCAGCAGCACCGACAACTAAGGGCGATCGCAATTGTAATCCTAGATAGTTAGTAGAAAGGTTCATAATGAGTTCGGAGTTAGTAGTTCGGAGTTCGGAGTTCGGAGTTCGGAGTTCGGAGTTAGTAGTTAGTGGTTATTAATCTTCCTTGTCTTCCCTGTCTCCCTTGTCTTTCATATCCATTTGCTGTGCAGCTAAATACTCATACATTTGCCAGCGAGTATTTACGTCTTGTTGTGCTGATTGGAGTAGTTGTTTGGCAGCACTAGGGTTACTTTTGGTGAGCATTTTAAAGCGATTTTCGGCGTACATGGACTGGCTAACTGGCTTTTTGGGCGATCGCATATCTAACTGGAGAGGATTTTTTCCAGCTTGTTTCAAACGGGGATTGTAACGATAGAGTAGCCAGCGTCCACTATCAACCAGCTCTTTCTGATGGCTCATGGCGGTGGTCATATTGATGCCGTGGGCAATACAGTGACTGTAGGCGATGATTAAGGAAGGCCCTTCATAGGCTTCTGCTTCGATAAAGGCTTTTAAGGTATGTTCGTCTCTAGCCCCCATAGCTACACTGGCTACATAGACGTTGCCATAAGTCATGGCAATCAAACCTAAATCTTTTTTGGGTGCGGCTTTTCCTCCCGCAGCAAACTTGGCTACAGCAGCCCTGGGAGTTGCCTTCGAGGATTGCCCTCCAGTGTTGGAATAGACTTCCGTATCCATCACTAAAATATTGACGTTACGACCACTAGCAATGACGTGATCCAGTCCACCGAAGCCAATGTCGTAAGCCCAGCCATCACCGCCAATAATCCAGACGCTTTTTTTCACTAGATAGTCAGCAAGACTCAATAGTTGTCTGATGTTAGTAGTAGTTAGAGGATCGTCGTTAGTAGTTAGTAGTGTTTGGAGTTTATTTTTTAATTGGGTAATGCGATCGCGTTGTTCGTAAATATCTGCTTCGTCTGTTTGTTGGGCAGTTAAGATGTCTCTAGCTAATTCTGTTCCTATTTCACTGGCTAGAGATTCCAGTAATTCAGCAGCAAACTGGGCGTGTTTGTCGATCGCGACCCGAAAACCTAAGCCAAATTCGGCATTATCTTCAAATAAACTATTAGACCAGGCGGGGCCTCTACCTGCTGTGTTTTGCGCCCAGGGAGTGGTCGGTAAGTTACCGCCATAGATCGAGGAACAACCAGTGGCGTTTGCTACCACAGCGCGATCGCCAAATAACTGGGTCATTAATTTTATGTAAGGGGTCTCTCCACAACCAGCGCAAGCACCTGAGAATTCAAACAGGGGTTCTTGGAGTTGCTGCTGCCGAATTTGATTCAGTTTTAGCTGACGGCGATCGGGATTGGGTAAATTAAGGAAAAAATCCCAATTAGCTCGCTCTTGCTCCCTTAAAGGGGGCTGCGCTTCCATATTAATCGCTTTACGGGAAGGTTGAGATTTATTCTTAGCGGGACATACATCGACACAGATGCCACAACCAGTACAGTCTTCGGGTGCGACTTGAATTGTGAACTTTTGACCAGCAAAGTCTTTATCTCTCACTTCAGTAGACTTAAAGCTAGGAGGTGCATTAGTGAGTTCTGCTGCATTGTAAGCTTTACCCCGAATTACCCCGTGAGGACATACCATGACACATTTGCCACACTGGACGCAGACATCTGGATCCCAGGCAGGAATAAATTGGGCAATGTTGCGTTTTTCCCATTTAGATGTCCCCGTCGGATAGCTCCCGTCGCAAGGTAAAGCGCTGACGGGGAGGTCATCTCCTTCTCTGGCTACCATCTTGCCTAGTACTTGACGCACAAATTCGGGGGCACTGTCGGGAATCGGTGATTGCTGATGAATCTGACTGGTAACCTGGGTGGGGACTGAGACTTCCAAGAGGTGAGCCAAAGTATTATCCACTGCTTGTAGATTCATCTGGACAATCTTTTCTCCTTTCTTGCCATAAGTCTTGGCGATCGCTTTTTTGATTTGGGCGATCGCTTCTTCTTGAGGTAATACTCCTGCTAGGGCAAAGAAACAGGTCTGCATTACGGTATTAATCCTGCCACCCATACCACTGTCGCGGGCAACTTGATTGGCATTGATGATATAGAATTTTAAGCCTTTGTCGATAATTTGCCTTTGAATTTCGATTGGTAGGTGTGACCAGACTTCCGTGTCACTGTAAGGACTATTGAGGAGGAAGGTAGCACCAGATACGGCAGCTTTCAGGACATCCAGTTTTTCTAAAAAATTCCATTGATGACAACCAATAAAGTTTGCCCGATCTATGAGATAGGTAGAGCGAATTGGCTGGTCTCCAAACCGTAAATGAGAGACAGTAACCGCGCCAGATTTTTTAGAATCATAAACGAAGTAACCTTGAGCATAATTGTCGGTTTCTTCGCCAATAATCTTGATCGAATTTTTATTGGCTCCTACCGTACCATCAGAACCTAAACCGTAAAACATGGCTCGGACTACGTTATCTGGTTCAGTGGAAAATTCAGGATCGTAGAGGAGAGAAGTTTGACTCAGGTCGTCGTTAATCCCCACTGTAAAATGATTTTTGGGCTGATCTTGTTGTAAATTCTCAAAAATGCCCTTAATCATGGCAGGATTAAATTCTTTCGAGGAAAGACCGTATCTTCCACCAACTATTTTCGGTAAAGCTCCCTCTGTTTGCCAGTATTCACATACTGCTGTAACCACATCGAGATAAAGGGGTTCGCCACTAGAACCTGGTTCTTTGGTGCGATCTAACACCGCAATTTTCTTCACTGTTTTCGGTAATGCCTCAACCAAACGATGACCATCCCAAGGGCGATATAAACGAACTTTGAGTACGCCGACTTGCTCTCCTTGTTGATTGAGATAATCCACCGTCTCGTGAACAGCTTCGCACCCTGAACCCATTAGCAAGATAACTCTTTCGGCATCCGCAGCACCGTGGTATTCATATAAATGATAGTATCTTCCTGTCAGTTCACCAAATTGATCCATTAACTGCTGAACAATTTCAGGACAGGCATCATAGTAAGGATTAACGCTTTCGCGAGCTTGGAAATAAACATCTGGGTTTTGGGCTGTTCCCCGCAATACGGGACGATCTGGGGTCAGTCCTCTGGCACGATGGGCCAAAACTAAATCGTCGTCAATCAGCGATCGCAAATCTTCTTCCTCTAGCAGTTCGATCTTTTGAATTTCGTGGGAGGTACGAAAACCATCAAAAAAGTGAATCAAAGGAACTCGCGATCGCAAACTAGCTGCTTGAGCAATTAAAGCAAAGTCATGGGCTTCTTGGACTGAAGCCGAACAGATGAAGGCAAAACCCGTAGCACGGGCTGCCATCACATCACTGTGATCGCCAAAAATTGACAGACCTTGAGCTGCCAGGGAACGAGCCGCAACGTGAATCACTCCACTGGTAAGTTCCCCCGCAATTTTATACAAATTGGGAATCATCAACAGTAAGCCCTGGGAAGCAGTAAAGGTAGTAGTCACAGAACCAGCTTGCAATGCTCCGTGTATCGCTCCTGCTGCCCCACCTTCCGATTGCATCTCCACTACAGTCGGTACTGTACCCCAAAGATTAGGAACTCCTGCCGATGACCAAGCATCTGCCCATTCTCCCATCGGTGAGGCAGGGGTAATGGGATAAATAGCGATCGCCTCATTCAGCTTATAAGCTACTCTAGCGACGGCTTCATTGGCATCTAGGGTAGCAATGCTTCTTCTTGTCATAATAGTTAAACCTTTAATTGTGTTTTTTACAAGTGACGTAAATGTTGCTTGATGGTTTAGGCTAATGACATAAAAGTTAGTATGTTTGGTAAAAAAACTTGAGCAAAAATTGCTTAACTTTAACAACTTTTATGTTGTTTTTCTCGAATATTAAT
>CBDUCX010000251.1:0-8230 GCA_965365755.1 uncultured Pleurocapsa sp.
ACGTAGTATTTCTGGGAAATATCTGGGAAATATAGAAATATAACGTATTAAGGTAAATATTTCATGGGAATTTCAATATATTTACTCATAGGATTATTTGTGGGAGTAGTTCTAGGTGGAAAAACTATATGGCAAATTAATAAATTAAAAAAACAAGCCATTCACGAAAAATATAAAAATTATTATATTTCAGAAAATAGCGTTTTATCAGAACAGTTACAGCAGAAAGAACAGCAGTTGTCAGAATTTATAAAACAGCTTATAGACATAACCCAAGAAAAAGAAGATTTACAGAGTAAGTTTTCTAGTGCCTGTCTGGAAACATCAAGTTTAAAAACTCAATTAGCTGAAAAAGAAGAAAAAATAAGAGAACTTCAAACTTCATTGCAAGAATTGAATTCAGATCTGCAAAATAGTTTAGATAACAAAAACCAACAATTAGAAAAATTGTATCAAGATAATACTAAGCTAAAAGAAGATAATTCTCGACTAAATACGGAGCTAATAACTGAGAGACAATCAATTCAGGAAAAAATTCAGTTATTAGAAAACAATCAACAACAATTAACTGATTTGACTAATAATTTAGTTGATGTTCGCAAGCATCTTGATAAAACTGTAGAACACTTCAATAAGGCAGTTTATAATTTTGACTCTGAACTTGCTGTTACTGCTACTAAATATCAAAACTTGGGTGGATACGAAAAAGAAATCAAAAAATTAGAACCAGTTGAGAAAAATACTCACTTATTAAAAACTGAAATAGAGTAATGAGCATGGGCATAAATATCGATGCCATTAGCAAAGTTGACTTAAAAATCAATCTAATCCCTATGCTCTTTATTTTCACTAAGAGTAACTTCCTCTCGGTTTACTTTGTCTTGATAAGTCATATATCTTACTCAGTTTAACTACAAACTAGTGAATGAAGACTGTTGAAAAAATATTGATCTTGATTTGCGATCACCTAAAAAAGTACTCTACAAGATCTGCGATCGCTTTGATAAGATCAATGTGCAAGAAGATAATATGTGGCAATTGTCAAGCTGATTCTAGATGAGTGACCGGGATTTGTTCAGTTCTCTCAGGGGCTTTTGCTCCCGTAGCAACAGCATGAACTGCATGAAGAATATCGGCAGAGTAGTATCGATTGCCACAAGTATCACAGACCCCAATCGTCACATCTTCAAGGATGACAAACCCATCTCTATGCTTAAATGCCTCACGTTTGACACTTCTGGGTTGAACGTTTCCTTCACAATACTCACATTTGTATCCATACATAGAATTAGTCCTCAAGTTCAGTAACTTCATAAACTGTGATGATTAGATAACGTCCGTTACTAGAGATAACGTCCAACCACACCAACAGGTGTTTGTTGATCTAGTGCAGTCCCCACTAATATATATTTTGTGCCTCTGGGGTCATTTTTTTCAACTCGGATGATCTGACCATTCAGAACAGATTCCTCTACGTCCATGATAGTCAGCAAATCTTCAGCCATTTCTTCCATCGCATGGGCTGACATATCGTACTGCTGAAGGCGAATCTTCTCTCTGATGCGGTCAATATCTTTAGGGGACATTCTCTGATTTAGCTTATATCCAATATCCAGCCAATCATATCAATTTTGTAGGCTTATTTTGGGAAAAAACCACTTCTAGAATCAAACCGATAACCTTAATTCGAGCAGGTACAACTCAATAGTTAGACACAGCATTATTTATTCAAAGCATCAAGAAGTTCTTTAGTTTCCTTCGTACTTCGTTTGATTAAATCTGTAGTAAGTTTTAATTGACCGTCAAAGCCGTAAGTATAGCAATTCTCACCTTTAGTTTGACAATTTTGCATAAATTCGTAGCTCCAAGTAGCCTGTTGCCAATGATAATGTGGCGACCAATCTTCGCCAGATTTTTTATCTGCTGCATTAATATAACTTTCGGCTATTACTACTAAATTGCCCGCATATTTAATTTTTTTTGACTTCTCGGATCTTTCAAAGTTATCAAGCTTAATTTGAAGATTTTGAGCAACGTTGGAATAATCTCTATAGTTAATTCCTACTTTGGTTTTTGATTGAGTGGCATGGATTTCACTTAAAAGAGCTTCGCTTTCAGGTGTTGATTTCGGAGCGCAACCAATGACAATAAATGAAGTTATTAGAATAAATATTTTCTTCATCGTAAACTTTTTTTATAATACTTCACCTTGTTTTATATCTTGTAAATTTCTGATTGATTGTGATTTAGAGATAGTTATTGTGTGATTAAATACCAAAAAATTTTATAGAACTCAAATTGTATTAAAAAGTTTACTTAATAGTTATCAAGATGAATTTCCAGGGTGGGCATAAGATTTAGATCTTCTTATTTTCATTAAGCTTTTTATATCTGTTCACTCTATCGATCAACTTGATTAGACTTGTTAATTAGATAAAATATCTTCGGTACTTATCTGTATCATTTTCACTAATTCATGAGACATGTATTGGTAATCATCAGGAATATCTAAAACAATAATTGGTGGCAGATCTAAATATCGATATTGATTTGCGATCGCCTTTTTATGTTTATTTTCCATCACCAAAATTAAGTCAGCCCAGTCGAGGTCTTTTTCAGAAATTCTCCTCCTAGCACTAGAACTAGTTCCCGCCGATCGCACGTTTACTCTAGAATCATTGCGATAGATAGCTTCTGCGGTAGGACTACGCCATTTATTTTGAGAACAGACAAATAAGAGATTTACTGGCAAAATCAACCTGGGTGTAATTTCCTACAATTAGGATAATTTACCGACAAACATCTTGGCGTTTTTTGAGTGAGATGACTTCATGACTAGCAACCCGAAACCTCCTTCTAATGGTGGCAATTCTCAATCATCCGTTAGCAAAGCTTTTACCCAAGCGGTACAAAAGATTCAGGCTAAGGTTAATTTTAATTCGGCTAATTTCCAGTCGGGTAAACCAACTCCAGAATTGAGGATCAAAGAACCTAACAAGCCAGAAGAACGTTATCCTCTAGTGGGCGATCGCTATACCCTAGGACGCAGTTCTCGCTGTGATATTACTGTTCGCAACCCTGTAGTTAGTCAAACTCATCTAATTCTCAAGAGAAATCGCAAAAAACCGCGCTCTTTCATCGTTCAAGACGAAAAATCTACCAATGGCATCTATCGGGGTCAACGTCGTTTAAAAGCTCTTTCTTTGTTCCATGGTGAAAGCTTTACTCTGGGGCCTCCAGAATTAGCTGCGGGGGTTAGCGTAGAGTATTTTAATCCGCCTCCCTTGTGGTTATATGCTGTCCGCTATGCTCTCTATGCCATAGTGGGCATGTTAGGTTTATTGTTGCTGCTATTGAGTATTGAATGGATTAAAGTCCCTGTATATCCTATTCCCAGAGAATCGACTTTACCAATTGTGGTCTATGCCCGTGATGGAGAAACCGCGATTAATCCTACGGCACAAAATAATACCCACCGTGAACTAAAAAAACTTTCAGACTTCTCTCGCTATTTACCCGATGCCGTTATCGCTTCGGAAGATAGTCGTTTTTATTGGCACTTTGGGGTTGATCCTATTGGAGTCACTAGGGCAGTAGTAATCAATCTTACCTCCTCTGAATTGCGCCAAGGAGCGAGTACCCTTACCCAACAGTTAGCTCGTAGTTTATTCCCCGAAGTGGGCAGACAAAATACTGCGGGGCGGAAAATTCGGGAGATGTTAGTAGCTCTTAAGTTAGAAACTTTTTATAGCAAAGATTTTATTCTGAAAACTTATCTCAATCGTGTCTACTTGGGTATCGGTAGCTATGGTTTTGAAGACGCGGCTCAATTTTATTTTGATAAGTCAGCAGCCAAACTTGATCTTTCTCAAGCAGCAACTCTGGTGGCGATCTTACCCGCACCCAATTTATATAATCCTGTCAAGGATTACGATACTGCAATTGGTTTACGTAACCGTATTATCGATCGCATGATTAAATTAGGCATGGTAGACCCAGAAGAGGGAAATCGGGCTAGGCGATCGCCCATTGAAGTTAGTCCAAAAGCCAAAAAAGCTTTTTCTAGTACTGTTGCGCCCTATTTTTATAGTTATGTCATGGATGAACTCCAGGCACTATTAGGTTCCGATGTGGCACAAGAAGGAAATTTCATTGTGGAAACGGCTTTAAATCCGAAACTACAAACACAAGCCGAATTAGCCCTAAATAATTCTATCAGTAATAATGGCGATCGCCTGGGCTATTCTCAAGGTGCAGTGGTGACTTTAGACCGCAAAAACGGCAATATTCTGGCTCTAGTTGGCGGGGTAAATTTTGGACAAAGCCAGTTTAATCGGGTAGTGCAGGCAAAAAGACAACCAGGCTCAACCTTCAAAATTTTTGCCTATGCAGCAGCGCTGGAAGCGGGAATCGATCCGCAAACTAAATATCCTTGCACTCCTTTCACTTGGCAAGGACAGCAATATCGAGGTTGTGAGCGTAGTAGTGGTGAGATTAATATGTATCAAGGGTTAACTCAATCAGAAAATGTCAACGCCCTCAGAGTAGCGGAGGATGTGGGTTTAGAGAAGGTGATTGATGTCGCTCAACGTCTCGGGGTATCTTCTCCCCTAGTCGAAGCCCCTGGTTTAGTAATTGGACAAAGTGAAACTACCGTTTTAGAAATGACTGGTGCTTATGCCACCATCGCCAATGACGGTATTTGGAACAAACCCCACGCCATCAACCGCGTCTTAGATGGCAGCGACTGTAAAAAAATAAGCGATCGCAATACCTGTCGGGTAATCTATCTTTTTGACGATAGCGAAGAAACTGTTTTCGACGAAGATGATGAAACCGTCCGTGATGTTATGAAACCAGAGGTTACTGATCAGCTTACCCAGATGTTGCAATTGGCAGTGAAGGAGGGTACAGGAAAAGCTGCCTTTATCGATCAGGGGGAGGCGGGAAAAACTGGCACAACCGATAACAACGTCGATCTCTGGTTTATTGGTTATCTGCCGCAGCAAGACTGGGTAACGGGAGTCTGGTTAGGTAATGACGATAACTCCCCTACTAGTGGCGGTAGCTATAACGCAGCTAGTCTTTGGGGTAGCTATATGAAAGAGGCTGTGGGTAATTAATAAAGATTTTATTCTTTATCTTCAGAATCGCCGTAATCTTTATTAGCCAAGGCAAATAGACTACAAATAGCGCAAGTCATTATCCCCAGAGCGATCGCCCAACTACTACCCCCAAAGCTAATATCAGTAAGCCAGTTGATTAATGCTCCCGCAATTAAAAAAGGGATAATGCCTAAAACTGAAGCATAAAAACTATTTTGTGCTTCTCTGGCAGCACGAGTATTTTCAAATTCTTCAGCAGAAGTATATAACCAACCCTCTGCAAAATTAAACCATCGCTCTAATTGATAACTAATCCAGGCTCTAGTTGAATCCAAACCAATATAAAGAGCAAGTGACCAAATACAGCTACCAGCCAGACTTACTGAGTCAATTTCAAAAGAAAAAGGGATAATGTTTATTCGCATAATATTTTGAGCTACTTACCTTCAATGTATCTTAAATTTGTCTAGAGAAATTGGAATATTTTCAACAAAACTTTAATTAACAGTTACTCGTTTAAAGCTATGATGTGTTTCAGCATAAACACTTAGGATGATCTTGCTGGTCTCAGAATCTGACAGTATATTTGGTAAAGACAATTAAATTTAGCGGCAATATTGTTAACTCTTATAATTTTTTTGCCAATTATTACTTAAAAATTATCTATTTTTTGATAATCATAGATTGTGACAGCTTATATTTTGAAATCTTATCAATAAGACGACTAATCATAAATTAACTTCAGTAAGCGTAAATTGTTACATTAATTGACCCTCAATACATGATCTATAGAATTAGAGTTCGATGGAACCACTGGTTGGCTGTTGTTGCTGCGACTTGCTTATTATCTTTGGCAGTCAACAATTGGGGTAATCTCCCCTTACAAGCATCAGATCTGACTGAAGATAACTTGATCGCCCAAGATATATCGACTGTGTGGGAAAAAGGTTCTTTCCCTGTGGAGAATTTTCAATCTTACACTTCTGGTTTCGGTTACCGTATTTCCCCCGTGACAGGAAAACGTCAGTTTCATAACGGACTAGATTTAGCAGCCCCCCGTGGTAGTTACATTCGTAGCTGGTGGGGTGGTAAGGTCACTGGCTTGTCAGATAATACTGCTTGTGGTACGTCAATCACAATTAAATCGGGAGAATGGCAGCACGTATACTGTCATATGGAAGGCTATGTAGATAAGTCTCGCAATGGCAAATTTCTGCTGGATCGAGATGGAGGAATTCAAATAGCTCTGGGTCAAAGTATACCCGCAGGATCAAGAATTGGTCGTATTGGGATGACTGGTAGAACTACGGGCCCGCATCTGCATTGGGTACTCAAGCACAATAACAGTTATATAGATCCTGCTTCGGTACTACGGGAAATGTTCAAGCGTCAAACTGTCTCTTCCGCATCATAGTTAAACTACGTCTAGTTTTCAACCAGTAGTTTTTAGATAACTTTTTTAGGTAGTAGGTAGTGGGAAATAACAATTTCTTCTTTAAGTAGGTGGAAAGAGAGAGAATAGCTGCTAAAAATTCAGACT
The DNA here is from genome assembly GCA_965365755.1 of uncultured Pleurocapsa sp. Taxonomy (GTDB): domain Bacteria; phylum Cyanobacteriota; class Cyanobacteriia; order Cyanobacteriales; family Xenococcaceae; genus Waterburya. Next base: position 6,646 of record CBDUCX010000251.1, read on the forward strand.
CTGGGGAAGAGTTATAGTAAAGGTTGTTCCTTGGTCTAAGATGCTCTCTACTTGAATTTCTCCCTGATGATTTTCCACAATGGCCTTGGCGATCGCCAGTCCTAAACCTGCTCCTGGGGGAGTATTAATTTTACGTTGAGAAGAACGGGCAGGATCGGCACGATAGAAGCGATCAAAGATATGGGGAAGAGCAGATTCCGAGATGCCTTTGCCGTTGTCTTTAACTTTTACTTGTAGTTTAAATTGACTGGGGATTTCCCTAACTCTCATGGTTTTAGCAACAGATTTAATTAAGGCTAGTTCTACTTCCACCGAAGCTTCAGCCGATTTTTCCGCCTGATCTGTATGCTCGATCGCATTGGCAATGAGATTAGTAAACAAGCGAGATAAATAATCCCAGTCTCCCTTAACGGTAAAAACATCTTCTTCGTTGAGATCCTCGTCAGCGATGTCTGGCTCAACAATGTGTAGGGAAAGAAATAATCCTTTTTGGGTTGCTGCTGTTCTCTGTTCTTCGATGACATCAATCAATAGGGCATCCAGAGGTACAGGTTGCCAGTCCAATTGTACTATACCGCTATCGGAGCGAGCGAGAAACAAGAGGTCGTCAACTAATCTGCCTAACTTCTGAGTCAAGCGTTCAATAATTTGTAACTGTCTTTTTTGCAGTTGAGGTTCAGCTTCAGGATAAGCTAATGCCATCTGGACATTAGTTTGAATTGTAGCAATGGGGTTGCGTAACTCATGGGAAGCATCGGCAGTAAATTGTTTCAGACTAGAATAAGATACCTGCACGGGCTTGATGGCAATACCTGACAATAGCCAACCTATCCCACCAACGCATAGCACCATCAGTGTAATACCCAGAATCAAATCTTTAGTTAGCTGATTAATCGGTTTGGTTACTTCAAACCAAGGATGACTTACCCGTAGATAACCTAAAACCCGATGGTCTAATTCCACCTTCTGTACAATCTGGCGCAGAATGCGATCGCCTGTGAGATATACTGTTTCTCCGCTACGACTGGGATGGAGGGGATAGTCTATGGGTTGCTCAAAGGTAGACCACAACAACTGTTTTTGAGGATTAAACCATTCCAAATCAATGTGATCGTCTTCTAGACTATGAACATTTTGATTAAAGCTAGCATCAACATTAACCCCGTAGCGCCCAATAGTTTCTGCCAGAGGTTGAATTACCAAGGAACGGTCTACCACTTCCACAACGTGCTTTAAAGTGTCATCTATGCGATCTATTAAAGTGTTGCGGACATAGAAATATACCCCCGTAGCAAACAACAACAGCAAAACAGCCGTTACTGCGGTGTACCACAAAGCTAACCGACGACGAGTTGACTGAAATAGTAAGTTCATTTACGAAGTGTTGAATCTTGATTGTGTAATGTTGAATAATAAAAGGACAAAATATATAGCTTTAAATATTACAACTATTACAATCATGCAAGACTTTATCCAAAACGTTCCCCGCTATCCCCGATACTTGATTAGTTTGATTTTAGGTATCTTTTGGTTTTTCATTCAGCAACTCAAACCTTTCTTGAAAAACCCGATTACAGCGATCGCT
>CBDUCX010000252.1:0-8213 GCA_965365755.1 uncultured Pleurocapsa sp.
GCCTGGGTAATGCCTAAACGGTTGTAGCTAGGGGAACGGGCGATCGCAATTATTAAATCTCGCAGTTGTGATCCTTCAGGACATTGACCAAAAATATGTAAACCATCCCTGATTTGAGCTTCTTTTAATTCGCAGAGATAACCATCGGCGACAGAGAGGAATTGTGCCAGGGTTTGGGTATCAGTGGGTTTAATACCTAAATCCTGATCTAAATTTTCTTGCTGTACTAGTTTAGTAATGCGATCGCTAATGATGCTTAAGCGAGTAGGATCTAAACTTTGGGCTTCATAATATTCGTCAATTAAAGCTTCTAGTTGTTCTAAACCACCATATAATTCAGCACGGGTAAGGGGTGGGGTAAGATGATCGATAATTACCGCTTGCGATCGCCTTTTTGCCTGAGAACCTTCCCCTGGATCATTAACAATAAAAGGATAGATATTGGGGATAGTTTGCAACGCTACTTCAGGATAACAATTGGCAGATAAAGCTAAACTCTTTCCTGGTAACCATTCCAGGTTGCCATGTTTGCCTACATGCACGATCGCCTGTACCCCAAAGCAACCCCTCAACCAATGATAATAAGCCAGATACTCATGGGTAGGTTCGAGATCTGGGGCGTGATAATTTAAACTCGGATCGCGATCATATCCCCGCGATGGTTGAATGCCAATAAATACATTACCCAACTGTATCCCAGGAATCTGTATTCGCTTCTCTACTCCCCCATCTTCCCCATCTCCCCACCTTGATTCAATACCTTGCTGTACCGTTTCGGATAATGTATTCCAATACTGCTGATATTCTGCTACAGACAAACTTTGATAACTGGGGCGACTAATTGTACTCTCAGGATCGTTGGTAATGCCTTTGGTTAAACGCTGGATCAGTTCGTCTCCCGTCTGGGGAATATCGGTAACGGTATATCCTGATTGCTCTAATGCCTTGAGAATCTTAATGCAGCTTGCAGGAGTATCTAAACCCACCCCGTTAGCAATTCTACCGTCTTTGTTGGGATAGTTAGCCAAGATCAAGGCTACCTTACGCTCTGATGCTGGAGTATTAGCTAGATTAATCCAGTTAGCAGCAGAGTCAGCGACAAAATTAAGGCGATCGCTTTTTGGCTGATAAACAACCACATTAGTTTCTAGTTGCTCATTCCAGGTTTGCACCGATTTAAAAGAGATGGCACGGGTAATTATTCTGCCGTCAACTTCGGGTAATGCTACATTCATTGCTACATCCCTGGGCATTAATCCTTGGGAACTAGATGACCATTGCTCTTCCGTGCTACCACTTAGTATCACCTGTAAAACAGGAACATTTAACTGTTGCCAAAACTCTAATTGAGCTGATTCGCCAATTTTTGCCAAGGAAAAGCTAGTGGTATTAAGCAATACTTTAATTGGACTTTTTTGTAGTAAAGATAACAGTTGTTGCTGTAATTCTACATTTCTTAATGAAGAGATAAATATCGGTAAGGGATGAAGATTACGTGCTGCTATTGACTGGCATAATTGATCAATAGGAGCAGTATTTCCTGCTAAATAATGAGAACGATAAAAAAGTATGCCGCAACAGCCTACCTGATTAGCTTTATCTTCTTGAGCATTTAATTTAATTGAATCTTCTTTAGTTTTCTGTTGCCATTGATACTCCCCTAATTCGGGAACAGTTTTTGGTGGAGCAGGATTGTATTTTGTCTGTAAACAAATATCACTAATAAATTGCAAACCATTGACATAATTTTCGCTTCCTCCTTCGATTAAATATTGCCATAACTGATTAACAGCAGCAAGAGAAACTGTTGAATGACTAATTAAATCTAGATCAGGAGCATTATCTCCTGGTATAACAAATAAGTTAATATTTTCCAGCTCTACTGCTTCTTTAATCCTTTCAAATCCATAAGACCAATAGGTACTTCCACCTAACAAACGAAGGATAATTATTTTGGCTTTTGATACAACAGTATCAACATATACATCTATACTTAATTGCTGCTGCAAGTTTAATAAATTAACTACTCTAATTTCAGGAAAATTTTCTCCCAAACAAGATTTTGCGATGGCAATAGTTTGAATATCTGTATCAGCATAGGTTAGAAAAAGAATCGGTGCAGGAGATTGTTCAACAAAAATTACTCCTTCAGTATTGGGATTCCATCCCCCTGGTAACGCAGCGATTTTGTGCATAGTTTTATTGGTCTAATCTTGAGAAATAATTACAGTTCAGTCTAAGGTCATCAAAATGAGCCAAGCTAGATTAACAGAAAAAAAAATCGTGCTACTAGCTGGATTTTAATTGTGTCGAGTTCTTCATCTTCTATAGTCTTAAAAAAAATTGTTAGTCATCAGGTTTGGCAGCAGCTTGCTGAACTATGGTTAGGGATGTCAACTAAAGATGAAACTCAATTGTTTACGAATGACACCATATCTACGCTACTAGAAAACGAACACAAAATTCACAATTTACAACAATTAGAAATAGATAAATTTTTTCTGTTAATAACACCTAAATTCAATGCTTTTTTGCGTCAAGAAAAATCAGTAATTACCCAGAAGTATCTAGTTAGCGTAATTTTTGAGCGAGAAGCAATAATCCAGGAACTACTTCAACTCGACAGTCGCATCGAGAAAAACCAAGCTGTTATTAATCGTTTACGGAAAAATTTTAGGGCCAAATTAACCGAAAATAGCGACAGTTCTGCGGAATTTGTGGTTAATGCAATGAAATTGCTAATAAATAGTGCAGAACATGCTAATTGCCAATCTAGCCTATTAACCTCCCCGATGGAAACCAGCCTATTCAACCCACCGATGGAAAAATTACTTCACTACCAGACAGAACAAGAGCGTATTTTTGAACGGATTAAAATTCAGATTAGTCAAAATCTAAATTTGCCAGCAATTATTCAAACCGCAGTGAATCATAGCTGCGACTTTTTGGAATTAGACCGCTTACTGATTTATCAATTGGGCGTGGCATTAGAATCACATCATTGTAACTTTAAGCCAGGTCGAGTGGTAGACACGATTACCTACGAAAGGAGAAGGGATGATAGTCTTGCTTCAACTCTATATTTCCGAGAGGAAAATTGTTGGCGAGAATCTCCCCAGTGTAGAAATAAATATCGTCAGGGATTTAGTCTAGCAATCAATGATATTGATCAAGGCTCTAACTTGAATACCTGTCTTAAATCTTTGATGGCCAAGTTTCAAGTAAAAGCGAAGATTATTGTCCCCATCAACGTTCGAGGTAAATTGTGGGGTTTAATGATTGCCCATCAGTGTGAACCAAGACAATGGCATCATCAGGATATTCAGTTTTTGCGTCAGGTTGCAGAATACTTGGCGATCGCTATTTTTAATCATCAATCCTATCAACAACTACAGCAGCAAAAACAGCTACTAGAAAAGCAGGTTCAAATTCAAGCCCAACAGCTCAAAGATGCTTTGATCGCTGCGGAGGCTGCTAGTAAATCTAAACACGATTTTTTGGGTAGTATGAGCCATGAATTACGTACTCCTTTAACCTGTGTCATTGGCTTGTCCAGTACCCTGTTGCAGTGGTCATCTACTACATCTACTAAAGAAAGAATGCCTTTGTCCCCTGAAAAACAGCATCAATATCTGCATCTGATTCAGCAGAGTGGGAGGCAACTGCTGGCACTGATCAATAACATTTTGGAGTTTTCCGATGTCGAATCAGGCAAGCATCTATTAAATATTCAACAAGTCTCACTAACTGAGGTGGTTAAGCATTCGGTACACCTATTACAAGAAAGTGCGAGCAAGAAAGAGATCCTACTTAGTTCTGAAATTAACATCAGTACAGAACAAGATCACTTTTTGGCTGACGAGATCAGATTAAAGGAGATTATATTTCATATCCTCAGTAACGGCATTAAGTTTACGCCTCAGGGCGGAAAAGTTGTGCTAAGAGTCTGGCGAGAAAGACATCAGGTAGTTTTCCAAATTGAAGACACGGGAATTGGTATTGCCGCAGCAGAACTTCCCATTCTGTTTGAAAAGTTCAAGCAAATTGAAAACTTCCGCCAACGTATTCATGGCGGAACAGGATTAGGATTAGCTCTAACTAAAAAACTGATCGAGCTACATGGTGGCAAAATTGAGGTGGAGTCGGAGTTAGGACAAGGTTCAATATTCACCGTCTGTCTCCCCGAAAAAGAAACTTTGAAGCACAATTTCAATTTATCTAGTCCAGTAATTCCCCCTCAAGATCCTTTAGGATACAAGACAATTGTGTTAGTTACTGAAGATGAAGAGAGTGCCACTTTCATCTGTCAACTGCTGAATACGATTGAATATCAAGTAGTTTGGTTGATGGATTCGGCGATGGCGATTAGTCAAATTGAATTATTGCAACCCAGAATCATCATTATCGATCACGATTGTGCGGTGATTGACATCGAAAATGTGGTCAATGCTATTGCTCATACCTCTCTCGCCGACAATACCAGTGTAACCTTATTATGCGATCGCTTTGAACCTAATGAGTGGCAAAAGTTTGTTGAATGTGGGGTTGATGAATATTTACTTAAATCCATGAACCCTACTCAAATTATCAACAAAATCAACCATCTGATCAGCAGTAAACCTAGTCAAGACGTAGGATAAAGTAAGCTCACCCCAAGCTAAAAACACGCACAATCCTCGTTTTGAGGGGTGAATTTGCTAACTACATTCGCGCAGTGTGCCCGTAAGGCATACTCCGAACTCCGAACTTGTCTCCTGTCCATCATTGCAAACTTGGCAGACTACTAGACTAGACTGTACTAATATACTCAAAAGCATTGGCATCGAGATTTAAAGTATTATTATTTTCTAGAATTACTACCAAATCACCATTGCGAGTGAGATGAGTATCATTGCCGTGTTGTACTTGTTGATAATCCATCGCCGAGCCATAAAGTTGTAGAGTATCCAGATTTACGTTAAAGTCTTGAATCACTGCATAATCTTGATCTCCACCAGTAGCATAGTAAGCTTGAGTTTCATCTCCTAAGATAAACTTATCTGCACCAGTATCACCGATAAGGACATCTCGTTCTAAGTAGCCAGCAACTACCTCATCAGTACCATTTAAAACATCATCACCAGCGCCACCGTTGATCATATCGTGACCACCATTACCAGTAATGCGATCGTTACCGCTAGCAGTGGTAGGTAATTTAGTCTCAATACCAGTAATGCGATCGTTATCGCTAGTAGTGGTAGGCAATTTAATCTCAATGATGCCCCGCAGGAGTATATCTTCCTTATCACCCCACTGATTCTCATAATTCATCCTTACATAGTCACTATCAGTACCGTTACCATTGTTAGGTTCACCAGGATGCCAGTTAGTGTAAGTAACAGCTTCTCCACTGATCCACTCAAATTGTCCTTCGACATTTTTATCAGTCAAACCAATCCATAACTCTTCGGTGTTGCCAAAAGTTTGTTGCAGCCATCTTTCTTCCAAAGCATCGTTGATGGTGACCAAGTTACCACCGATACTTTCGGCATAAGCTTGAGCATCTGTCCAAGTCATTGTGGAATCTGTGAGAAGATAGCGGCTATATTGGAAAGACGATGTTTCAGAGTTTTCGAGTTTTCCAGGGATTTTGCTAGTATCGCCGTAGAGCAAATCGTTACCAGTATTACCGTAAATTTGGTCATCTCCTGCGCCACCAAGGATCGTATCGTTACCGCCAATACTAGACCAATCAATCTCGATAACATAATTATTATTGGTATCGAAACCAAAAGTATTCATCAGCCATTGTTTTTCACCAGTATCGTTGATTGTCACCAAGTACCCACCGTAACTCTGAGCTTCGGCTTCTACCTCTTCTAAAGTTGCCGCTTGACTCAAGATATAGCTACTGTGTCCGTAAGTGAAAGCACCATCAATGAAAGGAGCATAGATAGATCTAGAATCATTTAACTTATCCTCCCCGAAGATAATATCATTACCTTCACCACCATCAATGCCATCGTTGCCAGCACCACCTGTAAGGATGTCGCTATTTGCTCCTAATTCTACTTCAAGAGGTAAAACATAGATGTCTTCTTCACTGGGAGTGTCTTCAGGGGGAGTCTCCACAGGAGCTTCTACAGGAACAAACTCAACATAGTCGATATAAACCTTGTCGTCAGAATCTCGAATACCCTGTAGTTCTAAAATATCTCCTTCATTGACCATTACACCCTCAGCCAATTTACGAGTAACAAAGCTAGTAGTTTCGGCATTCTTAGTTCCCAGATCTAGATCAAATAGCCAACTATCTAACTCACTGCCAGCCAAAGATGCGGTTAATTGAGCTTCTCCATTGTTGGAATCATAATAGCCAATGACAAGATCGTAGTATCCCGATAAACCCCTAAAGGCAGTAGTAGCATTGACGTTAGAATCACTCTTGAATAATCTGCCCCCAGAAGCAAAGTCTTCTTCTTCGACTTTATAATCTCCAGTCAAGTTAAAGTATTCTGCTTCAATTTTGATTCTGGCATGGGGATTGTAGGGGACAAATTCGATGAAATCGAGAAAAACTTTATCATCATCGTCATATCTAATTCCTTCGATTTCTAAGGTATCTCCTTGATTGAGAGTTAACCCACTACCTATAGTGCGGGTTACAAAGTTTAGTGGCACTGCATTATCATCGATATCTAGATCCAGCGACCAGGTATCTAATGCCGTTCCATTTAAGTCAACAGTCACTTGGGCTTCCCCCTTGTTGGAATCGTAATAACCCAAAACAACGTTATAAAGTCCACTTTCTCCTGTAAAAGTAGTACTAGTATTTATCGTGCTATTTTTAGAGTTATTAAATAAATAACTACTACCAGAAGCAAAGCTTTTATCGTCAATCTTAGTGATTCCCGTCCAATTTAAGGTTTCGGCTTCAACCCTCATCGAATCTAGTACTAGATTACTGGTTGAATTATTCATCTCATTTACAGGAATAAATTGTACCGAGTCAATATAACCCTTATCCTTTTTATCTCTAATACTCTCCAGAGAAAAAGAATCACCCTCATTGAGCAAAACGTCACGAATAACATAACTAGTCAGATTCTTGTCTGCTGGGTTCCTACCACCAAGATCCTTGTTTAATAACCAGCTATCAAGTGCTACTTCATTTACATTGACATTGATTTGACTAGTACCAAGAACATCGTGATAGGAAATGACAAGATCGTACATTCCTGTTGTTCCTGAAAAAGTAGTAGCAAGAGTAGTCTCCGAATCACTCTGAACCAAAATCTCTCCCGAAGCCAAAGTGTTCAACTGGAAGTCTCCTGTTAAGGTCATAGCCTCTGCTTCCATAAACAGAGGGTCTTGACCAGGTTCCACTATGTATATTTCTTCTGTGTTGGTTTCAAACGTCTCAGGAGCAGTATCAGGAATATACAAACTACTTAAAGGAGTTAAATTATCGCCAAATGCTCGTTGTAAACTTGCGGAGTATTGGTCGCCAAAGATAACATCATTACCACTACCACCATTACCAATATCTTGACCTTCTCCCCCAACTAACAGATCTTTACCAGATTCACCTTCCAGGGCATCATCTCCCGTACCACCAATCAGAGCATCGTGTCCTCGATTGCCGTTGAGGAAATCCCTACCTGCTCCCCCATCCAAATAATCATCATGGTTGCCGCCCATTAGAACATCTGCACCAGCTTCGCCGAATAAGGCATCTTCGTCAGATTCTCCTGAAATCACGTCATCCCCCATACCGCCGATGATGGAATCGTTGCCATCGAAACCAAAGATGGTGTCGTAACCGCCAGCACCAAAGATAGTGTCGTTTCCTGCTGCACCGTCTATCAGGTCATCCCCTTTTCCAGCAACAATATTATCGTCACTTACATCTCCGCCAATGATGTCATCATCGTGACCACCATGAAACTCTTGATAATCATCGGCATCTTCTGTTGTATCGTTTGTATCGTTATTCTCTCCTGGTAACTCTACATCTTCTAAATTGCCATCATCTTGACTAGCAAAGAAGACTTCTTGCCACCAAGACGGTTCATTTCCAGTAACTTCCTGGTGAAATTCTGCTAGTTCCTCTTCAGAAAGTTCTTGCCAAGAGGAGTTTTGACCACCGCTACTGCCAGCCCACCATTCATAAAGTTCCTGCCAAGAGGAGTTTTGACCACCGCTACTGCCAGCCCACCATTCATAAAGTTCCT
>CBDUCX010000253.1:0-8195 GCA_965365755.1 uncultured Pleurocapsa sp.
GAATATTATTCTTAATGGCGATCGCGCCCCCAAAACCTTTTAAAATAAACAATAATTGATAATTGCGATCGCCCACTTACCTAAAACAGAGCTGATATACTTAAAGTATACGTATACGTATACGGAGAAAATGATGCATAAGAAGTTGACAATAAGTATTGACGAACAGGTATATGATGGGCTTTATGAAGTTGTGGGAAAGGGTTCTATTAGTCAGTTTATTGAAGATTTGGTACGTCCTCACGTCATCAAGGACGAACTGGATGCTGCCTACAAGCTGATGGCTGAAGACAAAGAGCGCGAAGCAGAAGCTTTGGCATGGGCTGAGGCTCTGATTGGAGACTGTGAACAATGAATAGAGGTGAAGTGTGGTGGATTAACTTTGATCCATCAGTCGGAGGCGAGATCAGAAAAGAGCGACCAGCAGTTATAGTCAGCAATAATGCCGCCAACCGTCATCTTAACCGAGTTCAGGTTGTACCGATAACTAGTAATATGTCTCGAATATACCCAAGTGAAGCACTTGTGACCTTGCAAGGTCGTGAAGGGAAGGCAATGGCCGATCAACTGACAACTGTTTCCAAGCAAAGAATGAAGAAGAAAGCAGGAGAAATAACACCTGAAGAAATGACTGCTGTAGAACTGGCAATTCGGGTACAACTTGGGCTGAGCTAAAGATTGATTCTTCTGTTCTGCTGAAATTAAGAGTTTTTGTTGTTCATATTCTTGGTTGTGGGATGAAGCTTGATAAAGCTATCGAAAGCATACCAAACTAAAACATACCAGGCTATCAGTTCTAACTGCCAGCCTTTGACGATTAACTGACGTACAGCCAACACCCCTAAACCCAAAGGAAACAAAAAACGCAGATCGATCGCATCATTGCTAGCTGTTTGGACTCGTCGATTTAGATCTGTGGCTGTTCTGATTACTGCGGTGGCGCTGGAGGAATTCGTAATCGAGCTAATTGGCTCTTGAGGTATTTCCCGAAAAGTTACACCTAAATTCTGCAAAATTGTACGCATATCTTGGCTACTTAGTAGTTCTCTCTCATGGAGAACAGTAATACTGCCACTAGGAATGTTTTTTTTCACCCGATAAATCTCAAGACGTGCTTGGAGTGCATTAACAAGAGGCGTTATTTTTTGCTGCTGACGCTGTGCTGGCAGAACTCGTAAGCGGATTCGTCCAGGGGTTTGGCTGACAATTTGCGCCTCAAGAGAAGAGAAATTTTGGTTCTCCACAGTCACAGCTTGCTGAGGAATGTTATGGTTATCTGCGATCGCCATTATACAACAACCTCTAACTAAATAAATAATAATAATTGCTAGTATAATTTAGTGCCTTAGCTCTCTTCAAAACCAGGTTCTGCCTCTTCTTCTGCTAGTTCAACTTTAACTTCCGCGACGAGATCTTCTAGTACTTCCCCCGTTTCGGCGATCGCCTCATCTTTGTCAAGTAGGCGAAATGCTAGTGCTTGCATTGCTTCGGGTAATCGAGCGATCGCTTCAGCAATATCGACTGGCTGTACTGGTTGCAAGATCACTTTTGCTCCTGACCAATTTTCTTGCTTGAGCAAGATTTCTAGTTCAGAGCAAACTAACTGTCGTAGTTCCTGACGAGGTTTGGGATTAGTTTTAGAGTGAGAGCTAGTACCGCTGCGCGGAATTCAAAATTAAAAATTAAAAAGTTTTTTACCACAAAGGTTTCAGGCTTTTTTAATGGTGACTGTATTTAAGCCTCCCTCCACTAGCTTCTGTCAAATCATTAATCAGTAAAGATACAAATAAGGTTAACTAGAATAAGAGTGGAGGATCTTAAAGTTTCTCATATTAATTAATAGAAATGGATAATCCTAAGCTGCCCACTGTAGAACCAAGAAAGCTGAATCGTCCCTCTTTTAAGCAACACAAACCTCTGGTGCAGACACTACACGATCGCGTTCGGGGAAGAGTTCGTTACAAAGTTAGGGGACTACAAGGGTCAGCAAATTTGCAACGCTATTTAGAATTTAAATTATCTAGGGAACCAGGAATCGAACGTGTTCACGCTAGTTCCTGGACGGGTAATATCCTAATTTTATTTACTAAAGAATATAATTCCCAAGAGCTGGCGACTGTGATCACAACTATTGTCAACGAGTATAGACAACAGCCTCACAAGGCGATCGCCCTAATGCAAAATTGCTCGAATACCTCTAAAGCATCTCATCTCTTGCCTTTAGAATCTTGGCATCTCCAAGAAACAACAGCAATTATGACCAAGTTAGAGACTTCTAGGGAATCGGGGTTGTCTTTAGCGAAAGTACAGGTAAATCTGCAAAAATATGGCGCAAATATCCTAGCTGAATCTCCACCCCGCTCGGGATTGAGCATATTTATCGACTACTTCAAATCTATTCCTGTCGCCTTGCTAACTTTAGCCGCAGCACTATCTATAGTTACAGGAGGCATAATTGACGCGGGGGTAATTATGGGGGTGGTAGTGATTAACGCCATCCTGGGTTACGCTACCGAAAGTCAATCTGAGCGGATTATTCATTCTCTTAAAAGCCTAGTCAGTCCTTCCGCCTGTGCCCTTAGAGCAGGTAAAGTAACCCAAATTAACTCTCCCGAAATCGCCATCGGCGATATTTTAGTCCTTAAACCTGGTAGTTATGTTGCTGCTGATGCTAGATTAATTGAAGCAGAACGCCTGACAGTTGATGAATCTGCTCTCACAGGAGAAAGTATTCCCGTACTCAAAACATCCCAGACTTTAACAGGTAAAGATGTTCCTTTAGCTGAACGAGTCAATATGGTGTATCGGGGAACTTTAGTCACAGGTGGACAAGGATTAGCAGTAGTGGTGGCTACGGGACAACTCACTGAAGTGGGACGTATCCAAACCCTGGTGGGTGAAACTACTGTTCCCCAAACACCAATGGAACGGCAACTTGATCGCGCTGGTGGTCAACTCGTCCTCTTCTCAAGTGGAGTATGTGGTCTAGTTTTTGCCTTGGGTTTAATGCGTGGCTTTGGCGTAGTCCAGATGCTCAAAACCTCTATTTCTTTGGCTGTTGCTGCCGTTCCTGAAGGATTGCCTACAGTTGCCACCACTACTTTAGCTTTAGGAATAGCCAAAATGAGACGACATAATGTGTTGATCCGTCGGCTGGATGCCATCGAAGCTTTGGGTTCTGTCCAAACTATCTGTTTGGATAAAACAGGAACTCTCACCGCTAATCAAATGTCTGTAGTTGAAGTTTATAGCGATCGCCAAAAGATAGAAGTTACTGACGGACAATTTTTGGTGTCAGGAGAACCGCTGAACCCTTATGGTTGCGATCAACTGTTAAAGCTGATTCATGTTGCTATCCTCTGTAATGAAAGCAAAGTCAACAATCATCCCCAAGGCGAATATGTAGTCAATGGTTCTGCTACAGAAAATGCTCTGATGCACATGGCGATCGCTGCTGGTATTGATGTTTTAGAATTAAAATGCAAGTATCCTCGCCTCGCAATTAACCACCGCTCACAAGAACAAAATTTTATGCGCACGGTTCATGTTGTCCATGAATCCCAACAGTTAGTCGCAGTTAAGGGTAGTCCCACAGAAGTATTAGAACTTTGTACTTGGAAGCTAGAACAAGGCAAACAAATTCCTCTCACTGAAGCAGATCGACAAGCAATCGAATCAGAAAACGAGCGCATGGCTGGTAAAGCTCTACGAGTGTTAGGAACAGCATATGTCTATCTGAATAATGCCGAGGATTCAGAAAGCCTCATTTGGTTGGGACTAATCGGTATGGCTGACCCTTTAAGACAGGGTGTTAAAGAGCTGATGAATTCCTTTCATCAAGCTGGAATAAAAACAGTGATGATTACAGGAGATCAGAGTCCCACTGCCTATGCCATTGCCAAAGAACTAAATCTGAGTCAAGGAGAATCACTAGAAATTCTTGATTCAACCGATTTGGCACACCTCGATTCTGAAGTAATGAGAGGATTGTGCGATCGCGTTCAGGTTTTTGCCCGCATTAGTCCCGTTCATAAACTGCAAATCGTTCAAGCATTCCAGGAAGTAGGAAAAATCGTCGCGATGACGGGAGATGGGATTAATGATGCACCAGCCCTCAAAGCAGCAGAAGTAGGCATCGCCATGGGTCATGCAGGAACTGATGCCGCTAGAGAAGTAGCAGATGTGGTTTTAGAAGATGACCGCCTGGAAACCATGATTATTGCGGTGAGCCAAGGTCGGACAATCTATAACAACATTCGCAAATCTGTTCATTTTCTCCTGTCTACTAACCTGAGCGAGATTATGGTCATGCTATTGGCTAATGGAATGGGATTAGGACAACCCCTTAATGCGATGCAATTATTGTGGCTTAATATGGTGACTGATATCTTTCCTGGTTTGGCACTAGCCCTCGAACCCCCAGAACCACAGGTATTGCAAGTGCCACCTCGTTCTCCTGATGAGCCAATTCTCAACTCCCAAGACTTGCAACGAATTATCTTTGAGTCCAGTGTTTTATCTGTAAGTACGATGGCAGCCTATAGTTATGGTATTGCTCGCTATGGCATTAGTCCCCAAGCGAGTTCTATTGCTTTTATGAGCTTAGTTATTGCTCAGTTACTCCACGCCTTAAGCTGTCGTTCAACCAAACCCTTAAGTACCCTTCAGTTACCACCAAACCATTATTTAACCTTGGCACTGGTAGGTTCTTTAGCACTACAACTAATTTGCCTAGTCATTCCTGGCTTGAGAAGTATCATGCAGGTTACACCACTGAATTTGCTTGATGGCGCGGTAATTGCAAATAGTGCTTTGTTGCCATTGTTATTTAATGAAGGGACTAAAAAGGTTAGTGGTTAATGGGTTGGGTGTTGCGATCAAAATGATCGCCAAATATTTGGCTCATCTACTCAGCGAACTAACCTTGGAGATAGAAGTAAATTAGTTTAGGATAGTGTCTATTTTAGTCTCAATGAGTAGAGATATCCAAAGTATTTTATGAAGAACATTAGATTTGTTTCCTTCCAGGTAAAGCGTTTTAGATCTTTGATGGATGTGACTCTGAATATCTCTCAGGATCTTCCAACGATTATTTGTGGCGAAAATAATATTGGAAAGACAAACTTCTTGAGAGCATTAAATTTATATTTTAATCATCTATCAGATGCCGTATTTAATCCTAAAGATGACTTACCCTATCATATTGTCTATGGTTCTGGAGGGGGAAGCTTAAAAACAGAGCTTACGGGCAAATTTGAAAAAGATGATCCTGTTATATCTATCAAAGTAGTGTTTTTCAAAAATGGAGAAATACAATATGGCGATCGCGTAAAAGAAGAACCAAAATCAAATAAATTATCTACAGTTACAGTAGAGTGATCGGCATGACTTACGAACTAGATAGGGTGATAGGGTTTGCTCACTGGTTCACATCCTAATGATAATTAAAACCTCAACTGAACAATCAGAGAATGAAGATCCCTGATGATGCCATTATTCCCGAACCAAAACTAACTAAATATCTGCTTGTCTTCAAACCCAGAAACGATAAATCTCAGTTTTTAGCTCAAGCTGGCTTCACTTTAGACAACTGGCAAACATTAAAAACAGCGATTCAACAACTCAATCAATCTGTCGAAGCAGAAGAAGATAGAACTGATGAATACGGAACTTTTTATAATGTAAGAGGGGAGATAGTGGGGGTTAATGGGATTAATTTGTCTGTAGTTACAATTTGGTTGGAACGAAAAAGTGACGGTAAATTTCAATTTATAACTTTAGTACCAGGAGATTAAGAGCGAGATGACCCTAGAACTATACTCAGAAGTCGCCCTGACTCAAAATATAGCCGAACACAACCTGAAAATTGGAGATGTCGCTACTCTAGTTGATTTTGTTTCCCATCCTCAAGGTGGAGAAGAAGGTTGCGTATTAGAGATTTTTAATGCCGTAGGAGAATCCATTGATGTAGTTACTGTTCCTATCTCTGCGATTAAATCTTTGTCAGCCAACGAAATATTAACTATCCGTCCCTTGAAACAAGCTGATTAAAGTAACTTTAATTGATTTTATTTAACACGGTAGGGAAAAACTATGAAACGAGATTTTATGTTTACCTCCGAATTTGTCACCGAAGGACATCCCGATAAATTATGCGATCGCATTAGTGATGCCATTGTCGATCATTTTTTGCGCCACGATCCCTTTACGCGGGTGGTGACTGAATGTGCAGTGGCAACAGCTATTGTTTTTATTGCCGCCAGATTTGAGTCGGACGCACTGATCGACTTTACTAAAGTTGCCCGACAGGTTATTAAACAAATAGGGCGTTGGTGATTTGAGAATGCTAATCAAGAAATCAGAACACTCAATTGTTGATTTTTCGTTGACACTTGCACCAAAAACATTACGCATTCACCAACGCCGATTAATTTAAAGAGTTAAAATCATCCCACTACGTTGTTCAGTTCGATTCATCCCTAAAGATGCGAAGATAGGGAATTCTCTCACACATGGTTAAAGATAATTGAGCATTTAGTTTTTTCTTTTTATGACTACCCTGAACACATACATGAGAACCACTAGATTTATCTATGTTCTTGAGATAAAACATAAATTTGATAAACCGATAATCTTCTAGATCGTAATGAAAAGTATAAGGCAGCGATCGCGATAGAGATTTATTTACAGCTTCTTCTAAAACAAAAGTCCACCAAAGTCTGGTTTCTATTAGTATAGGCTTCGTTTCCAAGTATTTAGCAGCAATTTCCCAAAGTTTAGGATCTTCGGCGATTTTTTGAATAGCTTGACACTGCCGACAAGGGTTTAAATGATGAGCAGTCACAAACTTTTGTTGATACCTTAATTCTGCTTCATCTTTCTCGTGAAGGAAGAAACTAAACTCGGTTTTGGCATTACCAAAATAACTCACCGACTGAGAAAACTCTTGTATTTCTAACGATTAAAGTATTTTGCTCCCAATACCCTATAACAGCTATCGGAAAAGTCTGGATTAATGCTGTAGCTGGAATTTCTGCCACTTCCACCAGGATTAAATTGCCATATCTGTTTTTGTAAGAGAATTGCGATCGCATTACTCAATCGAGCATTCAGAGAAGTTATGTATTCGGCATCCGTTGGAGGAATAGGAGTAAGCAAAGAGATTTCCAGGTAATTTAAGACCCTGATTATTAGTTCTCCTAAAGTTCCACAAGTTATCTCTTCTCCTGTGGATAATGCTTGTAGTTCCGAAGCTTCAACTTCGCCGATGGTTAAAAGTTGTTCCAAAGCTTGAATAACAGAATTTTTAATTTTTATCATTAGCTAGATGGATTAATAGTGTGTCGGTTGTCCATGTCGCAATCCCGCATCCCAGAAAATCGTTGTCCGTTGTCCAAATAGATGCATCTATAGCTAAAGCTAGAGCAACGGTAAACCAATCGTTAGGATCGCGAGGAATCCTATTCCTCGCTATAGTTTCGTATGACGCATAAATTTCATGGGGAATGATAGAGACTTTTAGTTCAGCCAATTCTAAAGCATCCTCTAACAAACCGCGACCTACCGATTGAGAAAAGACATTTTTTTGAATCATTATGTTGATTCTTTTATCTAGCTCATAAGTCGTTTCTGACCAGGCTTTTTCAGCCATGTAAAGTTCTAAATCTTTACGAGCAATTAGCTTTCTACCTCGCACTCTAATTAATTCTGCGACCAGGATATTAGCATCAACAACTAAACGCATCTATTCTTTCTGAGATAGATCTAAAGCACGACTCAGGGCATCTTCATCTAAACCACTCTCTTTTTTAGCTGTTTCTACTGTTTCTGAAAGCCTTTGTAATGCTTGGGCGATTTCTGCTTCGTCTGATTGTTCGACGGGAACGTAAAAACCGACTAATTTACCATGACGTTTAACCGCTACAACTTCTGTACTAGCTAAATACTGAGAGGCTTTATCTCTAAATTCTCTAATGCCAACGCTTTTCATGAGCGACTTTTAATAATGTGGTCAGTATGTAGTCACAATTTTATTATAGTTCTGAAGCTAGGTCGATTTCCCTTGTCGCCTGATAAAGAGCGTCAAGATCGGGAAACAAAGGCGGTTCTTCGGCTATGTCGTAGCCTTTGGGGTAAAACTTTCGCTAGTTTTACCCCCACACATGGGGGATTCCCAAATCCTAGAATGATATTTG
>CBDUCX010000254.1:0-8193 GCA_965365755.1 uncultured Pleurocapsa sp.
AATCATGGATAAAGAACAATACCGCGTCATACTAGAAGATTATTTCAAAGCTTTTAAAACTGGAGACTTTTCTCAAGTAAAGTTCTCTTCTGAGATTCGGTTTCTGAGTCCTCTGAGTCAATCGACCATGGATGGTGTCGAAGCAGTGGTAAATTTCGTCAGTGATGTCTCAACTCGTGTTAGCGAAGTAAACATTCTCTCTACTACGGTTGACTATCCCACAGCTAGTGGTGTGTGGCAAATGAAGACCACCAAAGGGACACTATATACTCTGAACAACTTTTTCCGTCTTGACGACCAGGGAATTGTCTATGTTTGGCCCATGTTCGACCCGAAAGCGATTGTCGATGATCCTGAAGCCTTGATTCCTTGGCTGACAGGCGAAAATTATTAGGAATTCGGAGTTAGGAGTTAGGAGTTGGGAGTTTTGATTCTTGACTCCTGAATTTACTTTTGCCTTGTCCTTGAATCCCCACACTTTTGCCATACAAGAACATGAGTAACCAGTCATCTTTGCCCGATATTTATCTCAGTTTTTTTATGTTTACTACGGATATGAAACCCGATGATGCAGAGTATCGGGATCAGGTGGTAAAGCATATTAAACAGCTAACAGCCTTTGGTTATAGTGGGTTCGAGTTTCCCATTGCTCCCACCTATACTCAAGATTACACCCAGGATATCCAAAACTATCGGGATTTACGAAACTATTTAGACTCACAAGGATTAGAGTCGGTTAAAATTGCCACTAATGTTGGCGCAACCAGAACCTTTGATCCCAGCTCTCCCTATCCGCAACAACGAGAAGAAGCTTTAAAGTATCTCAAGTCGAGAGTTGATATCACTGCTGCTTTGGGGGGTGAAATTATGATGGGACCGATTGTGATTCCCTATGGTGTATTTCCCACCACCGATTTTAATGATCCCATATGGAGCGATCGCCTACAAGAGTTGTTAAAGGTGCGTTATCAAACTGCTCAACCGATTCTGAATCAATTAGGGATCTATGCAGCAGACAAAAACGTCAAGTTAGCCATTGAACCGATTACCCATTGGGAAACTCCTGGGCCTAACGATTTGGCTCAATTAATCGACTTTCTCAAGGGAGTTGCCAGTAAACAAGTGGGTGTAGTGATTGATAGCGCCCATGAAGTCTTAGATGGAGGTGGGCCAGAAATCTTTAAAACCCAAGTAGCTGAACTTGCCAGTCTAAAAAGACTACATTATATCCAAGTTTCTGCTCCTGGTCGCGGGGCAGTGCATATCAGTTGGATTCCCTGGAAAGCTTTTCTAGAACCAATTTTAGCAGTATATCAAGGACCGATCGCGGTGGAGATTTTCAATGCTATTCCTGTCTTTGCTAACTCTCTGCGCCTTTCGCGACACAAGTATTGGATACCAGGGGAAGATCAACCTAATTCCTTTGCTAGTGCTTATCAGACTGCTGATACAGCAATTCAAGCTACTCAAAAGGAACTAAAGCAGATTCTCGATAATTAGATTTTAAGTTAAAGATGCTGACGATGATAGCGAAGCCATTAAATTTTCGATCGCGCCTAATTGCAATTTTTCTGATCTTTATAATCGCCCTAAGCCTGGTGTTTTTTCGGGTCAATTCGGCGATCGCCGAAGTTGAAGGTAATCCAGAGACTATGGGGGCTTGGTCAACCATTCCGATGCCACCCCAAGAGGAGCGTATTCAGTCAGTTCATACTACCCTGTTGCCTAATGGCAAAGTTTTGATGGTCAATGGTAGTAGTTTTCGTAGCACCTTAGTTAAAGAGAAGGAGGAGTATGAATTTATTGAAGGTGTAGACCTCACTAACTACGATGTGATCAATAATACTGGGTTACTCGACCCCGTAACAGGAAAATTTGAGCGTATTCCCTCACCTCCCGCCCTACTATACGATCAAGACCTGAAACATAAGACAACTAACGATCTCTTTTGTGGCGGTCATGTGCAGTTAGCGAACGGGGATGTCTTATTTGTTGGGGGAACAGGGCGCTACTATCCTGGCGGTGCTTTTACTGGCAGCAAATGGTTAAACCTCTATAGCTGGCGGACAGGAAAATGGTCGAACCTAGGACAGATGAAGGACGGACGTTGGTATCCAACTCTGGTTACTCTGGATGACGGTAAAGTAGCGATCTTTTCTGGTTTAAAATTTGACGAACCTAACCAAATTAACCCCAGTTTAGAAATCTACGATCCTAAAACTAATAAACTTCAGTATATCGACCTCACCAGAATCGAAAACAGTCCCTTTAATACTAAAGTTGAGAATGAAGATGTTTACGATAGTATCGACCTCTATCCCCGTATTTTTCCCTTGGCTGATGGCAGACTGTTAGTTACGGGAGATGACGCTGGTATTGCAGGAGTTTTAGTGCCTCATTTCAGCAAAAAAAGCTACATCATGAGTTTGCAATCAACTGATTCAGGGGATATAGCAGTAAGTTTTGAAGTAGGTGATGAACGCCTAGAAACTTCAAAAGCTTATGGTACAGCTTTGCAAATTCCTAATTCCGAAGATGTCTTGCTCTTCGGTGGCATTATTGGCACCAATAGCGTTAGTTTTGGACGGGGTGGTAATACTTCAGGGTTTCCTGCTGGGTCGAGAGTAGCGACTAGTTTACAACATTGGATTTCTCCCGAACATAGCGGGACGAAGAATGGTAAATGGGAAATCTTTGATCAGTTTCTGACACAACCAAGAGCCAACTTAGAAGCGGTGATTTTGCCCACCCAAGAAATCTTGGTCACTAACGGGGGTCAATATCCTGAATATAAACCTGTTTATCAGCCTTTATTATTAAGTCCCGATTCCAAGGCAAAAGCGGGCTATAAAACTACTTCTCTCAACCCTGGTAAATTTCCCAGACTCTATCATAATGGTGCAGTCTTACTACCTGATGCGCGGGTGTTAATCCTTGGCGGAAATGCTAATCGAGCTGCTAGAGAAAAAGATGGTACGGTTCATGTAGATGTTGTGGGAGACACTAAGGAAAGTGTTGTGGGAGATACCAATAAATTCTTCCAAATAGCTGACTTAAGGACTAAAACAGGGGTGAAAGAACAATTTGACATTGACACCTTCTATAAAGATCCGCAACATTATTTTGCCGCAGGTGACCCCGAACCCTTTGTTCCCGCAGAAATTTGGCAAGGGGAAATATTTAGTCCTCCCTATTTATTTAAGCCTGGGTCACGTCCTGAAATTTTGAGCGCCCCTGATACGATTCAATATGGTCAGTCAGGTACTATTACCCTGAAAGATGCCACAGCTAAGGGTTCTCTGGTTCTCAATAAACTCGGTTCTGTTACCCATTCCTTTGATTATGGACAACGACTAGTTGAATTACCAATCAAAACCCTAGAAGATGAATCCTCACTAGAATTTACCGCACCCACCAACGCACATTTATATCCCCCTGGATATTACATGATGTTTTATCTCAATGATCTGGGTAAACCTTCCCACGCCAAAATGGTCAAACTTGAAAGTTATACTAAATCCGATTGATAAAGATTACGATCTCATTTCTTTAAGTCCCCCAATTTACCCCCAATGTTGGGGGTCACGGGGGCAGGGGATTTAGGGGGCAATCTTAAGTAACCTATACGAACAGGATTTAGTATTAGTTATCAAACGTGAGTTCGATGAGTACAACAAAATTTGCTAATTGATGCTTGGGAAATAGGGAATAGCCATAGGTGGAAATTTAAGTTTGGTTGCTTGTAGTCAACTACTATATTGTGCATAAAAATTGTGCATAAAAAAGATCCTAATCGCTGATATCTGATATAGCAGACTGAGGTTAATTAATCTATTCCTCGAACCAATCTTGATGGTCTACTAGCAATAAAATTCGTCGAACTGACGTTATCAAGGAAATACTCATAGTTCCTAAGAACTAAAAACTAAGAACTAAAAACTAAAAACTAAAAACTAAAAACTACCATATTTAAACGCAGTAAATCCACATCAAGCATAATGTCATTAACCGAAGCAGATTTAAAAAATATTCCCGAAGCAGGAATCGATACCGCAAACCCTGGGAAGTATCAAGTTTTACTAGAAGATTTACAAGGCAATATTTTAAAAGGACATGGGCGGGAACATAGTGTACATCTTTTTGTGCAGTGGAAAGAGGATCAAGTCCCTCAAGCGAAACAATGGATCAAAAGCTTTACCGAAACCTATATCACTTCAGCAAAACAGCAGGCTGATGAGGCTGTAGTTTATCGAGAGCAAGGAATCGGTGGTGAGCTTTTTGCCAATTTCTGCTTAACCCGATTTGGTTATGAGGCATTAGGATTTAAACCGTTTGAGGTTCCCAAAGATCAGCCGTTTACCATGGGGATGAAAAACGAGCAAATCAGAGGTTTCTTAGGAGATCCCGCCGTTGAAGAGTGGGAACCAGGTTATCGTGATCAGATTCATGCTTTAATCTTGATGGCTGATGACAATATTAATGAATTATTGCAAACGGTAAATAAGATTTCCGCAGAATTACGCCAAGTTGCGCTGATTCTGCATCGAGAAGATGGTTTCGTGATCCGCAATGATGCCGGAAATGCGATCGAACATTTTGGCTTTGTGGATGGGGTTAGTCAACCTCTATTTCTGAAACGAGATCTTGATAGGGCAAAAGCCAACGGCTCTGATTTTAGCAAGTGGGACCCCAGATCTCCCTTAGATATTCTTTTGGTCAAGGATTATAACGGCAAAACAGAGGATAGCTATGGCAGTTATATGGTCTATCGTAAGTTAGAGCAAGACGTTAAAGCATTTCGCATCGATCAACAGCAACTAGCAGAAAAGTTAAATATTGACTATGAACTGGCGGGAGCTTACGTAATGGGTCGTTTTCCTGATGGAACTCCTGTTACTGAGTCCGATACTGCTAAAAATGTAGCTATTCCACCAAATAACTTTAACTATGATCAGGATATTGCTGCTACTAAATGTCCCTTTCATGCTCATATTCGCAAAACTAATCCCCGAGGAGATACTGGCAGAGTTGAGTCTTCACCAGGTTTTGATGAGGCATTAGCAGTAGAAAAAACCCATCGCATTGCCCGCCGAGCGATCAGCTATGGGGAACACGACTTAACCAAAGAGCCATCAAAAGGTTCAGGATTATTGTTTATCTGTTTCCAAGCCAATATTGAGAATCAGTTTAATTTCATGCAGGCGAGATGGGCGAATGCTAATCGCTTTGTGAAAGTTGGAGTAGGCCCTGATCCTGTAATTGGTCAGCCAGAAGGGGTGCAAAAATGGCAGAAAAAATGGGGAGAAGAGGGTACGGAAGATTATTTATTTAAACTGTGGGCATTTATGCAAGGAGGGGAATATTTCTTTGCTCCCAGCATTAGTTTTCTGACTAATTTAGTTTAAAGTCTTGGCAAAAAACTATCTAAAAATGAAGAAAAATCATGACAACTATCCCAGAAACTCAAGAAAGAATCAGACTGTTAGCAGACCGTAATCGATCGCAATATTGGAAACGCTGGGGCCCCTATTTAAGCGATCGCCAGTGGGGAACGGTGCGGGAAGATTATAGTCAGGGAGGTAATGCTTGGGATTATTTTCCTCACGATCAAGCACGCTCACGGGCATACCGTTGGGGAGAAGATGGTCTGATGGGCATCTCGGACAATCATCAACGTCTCTGTTTTGCGATCGCTCTTTGGAATGGCACTGATCCAATTCTCAAAGAACGGTTATTTGGTTTGACTAACGGTCAAGGCAATCATGGGGAGGATGTCAAGGAGTATTATTTTTATTTGGATAATACCCCCACCCACTCTTATATGAAGGGATTGTATAAATATCCCCAAGCAGCCTTTCCTTATCAAGATTTAGTGGCGGAAAATGCCCGTCGTAAAGCGACAAATTCCCGTGCCTTGGAATATGAACTGATGGATACGGGGGTGTTTGATGATGATAACTATTTTGATGTGTTCGTGGAGTATGCCAAAAATTCTCCTGAAGATATTCTGATCCAAATCACTGTAACTAATCATGCTTCAGAAACGAAAGAGCTGCATTTAGCACCGACTCTCTGGTTTCGTAATACTTGGTCTTGGGGGATTGAGGGAGAAAAGAAACCATCTCTTAAAGGAATTTCTTCTACCGCAGATTTCACTGTTGTCGAGGCTGATTTTGCTAATGCTGAACTAGCACAACGTGGCATCGGCAATAAGTGGCTCTATTGCGAAAACCCTGATGAAATGCTCTATACGGAGAACGAAAGTAATCCCGTCGCCCTGGGTTGGGGAGAAAACTCTGGTGGCTACTTCAAAGACGGTATTAACGACTATATCATTAGCAGACAAAGCACTAATACGGTAAATCGGCAGGAAGAAGGAACTAAAGTTTCTCCCTACTATAAACTGAGTCTGGCTGCGGGAGAGTCCAGAGTAGTTCACTTAAGGCTCAGTGATCTGCAAAACTTAACTACCCCCTTTGGTGCAGAATTTGCCTCAATATTTACCACCCGTAAGGCTGAAGCAGATGAATTCTATCAAGCGATAACTCCCTTTGAGCAGCTCTCCGATGAAATGCGGAATGTCCAAAGACAGGCATTTGCAGGAATGTTATGGACTAAGCAATTTTTCTATTATGTCGTGCAGGATTGGCTTAATGGAGACCCCAATAGTCCACCTCCTCCTCCAGGTCGCAGCAGAAACCGCGATTGGACTCACTTGTTTAACGAAGATATTATTTCCATGCCCGATAAATGGGAATATCCTTGGTTTGCCGCCTGGGATTTAGCTTTTCACACTATTCCTCTAGCATTAATCGACCCTGATTTTGCCAAGAGACAACTATATCTGTTCACAAGGGAATGGTATATGCATCCTAATGGACAAATACCAGCCTACGAGTGGAATTTTAGTGATGTTAATCCCCCTGTTCATGCTTGGGCAGCTTGGCGAGTATATAAGATCGAGCAATCAATGTATGGCGAAACCGACCGTACTTTCTTGGAGCAAGTCTTTCAGAAGCTATCCCTTTACTTTACCTGGTGGGTTAACCGCAAAGATGAAGATGGCAACAATTTGTTTGGCGGTGGTTTTCTCGGCTTAGATAATATTGGTGTATTTGATCGCAGTAACCTGAGAATTGCTGGCGCTAGTATCGAGCAGTCTGATGGTACTAGTTGGATGGGGATGTTCTGCCTTAATCTGTGGAAAATGGCAGCGGAATTAGCCAAACAAACTTCTGATGAGCAAGTCTACGGCGATATGGCATCTAAGTTTTTCCAACATTTTCTGCTCATTGCCGAAGCTCTAAATAAAATTGGAGGAAGTGATGTCAACATCTGGGATGATGAAGACAACTTTTACTACGATATTTTAAAAGTTCCCCGTAATGCCTTACCTGATGGCAATGATCCTTTCTCGTTTAGCATGAAACTCCGCTCTCTGGTGGGACTCATTCCCCTGTTTGCCGTGGAAGCAATTGACCAGGAAACCTTGGATAAACATTTACAATCGGATTTCAAAGCTCGCTTTGACTGGTTTATCAATAACCGTAAAGATTTGACCGAACATCAAAATATTTATATAGACAATACAGACAGTAATCTTATGGAGGGAGGGCTTTCTTTATCTTTAGTCAGTCCCGACAGACTGCGTTTAATTCTCCAGAGAATGCTTGATGAAGGGGAATTTTTTAGTCCTTATGGAATTCGGGGACTATCGAAAATCCATGAACCAGGTCAACAGCCCTATCAATTACCTTTCTCGATCCGAACTGAAGACGGTAACCTAATCAGCCCCCGTGTTGAATATGAACCCGCCGAATCACGTTTTGGCTTATTTGGCGGCAACTCCAATTGGCGAGGCCCCGTCTGGTTTCCCGTCAACTTCTTGCTGATTGAATCTCTGCAAAAGTTTCACCGTTACCTGGGAGACGATTTTACTGTAGAGTGTCCCACTGGTTCAGGCAATATGCTTAATCTCTGGCAAGTAGCCGAGGAAATTTCCACCAGATTAATTAAAATTTTCTTACCCCAAGGAAATGGCTCTGCTCAAGGCGATCGCCCTGTCTACGGAGCGATGCAAAAGTTCCAAACCGACCCTAACTGGAATCAATATATTCTTTTCTATGAATATTTTCATGGAGACATAGGTGCAGGAGTTGGCGCTAGTCATCAAACTGGTTGGACAGGAGTAGT
>CBDUCX010000255.1:0-8181 GCA_965365755.1 uncultured Pleurocapsa sp.
ATAGATTTTAGTGAAAATTAAACTTAAGAGCTTTTTGATTAATTTATTAAGTCCCAAAGATAAACTAAAATAGTCATCAAAGTAATCAATATAGTTAGTATGAAACCAAGCCACACAGGGAATATTCTGCTGCTGAGCATATTTAACTCCTGGTAGTTTGAGAAAGCAAATACCTAATCTTTCCGCTTCATCAACATGAATAATCTCAGGTTGAAACTTATTCAATTCTTCAAGCACAATCTGATAAGACTTGATAGTTACATCCCGTTCAAACTCTAAGGCGATCGCTTTACTACTAGGTAAGCTAATTATTTGAATACCAGGGAATATTTCTCCTGTATATTCTTGATAGTTAGGATAAATATGTTTAATCGGGCTATAGTCTGGACAAAATACTATTACCTGATGTCCCAGGATACTCAGTTGTTCTAATCTTTTATAGACTGCGATCGTTACACCATCAATTACAGGGAAGAAACTGGAACATATAATTGCTATTTTCATTAATGTATATTTTGTTAGTCGTTAGTTGTTGGTTTTAGAGCTAATTGTCCACAGATCTAAAGGAAATTCGTCAGCACTAAATACATGAGATTTATAAATTTGTTTGATCTTAAAATCTGGATCTTGTTCTAATTTTTGTATTAATCGTGGAGCAGGTTTTAAAAGATATATATTTTCAAAGCGATTCATATATTTACTCAAATTGGTTTCAGGAATTATTACCTTATATTTAACTGTTGGGTTTAAGGAATAAGCTAAAGATACAACATCCATTGCTTCACTGGATTCTACGGTGACTAATGCAGAATTACTCTGATTAATTATTTGTGCGATCGCAGGATTATTGATGTTTCTTCCCTTTTGATAGAATGGTGAAAGATTGAGATTTCGGATACAAGAATAAATACCTAAAGTTAAAAAGAAAATTACGATCAATCGCCAAAACTTCTGTTGCTGAGAAATAATCAGTTTATTAGCTAAAGTATAGGATACAGCAATTAATATTCCTAGTTGCAGGGGGATTAAGTATCTTGGTGCGGTTGAACCCTGTCCCTGATTAATAATATCAGTTAATACTAGAGGCACTGGTAGAGAAAGTATGAGGGTAATAATAAAAAGCCAGCGATCGCGATCGCTATTATCTATTAAGTAATATAGAGAATAGACAGATAAACTTAATATACAGATTGCTACTAATGCTCCAATAATAGTTGTCCAGTCTAGATAGATATAATTAGATAGCAGAATAATGCTGCTAATAAAACACAATAACAATATAAGTTTAAGTGATGTATTTTTTCGTTGGTAATAGAATTTAAATCCTACAAAAAATACAGCAACTATAAAAATTAATCCTACTGCCACCTGAATCGGATTAGAGTCCTGGGAAATTGGTAAATCACCAAAAATCAATAAATTTGTACCAATAAAGACAGCAATAATATCAGCGAGATTAAAGTTACCCCGCATCCAACTAGTATTTTCTTGAAGTAAATCTAAATAATTAATAATTACGACTATCCAAGGTAAAAAAGCCAATAAAGCAATTATCGAAGATATTATGTAGTTTTGAATTAGTCGCAACTTTATCTTGTTAGAATAAATCAGAAGATAAATACCTTGAAAAAAGGCAACATGAAGCGAAAATAAAGAAGTATAGAAACTAACAATTAAACATAGACTATATAGCAACCAAGATTGCTTACTATTCGTTCTAACTGCTCGCAAAAAAGCAGCACAGGTCAATAAAATTGTTACTGTCCACAAACTATAGGGACGTGCTTCTTGAGCATAAGCCACATAAAAAGGTGATATACTCATCAAACTGATTGATAACCAGCTAACTAGAGATTTATCAAACAATTCAGCACATAACCAGTAAAGACAAGGAAAAACTAGCAAACTTAAACAAGCCGACAAACTACGCAGCACAGTTATGGAATCTCCCCACAACTGCATCCAGATCCTAGCGATAATAAAGTAAAGCGGTGCATGTTCTGGACTTTTGGTTAATGCCACCAAACTATCAAGAAAATTTTTATCTGAGTCAATAGTTTGATAAGAAAATAGAACATCTTGAGTAATAATATCTTGTTGTACTAAATTATCAGTAACCTCTGGAATCGTGTAGCCAGAAATCCTCACAGCAGTTGCCACCTCATCTACCCAAAAGACTTTATGCCCCAAATTAGCAAAGCGAAAAAATAATCCTAATAATAAGATAGTTATCAGTAAAACAACTGGAATGCGATTAAATACTTGCAGATAGTTCTTATGAGACATTTATCATCAATAAAGTTAAGCTAAACTGTGATTTATACTCAAATAATGTCATCAATTAAGGTTAAGCATAATACTATTTTGAGCAATAGAAATAATATCTATCATGGCACAACCCTCTTGTTAGGGATGTTACTATTTTCAATCCCTCCATCCGCCGTACATTCAACCCCCATTGAAAAACTACAGGTTGATCCTATTTCAGCTAAAACAGAAGAAAATTCCGAGTCTGTCTTTGGTCAAAAGGGACAATTACACTGGTATATCCAGGGTGCAGGAGCTACAACATTAGATAACAATGAGGCTTTTCCCCAACGTTTCGGTTTAGTTGGGGCAGGATTATCCAAATTTCTCTTTAATGGCCATAGTATCAATTTAGAATTAAACAGCATTTATTTTAGTCAACCTGATGATGATGCTCTAGGCTTAAACTTAAATCTTTTAATGCGATGGCATTTTATTCGGCAGTCCAACTGGTCACTGTTTGTTGATGGTGGTGCAGGAATATTGGGTACAACTAATGATGTCCCTAGTACAGGAGCCAGTTTTAACTTTACCCCCCAAGTTGGTGGTGGCACAACAATTAAGCTGAGTGAGCAAAGGCGACTAATGTTAGGGTTACGCTGGCATCATATTTCCCATGCAGATTTACTGGGGGCAAATCCAGGTAGAGATAGTCTCCTCGGTTATGTCGGCATTAAATTTCCTCGCTAAATGTTGGTGATTCAATGTATAACCAGTCTATGAGAGCCATTATATTTTACTATTAAAAGTCAAAGGAACTCTGGCTATTATCAAAAAAATGATAAGCAGATGGCGAAGTGAAAATAGATAATTTAGACCATTTCTATCAACAATTATTGCAGATTAAATTTCGAGTTAATCGCTCAATTTTCGAGGCAATTTTCACCGATTAATTCTTGGCGCAACGACAATTTATCCATCTTTTTTGAATATATTCCAGACAATTGAGTATTACCGTCTCATCTCATTCTCAGCCAGAGCTTGAATAATATAGAATCTATAGAGTTTGGCAAATAAGTATGAAACGAAAATTTTGGGCTTTACTGGTTGGATTGGCTGTTACGACTGGTTTTACCAATCACTTCAGCAATGGTTTATGGCGATCTTCTGCGTTAGCACAATCAGCACCAGAAGAATTGAATCTCGAACCAATGGACATTGAACGACTAGATACTATTTTACAAGAGCAAGTAGACGACATTTCCACTCAACCTGGACAATGGCGGTTTTCCATCAATGAAATCTCCATTGTTGTTTTCGCTGATCCTAGTGCCAACCGAATGAGAATTGTTTCTCCTGTGATGGATGCGGAAGAATTAACCTCAGAACAAATGCAAAAAATGATGCTGGCTAATTTTCACTCAGCTTTAGATGCACGCTATGCGATCGCCAATGGTTTTGTGGTCACAACTTTTATTCATCCATTATCTTCCCTACAGGAAAGAGATTTACTTTCAGCATTGAATCAGGTGTCTAGTCTCGCTGCTACCTTTGGTACAAGTTACTCTAGTGGAGAGCTGTTATTTGTTCCCAGAGGAAATGGTGACAATCCACCTCTGCCACCACAATCTTCCCCAGATGATTTGAATGCCAAAAAATTGATGCTGAATTCTGAAACAGCAGTATTGTTTTAAGGATGTTTCTCGACTGTTGTGATTTGCCAGAGCCATTTCCCATTTTGATGTGGAAGACGCCGCATTGGCTACATATGAAGTCTTTATTAGTTACAGCAGAATGAATTTTTTAGTCATTGGTTACGGCAATACTTTACGCAGTGATGATGGTGCAGGACAGGTGGTTGCCGAAAAGATAGCTCACTATGGATTATCTGGAGTGCGATCGCTGGCTGTGCATCAACTAACACCCGAACTTACTGCCGATATTGCCCAGGCTGATACAGTTATTTTTATAGATGCAGTGGCAACTAGTGCAGAAAACCCTGTCTCCTTAAAAATAGAACAAATTCAAGCACAAGACGATAATCCTAGCTTCGGACATAGTTGTAACCCGCGATCGCTACTTTCCTGGACTCAAGTACTTTATGGCAAAGCGACCCAAGCTTACTGGGTCTTGATTCCAGCGGTTAACTTTGATTTTGGCGAGGAATTCTCTGATATAACACAACGAGGAATAGATACTTCATTCAACCAAGTCAAACAACTAATAACTAATAGCTCTAGGCTCTAAGCTTATTATTAAATTGTCTAATCAATTTTACTCACCTATTACAACTAATATTTATGAACTACCCCTACTTACTTCGTTGAAATAGGGGTTTCTAAGAATCCTTCTTCAGCTTTTCAGTAAATATCATGAAACTAACTAGGGAAGAACTAGAGAAGAACTAGAGAAGTTTGTAATACATTAAGGTAAATTAAGCTATTTTGATTGTTAGCGATTTAGATAATAGTGCCATAATATTTGAGTCGCTACAGCTCGATAAGGTCGCCAAGTTTCGGCAATTAATTCTAACTCTGTTGGTTTGGGACGAGTAGATAGATGCTTGATTTCTTTTACGGCGATCGCCACTGCTAAATCTTTACTAGGAAATATATCTGGACGTTGTAATGCCATCATCAAGTACATATCTACAGTCCAATCACCTATTCCTTTGATTTGTAAAAGTTTTTTTCTAATAGTTAGATCGTCTAACTTTTCTAGACTTTTTAAATCTAGTTGATTATTGAGAATAGTATTAGCTAATTCTCTACTATATATAATTTTTTGACGACTAAAACCAATTATTTTTAATTTAGCTTGGCTTAGGCTGATAAAGTATTCTGGAGTCAATGGATTAATAGTCTTGCAGAGACGATTAAAAGTAGCTTTTGCGGAAGCCAGAGAAACTTGCTGTTCTAAAATTATCTGAATCAGTGTCGGAAATCCTGGCTCTCTTTGCCACTGGGGAGGATTGTCAAATTCTGCAATAATCTTGGCTAAATCGCGATCGCCTTTAGTTAAAATTTCAATTCCTGAGTTAAAGTCTACTACCTTTAAATGATTAATATGACTGTCAGGTTCTTGTTTGAACATCATATGTAATTTAATTTTAATTATCTATATATTTATAGTTTTAACTAAGTCTAACCAAAGAGATAATCTAGAAAAATTTAATAGATCTTTTGTATTAATAGCGATCGCATTACTGAAGCAATATTTATGAATCTTGGTATGCGATTATCTTAACTATTCTAGAACAATGCGATCGCTCTACAAATCTTACCTCTTATCATGCTGTTAACGGGGGAGAAGTAATTTAGAAGTAATTTAAATGTATCTCGAAGCTGGGCAAACTGAAAGCGAAGTTATTCCTGAACCTATTAATTTATAAGTAGTTTACAATGCGATCGCCTTGATTAATCGACAAAATAGTAAATGATGAGGATGGACTGGAATGAGAAGAATTAGAAAAGTTCTCTTGTGATGATTTAAAACAACTGGATGATATCTGGCTAAAAAATTCAGACAATCGTTATGGTTATAGTGTTCAAAAAAGAATCTTATCCAGAATTTATCAAGAAAAAGGGAAGTTAGCTGTTATCAATATGGTGATTTACCCCATCTCACAACCTGATGGCGCTTACTGATTTGAGCAGATTTGAGATCGTGGGTGATCAAAAACGTGATTGAAGATTGGGTAAAATTATCTTACCATGTAACTATAGTCATGACTATGGTTACATTAAATGAATATTTCTAAGAGTAAGCTCAAAAGCAGACTACTAGAATTGCTTAGATTAGTAGAATCAGAAGATACAGAAATCATTGTGACCGATCGCGGTAAACCTGTAGCTAAAATTTCTAAATATTACGAAGCACCGCCAACAAAAGAGTTATTTGCTGATTTGAGGGGGAAGATTAAATATTTAGAAGACCCTACTACTCCTACTACGGAAGAATGGGGGGAACTTTGACTATAGTTTTGGACACTTGCGCTTTGCTGTGGTGGAGTTTAGACCCCGATGAATTTTCACCCAAAGCAAAAGCTGCGATCAATCGCATGGAACGAGAAAAAGATGGTATTACTCCTGCGATCGCTATTTGGGAAATTGCGATTAAAGTCAAAAATAAAAAACTGGATTTAGGAACACCTTTGGATATATACCTCAAAAGGCTTAAGCAATCTGACGTAGTCAAAATTTTTGCTGTTGATGAAGATGTTTTTGTAACCAGCGTTAATCTTGAATGGTCACATCGCGATCCAGTCGATCGGATAATGATTGCATTGGCTGTGTATCAAAATTGTCCAATTATTACTAGGGACAAAGAAATTAGAAAGTTTTATGACAATACTATTTGGTAAGTTTAATCATTCCTAATGTTTGATTCCTTGTCTTGTCGGTGATAACTCAGGTGAAATTAATAATGGTAACGACACTGTAGAAATATCAGCTGATCTTCACTAATTTGATATACAAGTCTATGTTCTTGAGTAATTCTTCTCGACCAACGAGAACCAGGCAAGTATCTCAATCTTTCTGGTTTGGCGATTCCTGATGTCGGATCGGTAATAGTTGCTTCAACCAAGTTTAAAACGCGATCGCAAATCTTACGATCTTTTCTCGCCCACCAACGTAAATCTTCTCTAAACTGAACGTCAAATATTACACTTCTACTCAATCTCCAACTCCTGGCAGAGTTCGGCTAGGCTTTCAGATTTTACATTCGGATCATTTTCAATCGCATCTGCCCTTTCCATAGCTGCAATTAGCTTTTGAGCATTAGCAGGAGATCTAAAAAGATGCAAAGTTTCCAAGATATTTGCCAGTTCGTCCGCAGCCAAAATTGCTACGTCTTCTTTACCTTGTCGAGTAACAACAATTACGTTGCGATCGCTAATTGCTTCATCCAATATCGAGGCTAAGTTTTGCCGTAGATTGGTATAGTTTGTTTGTTTGGTCAGCATACTTTTGAGTACAGATATATGTACTTAAGCATAACAAATAGTTTAAGCTACTTGCTCTTATGGTTAGAATGTCCAAAAAACACTGGTATGTCTTAAAAATAGAGGAATTATTGCGATCGCCAGGCTCATTTTGCTTTTGGGCGATCGCATTTTACGGCGCTATCATGTGTGAGTATATGTGTAAAGATTAGTGTAACGATGGCAACTAATTTATCAATAGATTCCGAATTACTAGAAGAAGCACTTAAAGTTGGTGGTTTTAAAACAGAGTGACAAAAGAATAGTAGTTAAAAATCGCTATTATAGCATATAGGAATTTATGTTATGACTTTGTTACTTTTTCGCTCCTAATATTCTGCTTGTCCTAACCTAACTTGGTACGGCTATATGTTCCTCAAAACTACGAAAAAGATTCTCTTAACATTAATCAGCATTGAAATCATTACCTTGTTTACGGCTTTAACTCCTATGGCTAGAGGACAGAATATTTTTGCGTCTACTGCCGTATCTCAGGAATCTTTTAACGCAGCCCAAGATCTCGCTCAGCAAGGAAAAGCCAAAGCAGCACAGTATGACTATCGAGGTGCGATCGCTGATTTTAGTAGAGCCATACTACTCAATCCTAATGAGGCAGATTTGTATTATCAACGTGGTTTAATTCTGAAAGAATTATCAGACAGACGGGCTGCTATTCAGGATTTTGACGATGCAATCTTACGTAACCCACATCACGCTAGGGCATACTTGGAAAGAGCTGGAGTATTGTTTAATTTCGAGAAGAGCGATCGCTTTACAGACGACAGGGGCTTTACTTTTCGGATTATCAATCGTCGTCGAGGGGATGCTAGAGCAATGTT
Source organism: uncultured Pleurocapsa sp. (assembly GCA_965365755.1). Classification (GTDB taxonomy): domain Bacteria; phylum Cyanobacteriota; class Cyanobacteriia; order Cyanobacteriales; family Xenococcaceae; genus Waterburya. The sequence goes on from CBDUCX010000255.1 coordinate 8,071, forward strand.
AGATCTAAGAACAGCAAGAGATTTATTTGCTCAACAAGGCGACCAGGAAGGATTTCAAATCGCAAATAAACTCATCCAGCATTTTGCAGGAAGTTTGGAATCAGAAACCAA